>SFHQ01000075.1 GCA_004556345.1 Clostridiales bacterium | reverse complement strand
GCCCTGGAGAACGAGCTGTTCGCCATGTGCTTCGCCACCGCCGACCAGAAGGAAGGCATGAGTGCTTTCCTGGAGAAGCGCAAGGAAAAGCACTTCCAGAACAAGTAAGCATCCCATAAAAATACATATATAAAGAGGGAAGTCAAGCATGAAGAAAGTTCGTGTGATTACTGCTGAAGAAGCGGCTCTGATGGTCAACGACGGCGATACCATCTCCACCGGCGGCTTCGTTAGCTGTGCCTGCCCCGAGGCACTGTCTATCGCTCTGGAAAACCGGTTCCTGGAGACCGGTCATCCCCGTGATCTGACGCTGTTCTTCGCGGCCGGTCAGGGCCACCGGGACGGTACCGGCGGCGACCACTACGGCCATGAGGGCATGGTCAAGCGTGTTGTCGGCGGCCACTGGGACCGCGCCCCCAAGCTGGGCGACTTGGCTTTGGCGAACAAGATCGAGGCCTATAATCTGCCCCAGGGCGTCATCACCCACATGTACCGCGACATCGCCGCCCACAACATCGGCACCATCACCCATGTGGGCCTGTATACCTTCGCCGACCCCCGCAACGGCGGCGGCAAGCTGAACGAGTGCACCAAGGAAGACCTGGTAAAGCTGGTGAATATCGAGGGTGAGGAGCGCCTGCTGTACAAGGGCTTCCCCATCAACGTGTGCTTCCTCCGCGGCTCCTATGCGGATGAGTACGGCAACTGCACCGTCCACCGCGAGATCGGCCCCCTGGATGTCACCGCCCAGGCCCAGGCCACCAAGAACTCCGGCGGTAAGGTCATCGTCCAGGTCGAGAAGATCGTTCAGGGCGGCTCTCTGGATCCCAAGCTGGTCAAAATTCCCGGTATCTATGTGGACGCCATTGTGGTAGGCTCTGTTGAGGACAACATGCAGTGCCTGGGTATGCCTTACGACGGCGCACTGACCGGCGAGTTCCGCATTCCCGTGGATGCCATCCCCCCCATTCCCCTGGACGCCAAGAAGATCATCGCCCGCCGCGCAGCCATGGAGCTGCCCCAGGACGCCATCGTGAACCTGGGTACCGGCGCTCCCGAAAAGATCGCCAACGTGGCCGCTGAGGAGGGTATCTCCGACAAGATGACCCTGACCGTGGAGGCCGGCTCCATTGCCGGTGTGCCTTACGGCGGCACCCAGTTCGGCGCGGCCGCCAACTCCATGGCCATTCTGGACCACAATGTCCAGTTCGACTTCTATCAGGGCGGCGGCTTGGATGTGGCATTCCTGGGCCTGGCCGAGACCGCTCCCAACGGCGACCTGAACGTGTCCAAGTTCGGCACTCGCCTGGCCGGTGCCGGCGGCTTCATCGATATCACTCAGAACGCCAAGAAGGTGGTCTACTGTGGCACCTTCACCGCCAAGGGCCTGAAGACCGACTGCGTGGATGGCAAGCTGGTCATCACCCAGGAAGGCGCCAAGAAGAAGTTTGTCAACCAGGTCGAGCACATCACCTTCTCCGGCATTTACGCCAACAAGGTGCACCAGCCCGTTCTGTACATCACTGAGCGTGCCGTGTTCGAGCTGCGTCCCGAGGGCGTGACCCTGATCGAGATCGCCCCCGGCATCGACCTCCAGACCCAGGTCCTGGACCAGATGGAGTTCATGCCCAAGATCGCCGAGGACCTGAAGCTCATGGACGAGCGCATCTTCCGTGATGAGCTGATGGGCCTGGCCAACGACTAAATCAAAGACCCCCAACAAAACGAGGAGGAAAAGAAATGGCACTGATGACCGCACAGGAGTACATTGACAGCCTGCGCAAGCTGAACACCCGCGTGTACATGTTCGGCGAGAAGATCGACAACTGGGTGGATCACCCCATGATCCGCCCCTCCATCAACTGCGTGGCCATGACCTACGCTCTGGCTCAGGATCCCCAGTACGCGGACCTGATGACCGTGAAGTCCAGCCTCACCGGCCACACCATCAACCGCTTCACCCACCTGCACCAGTCCACCGAGGATCTGATGAACAAGGTCAAGATGCAGCGCCTGCTGGGCCAGAAGACTGCTTCCTGCTTCCAGCGCTGCGTGGGCATGGATGCCTTCAACGCCGTGTTCTCCACCACCTATGAGATCGACGAGAAGTACGGCACCCACTATCACGAGAACTTCAAGAAGTTCCTGACCTATGTCCAGGATAACGACCTGACTGTGGACGGTGCCATGACCGATCCCAAGGGTGACCGCTCCAAGGCGCCCAGCCAGCAGGCTGATCCCGACATGTACGTTCATGTTGTGGAGCGCCGTCCCGACGGCATCGTGGTCTGCGGTGCCAAGTGCCACCAGACCGG
>SFHQ01000041.1 GCA_004556345.1 Clostridiales bacterium | reverse complement strand
TTGTGTCAGGCCGAGTTCGATTCGTTTGGCCGTGAGCTGCACAGCCAGATCAGATGCAATCGCAGCAAGACGAAGATCCTCCGCAGAAAGGTCATCCGATAGAGCAGTGAGCAGCTCAAACATATTGTTTTTATTTTTCATGATTTCACGCCTCCAAAATATGCTTCAGACGTTCTTTGGCGACAGGAATATAAGATTCGTAAGAAGAAACCCGTTTTCCGCTGCGTTCCCCAAAACCTACCAGCAAAATGGGAGCACCATCCGGAAGGAAAGCGTATAGAATTCGTATATTGAAGTTAGAACCCTTCAGTTCAGTACATAAACATAATAATTTCAATGGATAGCCTAAAATGTAGCCTCTTCCAGTCATAAAACGGATGATTTTTTTCTATTATAGCATAAAGCAGGTAACAAAAAAAGTTCCGAAGCCAAAACGGCTTCGGAACTTTTTGGTCCGAGTGTTGAGATTCGAACTCAAGGCCTCTTGAACCCCATTCAAGCAAAACGGCTTCGGAACTTTTTGGTCCGAGTGTTGAGATTCGAACTCAAGGCCTCTTGAACCCCATTCAAGCGCGATACCAAACTTCGCCACACCCGGACATTGCCATCGACCGTCGCGTCTGCAACAGTCAGCTTGGATAGAATAGCACGGGTTGCGGGAAATTGCAAGCCTTTTTTGAAAATTTCCCGAAAAAATTTTCAAAAGGATGGGGGGGAGAGAAGAGCGGCAGGGGCAAGGGGCCACTCGGCCGGATGATCGGGACGCGATCAGGGCAGGAAGCCGCGGTAGATCGCGGTGATCTGGCTGTTTTTCAGGGTGACGGTGGTGCTCTGGGGATTGAAGCCGTAGATATCGTCCTGGGCCAGGAGCTTGGGCAGGTCGCTGGCGGGGGTGGTCTGACCGGGGTGCTCAAAATCAGCGTCGTCGGTCAGGACGCAGGTATCGGCCACGGGGAAGGTGAGCTGGCCCTTCTCATAGTAGGTCTTGCTGTCGTCCATGCCCATGACATAGTAGGTGTTGCTGGACGCATCGAGAGAGAAGAGCACACCGCCGGCCTCCTCACCGCCGTTGACGGTGACGTAGCCGTCGCTGGCCTGGACAGAGACCACGGTCATCTCCCGGCCGCTGACGACGAGTACGTCGCCCGCCTTCAGGCCGCTGATGTCCGCCGCATCGAACTTCTCATAGTTGTAGACGGTAAAGGACAGTTGCAGTTGGCCGTCCACCTCCTTGAGGGAGCTGGCGTCGAACGAGGCGGCGACGGTGCCGCTGGTCAGGCTGCTCAGATTCAACTCGTCGGGCAGGGGCTTGATCTTGCCGTCGGTCTTGCTGTCGATCTTGCCATCGTTCTTGCTGCCCTCCTGGGTGTCGCCCTGGGCGTCGTTTTGCGCATTGTCCTGGGCGTCCTGGGTGATGTCGGCGGCAGTCTGGCTGCTGTCGGCGGTGTCGGCAGTGTCGGTGGTGTCGCCCTGGGTGGTGCCGCAGGCGGCCAGCGTGAGCAGGCTCAGCAGCATCAGGGATACGATGAGGCGTTTTTTCATGGGGAATCCATCTCCTTTTTCCGGGTTGCCTCTGCGAGGAGGCACCCCTATTGTAGCAGACCAAAGGGACAAATCAGCTGGCAAACTAGCCAAAGATAGCTCAGCGCAGGAACAAAGTTTTGCTCAGCGCGATCTTTTCCGGGTCGCTGTTCTGAAAGGTCACGGTCCCCGGCCGGGTCCGCTGCGTGAGCCAGCCCCTGGCCTGGAGCTGCCGCCGGAGCTGGCGGGCAGTGCCCTGGCTGCCGTCGATGATGGTCACGGGGCGGCCAAAGTTTTTGGCGATGGCCCGGCGGATGAAGGGGTAGTGGGTGCAGCCCAGGACGATATACTCCACGTCCCGGTCCCGATAGGGGCGGAAGAGGTCCTGCAAGTAGGCGTCCAGGGTCTCGTCCTCAAAATGCCCCTGCTCGATGCGCTCGGCCAGGCCCGGACAGGGGAGGGAGATCACGTCGGCCAGGTCGCAGAAGGACGCCGCCAGCTTCTGGTACTTGTCCTCCCGGATGGTCAGGGGCGTGGCCATGACCAGCACGGCCGAGCCGCTGCCGCCCTGGGCGGCGGGCTTCACCGCCGGCTCGATGCCGATGATGGGCAGCTCCGGGTGGGTCTGGCGGAGCAGGACGATGGCGGAGCTGGTGGCCGTGTTGCAGGCCACCACCAGGGCCTTCACGCCCTGCTTCAGCAGCCGGTCCGCCGCCGCCATGGACAGCGCCCGGACCTCTTCCAGGGACCGCTCTCCATAGGGGGCGTTGGCGGAGTCGCCGAAGTATAGAAAATCCTCCTGGGGCAGCAGGTCTGCGCAGGCCCGCAATACGCTGATGCCCCCCAGCCCGGAGTCGAAGACGCCGATGGGCGCGTCCTGCCGTTCTCGTTGTTCCACATCCATTCCCCCTTGGGTCGCTTGGTTTCTATGGGGGATAGTATAGCACGATTTTGGGGGATGCGCTACTTTTTTGCAAGAAAAAAGCCTCCCTTGTGTTCGAGGGAGGACGATGCCTTGACAAAGCAGGCACGGGATGCTATCCTAAAAACAGAAAGAGCGCTGCTACAAAGTGGTTAGCCCTCAGGTCGATTCATAAAGTAACTCTATGCTGACCGTTTGGCTGGAACCCAAGCGGTCAGCACGCTTTTATGGACAGGTATGCAAAACCCCCTGCGTCGGGTCCCGGTCTGGGACGGCGCAGGGGATGCAGCGCTCTTGACAAAGTTTTGGAGAACTGCTATCATAAAAGCAGAAAGAGCGCCGTTACTAGCGGTTGGCTTTCCGTATCAGCTAATAATATAATGCTGACCGTTCAGTTGCCGCTGGGCGGTCAGCACGCTTTTATGGAAAGTGCCAGTGCTAAAAACACCACGCACAGCAGAAATTTCAAAAAAAATCTGTCCATTCCAGCTTCACCCCCTTCCAACGTGGATTTTGCGAGGGGCTAGCCAACCACTTTTCGTAACAACGCTTCTTTCCGGCCCTTTTGACAGGGCCTTTTTATCTTAGCAGATTTTGTCGAACTTTGCAATACAAGCCTTCGTATACAACCCCCCCTGCGTCGGGTCCCGGTCTGGGACGGCGCAGGGGGATTTGCTTTTGGGGTCAGGTGGTCTGGTGGGCTGGGTCGTCCAGGTAGGCGCAGGCGGACAGGGCTGCGACCTGGCCCTCGCCGGCGGCTTTGGCGATCTGGTAGGGGGCGCCGGTGCAGTCCCCTGCGGCGAACACGCCGGGGAGATTGGTGGCCATGCTGCGGTCGACTTGGATGGCCCCGTTGGCGGTGGCCAGGGTCGGCAGCAGGTCCGTGGGGGCCACGGCGGGGCGGAGGATAAAGACCCCCGCGCAGGGGATGCTCTCGCCGTTGGCGGTCAGGCCGGTGACGGTCAGCTGGCCTTGGATCGAGACGGTGCCGGTCTGGACAAAGGGGATGTCTGCTTCCAGCGCCTCCGGGCGCTTGGGGGCAAGGTAGGTCACTTGACAGCCCAGGTTTTTCAGGAAGTTGGCCTCCTCCGGCGCATCGGGGCTGCGGCCGACCACGGCCACGGGCTTGCCCCGGTAGAGCATCCCGTCGCAGGTGGCGCAGTAGCTCACGCCCCGGCCCAAATACTCGGCTTCCCCAGGAAATTTTTTCTGCCGCACCACGCCGGGGGCCAGGATCAAGGCCCCGGCGGAGAGGACTTGGCTGCCCACGCTGACTTGAAAGCCGTTCCAAGGCAGGGCCGAGAGGGCGCGGCCCTCTAACAATGCGACGCCTGCTTCTTTCGCATGGGCGTGAAAGGTCTCCAGCAAGTCCGCCCCGGACTGCTGGGGCAGACCCAGGTAATTGTCTACCCGCTCGGCCCGTGCCAAGGGGCTGTCCTGCCAGCGGTTGCCCACCACGAGTACGGTCTTGTTCCGGGCGCGGGCCGTCAGGGCAGCGGACAGCCCCGCCGGGCCGCTGCCGATCACGATGATGTCATAGTGCATAAAGCGCTCCCTCCTGCTCTGCTGTGTTGGTCCCATCATAGCATATCCGATCCCCCCCGTCTACTCGTCTTCCCCGTCTACGCGCAGTCGCACGCTGTATTTTTTTTGCACGGTATCTTGACACGGCGTCAGAATCGCGGTATCCTATCTATACTGACACAGCGTCAGAATCAATTCATGTTGACGATGGAGGAAGAAACACATGTTAGGAAACTTCACCTATTATAACCCCACCAAGCTCTATTTCGGCGGCGGCTCCGTCGCGTCTTTGCGGGACGAGCTGCCCAAATACGGCCCCAATATTGTCCTGGTCTACGGCGGCGGGTCCATCAAAACCAACGGCATCTATGACCAGGTGGCCGCCATTCTGAAGGACTGCGGCAAGAACGTGGCGGAAATCTCCGGCGTCATGCCCAACCCCACCCTGCCCAAGGTCCTGGAGGGCGTGGAGATCTGCCGCCGGCATCAGGCCGACTTCCTGCTGGCCGTGGGCGGCGGGTCCGTCTGCGACTACACCAAGGCCGTGGCCGCCTCCGTCCACTGTGAGGAGGACCCCTGGCAGAAGTATTTCGTCCGCTTTGAGGAGCCTGCCTGCCCCGTGGTCCCCCTGGGCTGTGTGCTGACCATGGTGGGCACCGGGTCCGAGATGAACGCCGGCAGCGTCATCACGAACCCCGACACCAAGGAGAAGGTGGGCAAGGTCTTTGAGAACGAGGACGTGATGCCCAAGTTCTCCATCCTGGACCCAAACTACACCCTCACCCTGCCCCGGTACCAGATGGTCTCCGGCATCTACGATATTTTTAACCATATTTGTGAGCAGTATTTCTGCGGCGCGGATGACAACACCAGCGACTACCTCAGCGAGGGCCTCATGCGCTCCGTGATCCATTCCAGCCGCATCGCCGTAAAAAACCCCCAGGATTACGAGGCCCGCAGCAACCTCATGTGGACCGCCACCTGGGCGCTGAACACCCTGGTCGAGTGCGGCAAGACCGGCGACTGGATGGTCCACATGCTGGGCCAGGCCGTCGGCGGCGTGACCAACGCCACCCACGGCATGACCCTGGCCGCCGTGTCTCAGGCGTACTATCACCACGTCCTGCCCTACGGCCTGCCCAAGTTCAAGCGCTTCGCCGAAGCCGTCTGGGGCATCGACCCCACTGGTAAGAGCGATGAGGAAGTTGCCCTGGCCGGTCTGGACGCCATGAAGGCCTGGATGGAGGAGATCGGCGTGGTCATGCATCTGACCGAGCTGGGTGTGGACGAGTCCATGCTGGACCAGATCGCCGACCTGACCTTCCACATGGACGGCGGCTACAAAGCCCTGAAGCGGGACGAGATCCTTGCGATCTTCCGCGAAAGCCTGTAAGCGCCATGCCCAAAGCCTCCCAAGCCCGGACCAACGCCCGCAAAGAGGAGATCATCTCCGCCTGCGCCGCCCTCTATGAGACCATGAGCTTCAAGGACATCACCTTGAAAGACATCAGCCAGGCCACGTCCTTCACCCGCACGTCCATCTACAACTATTTTCAGACCAAAGAAGAAATTTTTCTGGCCCTGCTCCAGCGGGAATATGACCTCTGGCACCAGGACCTTCTGGACCTGCTGAGCACCCACGAGGCCATGACGGCGGACGCCTTCGCCGCCGCCCTGTCCCACACCCTGGCCCGGCGGGCGCGGATGCTCAAGCTTCTCTCCATGAACCACTACGACATGGAGGCCAACAGCCGCATGGAGAATCTCGTCGCCTTCAAGCGCTCCTACGGCACCGCGATGCAGGCCGTGACCCAGTGCGTGGAAAAATTCTTTCCCCACATGCCAGCCGAAGCCGTCCAAGGCTTTCTCTACGCCTTCTTCCCCTTCCTCTTCGGCCTCTATCCCTATGCCTACGTCACGGACAAGCAGAAGGCCGCCATGGACCAGGCAGATCTCTCCTACCCCTCCTTCTCCCTCTACGACCTGGCCTACCCCTGCATCCGCAAGCTGCTGGAGGGGTTTCACTGAAACCGCAAAGCCATTGCCGATCTGCAGGCAAATTGACAAGGTTGGTACAATCTGGTATACTGGTCGTACTTTTATTTTCTCCAGAAAGTATTTTACGGAATGAGGGGTAGTGTGCTGTGAAAAAGAAGTTGAGTTTTCGAGAATACGTGACCGTGGCCAGTATGCTCTTCGGCATGTTCTTTGGCGCGGGGAACCTGATCTTCCCTGTGTCCATGGGCCAGCAGGCGGGCAGCCAGGTGTGGATCACGACCCTGGGCTTTCTCATCACCGGCGTTGGCCTGCCCCTGCTGGGCGTGGCAGCCCTGGGCATCAGCCAAAGCAACGGCCTGTTCGACCTGTCCAGCAAAGCTGGGCGGCCCTACGGCATGTTCTTCACCTGCGCCCTGTACCTGACCATCGGGCCTTTCTTCGCCATCCCCCGCTGCGCCACCACGTCCTACACCGTGGGTCTGGAGCAGATCTTACCGGAGGGCCACGCCAAGCTTTTCCTGCTGCTGTTCTCGGCGGCCTTCTTCGCCGTAACGCTCTTCTTCTCCCTGCGGCCGGGAAAAATTTTGACCTGGATCGGTAAAGTCCTGAACCCCTGCTTCCTGCTCTTCCTGGGCATCCTGCTGGTCGTTGCTCTGGTCTCCCCCGGCGCGTCCATCTCCTCTGTGGAGCCCATGGGGAACTACGCCACCCAGCCCTTCCTGACGGGCTTCCTGGAGGGCTACAACACCATGGACGCCCTGGCCGGTCTGGCCTTCGGCATCATCGTGGTGCAGGTCATCCAGGGGCTGGGGGTGAAGGAACCGAAGGACGTGGCCGGCAGCACCGTTCGCTCCGGCATTTTCAGCTGCCTGCTCATGGCCGTCATCTATCTGGCCGTCGCCATCGTGGGGACACAGAGCCGCGGCCTGTTCCCCGCCGCCGAAAACGGCGGCATCGCCCTGGCCCAGATCGCCCAGCACTACCTGCGCGGCGTGGGTCTGCTGGTCCTGGCCGCCACCGTCACCCTGGCCTGCCTGAAAACCTCCGTGGCTCTCATCACCAGCTGCAGCGAGACCTTCGTCGGCCTCTTCCCCAAGGGGCCCTCTTACCGGGTCTGGGCCATCGTGTTCTGCCTCATGTCCTTCGTCTTTGCCAACCTGGGCCTGAGCACCATCATCAGCTACGCCGTGCCCGTGCTGATGTTCCTCTATCCCCTGGCCATCGCCCTGATCCTGCTGGCCCTCTTCGGCAAGTTCTTTGGCCACAGCCGGGAGGTCTACGTCTCCACCCTGGTCCTGACGCTCGTCGGCGCCGTCTACGACCTGCTCCGCAACCTCCCCGAAAACCTCCGCGCCCTGCTGCATCTGGACGGTCTGATCGAAGCCGTGGGCAATGTCCTGCCCCTCTCCGGTATCGGCTTCGGCTGGGTCTGCCCGGCGATCATCGGCCTGGCGATCGGCCTCATCCTCCACTTCTCCCGCCGGAAGAAAGCGACGGCTTGACGCCATAAAAACAACCTCAAATTCCCCCTGGATCCTATCGTTCACTCGATCTGATCCAGGGGGAATCTCTTTTTTCGTTATATTATACTTTCTCGATCCCGCAGGGATAGATGCTCCCCAATCGCTGCTGCTCCTGGGTCACGGCTTGGTAGAAGCCATAGCCGCCGGAGAGGTGGGCACAGGTGAAACCGCACTGAGTCAGGATACGGCAGGCCAGATAGCTGCGCAGGCCGGACTGACAGTTGACGTAAACCGGCTTAGCAGGGTCCAGCTCCCCCAGCCGCTCCCGCAGCTCATCCACAGGGATGTGAAGGGAACCTTCCAGACGGCCGTTGGAGACCTCCGCATTGGTCCGCACATCCAGCAGGGTCACGCTGCCGTCTCGCGGCAGGGCAGCAACGTCATGCCAGTGGAACTGCCGTACCTTCCCCTGGGCTAGGTTTTCGATCAGGTAGCCGATGAAATTCACCGGGTCCTTGGCAGAGGCATAGGGCGGCGCATAGGCCAGGTCCAGCTCCTTGAGCTGCGTCGCCGTCATCCCAGCTCGGATGGCAGTGGCCAGAACGTCGATACGCTTGTCCACCCCTTCCCGGCCCACGATCTGCGCCCCCAGCAGGCGCAGGGTACCCTTCTCATACAGCGCCTTGATGTACAGAGGCGTGGCACCGGGATAATAGGATGCATGGGCAGGCGGAAAGAGCACTACCTTGTCATAGTCCAGTCCTTCGGCCTGGGCCGTTTTCTCGTTGATGCCCGTAGAGGCCGCCGTCATATCAAAGAGCTTTAGGACGGAGGAGGCTTGGGATCCGCGGAACCGGCTGTCCCCGCCGCAGATGTTATCTGCCGCAATACGCCCCTGCTTGTTGGCGGGACCGGCCAAGGAAATCAGCGTCTTTTGCCCGGTCACGAATTGCCGGACCTCCACCGCATCGCCCACAGCGTAGATGTCCGGAGCGGAGGTCTCCATCCGGTCGTTCACCGCAATGCTTCCCCCAACGCCCAGGTCTAGGCCAGCGTTCTTCGCCAGCTTGGTATCCGGGGTCACGCCGAGGGCCAGCAGGACCATGTCGGCTCGCAGTGGTTCTCCCTCCTCCAGCAGGGTCAGCACGCTCTCCCCGTCCGGCTGCAAACCTGTCACCGTTGACCCCATACGAAGGGAGACGCCGTGGCTCCGCATCTGCCCGTGAACGAAGCTGGCCATATCCGGGTCAAAGGGAGCCAGCAGCTGCCGGGAGCGCTGGACGATCGTTACCTGTACCCCCAGCTCTGTCAGATTTTCGGCCATTTCCAGGCCGATGAAGCCTCCGCCGGCCAACACCGCCGTCTTGGGCTTGTGCTTCTGCACAAAATCATGGATGCGCAGCGTATCCTCGACAGTACGCAGGGTGAATACCCGCTCCAGCTCCCCCTGGACTACGCCTGGAACAATGGGCTTGGCACCGGGCGAGAGGACCAGCTTATCATACGTTTCCGTGCTCACCTTTCCGGTCTCCAGCGCATGGACCGTGACTGTCTTAGCCGTTGGGTCAATGGCCGTCACTTCATGCCGGACCCGAACGTCGATGCGGAAGCGCTTCCAAAAGCTTTCCGGGGTCTGTAAGGTCAGCTCTTCCTGTTCCTGGATCACGCCGCCGATATAATAGGGCAGACCACAGTTGGCATAGGAGACAAAACCACTCCGTTCAAACACAAGGATCTCTGCCGTCTCATCCAGCCGCCGGATCCGGGCCGCCGCCGAAGCGCCGCCAGCTACCCCACCAACGATGACTACTTTCATAATTTTTCCCGCCTTTCTTTTGCTTTCCATTGACAGATCCCCTGCGTCATCGTCCCCATCGGGCAAAACACACACCAGGATCTAGGTTTATATAAAATCATCACGAATATCCCCAACAAGAGTGACGTCAGCATAAGCCCATAAAAGATGGCATTTGCATCGTCTCCTCTCCGAAACGGATGCTTTTATTGTAGGGGATGACATGCTGGGATACTGTAACACGGTTACGTTTTTGCAAAAAAACTCCGGCGTAGCCCAAGTAGACCACGTCGGAGATTTTTGCGTTCTTATGGTGAGGCGATGGTGTTCAGGCCCGCCGGGTCACGAAGGAAGATCGCCCCTCGTTTCAGCTCGACCAAGCCTTCCTCGGAAAACTGCTTCAGCATCCGCGCCACGGCTTCCCGCGCCGAGCTGATGTGCTTTGCCACCTCTTCATGGGTCATGCGGATGACGGAAGCGCCGGTGCGCTCCGCCTCCTGCACCAAAAAAGCAGCCAAACGCCGGTCCAGCCCCCGGAAGATCCTTCCAGAAAGGGATCTGCCGAAGGTGTTCTTCCAGTTCCTGCATGGCAGTTTCCCAAAGCTCAGTGGCAGCCGTGGTTCCCGCAGGTGTGGCCCTTGCCGTGGTGGCCGCAGGTATGGCCTTCGCCGTGGCCCTGGCCGTGGTGGTCACAGCGGACGTTGGGGTCATAGCCCAGGTTGCCGGACAACAGCGCGTTCACCGCGGCGTCGGCGTCCCCGCGCACACCGCCGTAGAGGCGGATGCCGGCCCCGGCCAGGGCGACCTGTGCGCCGCCGCCGATGCCCCCGCAGATCAGCGTATCCACGCCGCGCTGCATCAAAAAGCCGGCCAGCGCCCCGTGGCCGCTGCCGTTGGTGTCCACGACCTCCGTCCGGCTGATCTGTCCGTCGGTGATCTCATAGATCTTAAAGGCCTGGGTGTGGCCAAAGTGCTGAAAGATCTGTCCGTTTTCATAAGTCACTGCGATTTTCATGGTGGATTCTCCTTCTTGTTTGCGCGGGTCCGGGGCGTCCTGGCGGACCGGCAAAGGCCCCTGCTGGCACCCCTGGCCGCAGCCGCGCTCCCGGCCGCCGCAGAGGCGGTAGTTCCCGCCGCGGATGACCATGGGCCGACCATAGACCAGGCAGGCCGCGATCTTTTTCCGGGCGCTCTCATAGATCTCCTGCACGGTGGAGCGGGAGACGTCCATCTGCGCCGCGCACGCCCCCTGGGTCTTTTCCTCCAGATCGACCAGGCGGATGACCTCGTACTCGTCCAGCGTCAGCACGATGGGCGCTTCCGCCCGCACCTCCTGCGGCCCAAAGGCCCCGACCCGCGGCAGCCCGCAGATCCTCCGGCATCTCTGTGGTCTCGGCATACCCCTTCCCCCCTTTTTATTTCCGGTATATGCCGATTATAACACCAGGAGAAGCAAATTGCAAGCAAAACAAGCCACTTCGAGGAATTCCTGTGAAATGCTCACGCAGGCTCGAAGGGGCTTGGTCTGATTGATTTGATTTATTTTCGCATGGTCGCATCATTCTGCTCCCCCACGAGCACATGGTAGCGGTGGGTGAAATTGGTCTTGGCGACCCCGGCGCAGACGGGGCAGCCGGTGCGCATCTTCCCCGTCCGGGAATACACTTTGGCTTTCCAGACGTGCCCCTCCTCGCAGCGCCACCAGACGCGCTTGCCGCTGCCCACGGTCACCTGGTCGGGGCGGAGGGAGCCGTTGCGCTCCGTGTCCCACTGGGCGGCGACCTGAGGCTCTAAGGACGCCAGGTCGTTGAACCCCGGCAGGACCTTGCGGCCCGTGCAGTAGGGGCAGCCGGTGGCAAACTGGACCCGCCGGCCCACCGGGGCCCGCCACGTATGCCCCTGCTCGCACTGCCACCAGACGGACCGGTTGCTGTTCGCCGCCACCTGTTCGGGCCGCAGGCCGTTGTTTTTCGTCGGGTGCCACTGGGCGGCCAGGGCGGGAAAGGCCGAGGCGAAGTCATTCACCCCCGGCAGGACCAGCCGCCCCGCGCACACGGGGCACCCCGACCCGCCGCTGGTCCGGCTGGTCACGCTGGCCTGCCACTCGTGCCCCGCCTCGCAGCGCCACCAGGCCTTCCGGTGGGAGCCGGGGGCCACCTGGTCCGGCTGAAAGGCCCCGTTTTTCGTCGGGTGCCACTGGGCGGCGATGTCCGGGAAGCGGGTGGCGAAGTCGTTCACGCCGGGCTGGAGCCGCCGGGTGGTGCAGTAGGGGCAGCCCCGCCCGGAGGTCCGGGACTTCACCGGGGCCTGCCATCGGTGCCCCTTTTCGCACCGCCACCAGTATTCGTCTCGCGTGCCGTAGGTCACGTTCTGGGGTGTGGCGGGCAGGTTGGCCGGGTCCCACTGCTCCAGAAGCTCCTCCTGGTGGTGCAGGAGGCAGAATTCATATAATGTTACTTTCATCGCATCTGATATGGTCAGGAGGGGGACCCCATTTGGTCCCCCTCCATAGGTTTTCGGTACGAAACTGTGTCTGGCTTCTCTCGAAGCGGTCCTTACACTACGTTCCCGTTCCCCTGGGAAGAGTTGGCGTTGGACCACGCCTTCTCCAGGGCCTCCCAGTTGCGGATGGGCAGTGTCTTGGTCCAGTTTTCATACTTGGTCTTGTCGCTGTTCTCCTTCATCTGGTAGGTGTGGGAGTTGGTGGCTTCCTGCATGTCGGCGTAGTACCACTTGGTCTGGTCCATGTTGTCGGGCCACACCAGCATGTCCTTGGTGAAGTGGTTCTTGTCCGGGTGCCGGTCCAGGGTGCGGTTGACCAGGGTCACGGCCTCGGCGCGGGTGATGTTGCGGTCGGGCTTGAACGTCCCGTCCTCATAGCCGTTGACGAAGCCCTTGTTGGCGGCCTGGTTGATGTAGTCCTTGGCCCAGTGGCCGCTGATGTCGGGGAAGAGGTCCTTGCCGTTGTAGGTCACGTCGAAGAACCGCGCCGCGATGGTCGCGAACTCTGCGCGGGTGATATACCCGTTGGGCCGGAAGCTGCCGTCCTCGTACCCGGCAATGATCCCGGCCTTGCTCAGCGTGGACACGGCGTTATTAAACCAGTCCCCCGTCTTCACGTCAGAATACCCACTGCTCTGGCTCCAGAACTTGGTCCGGCTCTCGTCGGTCAGCATCCGGAAGTAGATCGTGGCCACCTCAGCGCGGGTGATCTTCCCCTCCGGCCGCACGGGCTTCTTCGTCTGGTCGGTCGTCGGCTGACCGGTGTAGTAGTCCACAGGATAGCCGATGATGTAACCATAGTGATCCTTCGTGTTCAGCGAAGGCCGAGAGCCACCGCTGTGACTACCAGAGCTGCCGCTGCTGACCGTGTAGAAAACAGAGGGCTTGGGGAAGACCGCAATCTCCTGCTTGTCCTTGTAAAGCGCAGCGCTCTTATTGGTATACAGTGCCTTGTTCGGGTCAACAGCAGTGTCCGTACCATCCACCTTTCCATCGCCGTTCAGGTCAGTCACACCATAGGTACCCGTTTTGGGGTTGGTCAGCTTGAGCTTGTAAGACAGCGTGACCTCAGTGCCCGCATAAACATCCTCGTTGATGTTCCATGTAAACTGAGCCGGTGTATCACCATTCTTGGCGGTGTAAGTCACCTTATATTCCGTCGACCCAAAAGTATAGGTAGTACCGTTTGCGTCGCTTGTACTCTCTGTTCCGTTATACGTTTTGTCACCAACCTTCAAGGTCAGTTCAGGAACAAAGGTAAACTCG
>SFHQ01000013.1 GCA_004556345.1 Clostridiales bacterium | reverse complement strand
AGAAAGACTTGTTTACTGTCAGCATATTTCGAGGAAAAATTCAGTCTAAGAAATATAGCATAGGGGCCAGGATCAAAAAGAATGGCATCTCTCTTTTGGAGTTACATATCAACGCGACCAATGTACATTTTAATCCTGATGGAGAAAAAATCACAAAAGACCACTGGCATGTTTATACGGAAGAATATGGTAGAAAACTTGCATTTCCTGCGGAGGATATCCATAGTGAAAAGTTTGAAGAAAACACAGTGAGATTCTTAAAGAAATTTCATGTTGTGGAACCACCAAAGATACGTTGTCAAATGGAACTTTGACCAGAGAGGAGGTAGATCGGATGGATATTCAAACGCTGATCGATGAGTATGCTGCGTGGTTGAGAAGTGAGATCACGTTTCAGCAGGTCGGCGAGTATTATGAGATCACGGCACCCTATCTGGATAGCGCAAATGATTATTTACAAATCTATGTCCGTCAGGAGGGGGATGAGATCCTGTTTTCTGATGATGGCATGACCATTCGTAATCTGGAAATGAATGGCTTCCAATTTACGCCAATGCGGACAAAGTATCTCAAGCGGATTTTGATGCAATATGGTGTGAGCGAACATCGGGGTGAGCTGGTGGCCAAAGCGCCGCGCAAAGATTTTGCGCAGAAAAAGCACTTATTTATTCAGGCTATGCTACGGGTAGATGATATGTTTGCTTTGTCGAAACCGAAGGTGGCTTCTCTATTTTTGGACGATGTGCAGGATTTCTTTTCGGAAAAGGGTATTTATTGTGCAGAGAACGTTCAATTTACTGGAATGTCAGGCTTTTCCCATAATTATGACTTTTTGTTTCAGAGGAATCGAACACAGCCGGAGCGTCTTTGTCAGGCTGTGAATAATCCCAATAAATCCAGTATGGGAAATATCTTGTTTGCCTGGAACGACACAAAACCGGCGAGAAGAGTCGACAGTCAGCTCATCGTGATCTTGAATGACCAGAATGGGATCGCCAAAGGCATCGAGGATGCGTTTGGAAGATATGATGCGAAGGTCGTCCGGTGGAGCGAACGGGATAAAGCAGAGAATTTATCTCTGCTCTCTGCTTCTTGAACTGGAAGAAACTGAATCGAAAAAATCCAACCTATCATTTAAGATGGGTTGGATTTTTTCGCATAAGAGGACTCAGACGAGCGGCGAGAGGACTAACTGCCCCTCGTCCTCCTCCAGATAGAGCGTGCCGCCGGCGGTGACGGCCTGGCGGAGGAGAAGGTCGGCGGCGGGGTCCTCCACTTGGGTGCGGATGAGGCGGCGGAGGGGGCGGGCACCGTAGCGCTGCTCCGTCTTGCCCTGGCGGACCAGGCAGCGAATGGCCTGGTCGGAGGGGAGAAAGTCGATGCCGGAGGCGGAGAGACGGTGGGCAAAGGCCGTCAGGAGCTTGCGGGCGACGGTTTCCAGCTCGCCCTCGTCCAGGGGGTGGAAGGTCACGATCTCGTCCAGGCGGCCGAGAAATTCCGGGCGGAAGACCTGGCGCAGCTCCCGCTGGAGGGCGGCGCTCTGGACGGTTTTGCCCGCCTGTCCGCCGGAGAAGCCCAGGGGGACGCCGGTGGAGAGGGCTTCGCCGCCCACATTAGAAGTCATAATGAGCACGGTGCTGCCGAAGCTGGCCCGACGGCCCTGGGAGTCGGTGAGGATACCGTCTTCCATGATCTGTAAGAGCAGATTCCAGACGTCCGGGTGGGCCTTTTCCAGCTCGTCGAACAATAACACGCTGTACGGGTGGCGGCGGACGGCTTCGGTGAGCTGTCCGCCCTCTTCGTGCCCGACGTAGCCGGGGGGCGAGCCGGTGAGACGGCTGGCGGTGTGGCGCTCGCCAAACTCGGACATATCGAAGCGGATGAGCGCCTCCTCCGAGCCAAAGAGGGCTTGGGCCAGGGCCTTGGCCAGCTCGGTCTTGCCCACGCCGGTGGGCCCCAGAAAGAGAAACGCACCAACAGGACGGTGGGGTTCCTTCAGCCCGGTCCGGCTGCGGCGGATGGCGCGGGCGACGGCCCGGACGGCAGCGGTTTGTCCCGCCACCCGGCGGCCTAAATCCTGCTCCAGACGGAGCAGCTGATTGGCCTCCCCCTGGGTCAGGCGGGTGAGGGGGATGCCGGTCCACTGGGAGATGGTGCGGGCTACGTCCTGGGGCGTGACCACGGGCGGAGCCTGGGCGGCCAGCCAATCGGCCCGGCCCTGGTCCAGCTCCCGGCGGAAGTCGGCTTCTGCGTCCCGGCAGCGGGCGGCGGCCTCGTAATCTTGGGCGGCAATGGCCTCATCCCGCTCCCGGACGACCAACTGGACCCGGTGGGCCAGGGCGTCCAAATTGGGCGGGAGCGCCTGGGCCCGCAGGCGGGCCTGGGCCGCGGCCTCGTCCAGCAGGTCGATGGCTTTGTCCGGCAGGCGGCGCTGGGGCAGGTAGCGGGCGGAGAGGGTGACGGCGGCTTCCAGCGTCCCCTCGGCGAAGGACAGGCCGTGGTGCAGGGCGTAGCGGGGGGCCAGGGTGCGCAGGATCGAGAGGGTGGTCTCCCAGCTGGGTTCCTCCACTTGCACGGGCTGGAAGCGGCGCTCTAAAGCAGAGTCCTTTTCTAAGAAGCGGCGGTATTCCTCGGTGGTCGTGGCTCCGATGAGCTGCACGCCGCCCCTGGCCAAGGCGGGCTTTAAGAGGTTGGCCGCATCAATGGCTCCCTCTGCGCTGCCGGCACCGACCAGGGTGTGCAGCTCGTCCAGAAAGAGAATGACGTTCCCGGCGCGGGCCACTTCGTTCAAAATGTTTTTCATGCGCTCCTCAAACTCGCCCCGATACTTCGTCCCGGCGATGACGGAGGCCAGGTCCAGGGCCAGCAGGCGCTTGTGGGTCAGCGCGTCCGGGACTTGCCCCAGGGCCATGCGCTGGGCCAGGGCCTCCACCACGGCGGTCTTACCAACCCCGGCTTCGCCCAACAGCACGGGATTGTTTTTGGTTCGGCGCAATAGGATTTGAATGACCCGCTCCAGCTCCGCGTCCCGGCCGGTGACGGGGTCGTAGCTGCCCCGCCCGGCGGCTTGGAGCATGTCCTGGGCGTGTTGGTCCAGCAGGCGCGTGGCGGGGGAAGGGGGAGAGGGGGGATGATTGGCCTCGCCGCGGGAGCGGGGGGCCGGGGAGCCGCCGCTGCCCCAGGAGCGCATGGGAAAGAGAAAGGGACTCATGCCTTCGCCTCCTTTTTTCCTCCGTTTGCTCCGCCGCACTGGGGGGAGGAAATGACAGGAATCATTCGGTTTTCGTGGCTGACGGAGCAAGGTGCCCCCTCCAATTCGGGCACAGCAGAACCGGAATGGGACGGTTTCAAGGTGTTTTGCATAGAGATATTCCTCCCGGATAGGTTTTTATGGAGAATCTACCTAAAAATCTTGCCCGAAATCTATCAAAATAACCAACGATTTTCTGTGATTTTAGAATTGCATTTTTAGAAAAATGTGATACAATGTGGGTTGCCAAGAAAAAACTATTTGGAGGTACCTTACTATGTACGCTATTAATCCTGAACTGTGCACCTTCTGCAAGAGCTGTATGGAGGAATGTCCCACCGGCGCTATCCAGGAAGGCGCAGTTGACGGCAAGGAAGTCTGCGTTGTCTCTTCCGAGTGCATCGACTGCGGCGGCTGCGAGGATTCCTGCCCCACCGATCCCAAGGCTATCGGCTATAAGGACTAATATCGGTTTCCATCAGGAACGCGAAAATACGGGCGTGCCAGCTACGGCACGCCCGATTTTCGTCTCTCCGGACAACAAAACCACAGGAGAAGGGATCGAGCATGCTACACTACAGAACGATCACTGCGGCGGATGATGCAGCGCTGGCCAAGATCATTCGCACGAATTTGGAACAGCTTCACTTAGACGTTCCGGGAACGGCCTATTTTGACCCGGAGCTGGACCACATGAGCCAATACTATGCCAAAGCGCCCGAAAAGAGAGTCTACTTCATTGCGCTGGACAAGACAGAGAAGGTGGTCGGCGGCGTTGGCGTGGCCGAGTTTGCGCCCATTCCCGGCTGCGCGGAGGTACAGAAGCTGTATTTGGCAGATTCGGCCAAGGGAAAGGGCCACGGCAAGGAGCTGATGTGCCTGGCAGAGGACTGGGCCAGAGAGGCCGGCTATGCGCAGCTCTATCTGGAGACACACAGCAACCTGACAACGGCCATGAGGCTCTATGAAAAGCTGGGATTTCAGGAGATCGAAAAGCCAAGCACAGTCCTCCACGGGACGATGGACCATTTTTATCAGAAGAGGTTATCCCGGTGAAGATCAACCAGCAGAAACAGATCAAAGCGTTTTTGGCCGAAGAATTTGGCACCACCAGAAATCTCCAAAGCAACAGGCAGCATATGTTATGTTTCCTGCGGCTTTGGAGATTTTTGTGTTTGAAGAGACGAAGGGCAAGGCTGGTGCATATCTTGGGAAGTGAAGCTATGGTTCTGCGGTGTCAGCCGGGGGCCTTTTGTCTGCCCTGACTTCCGTCATTTCGCCGCTACCGTTCTGGTTGAGATTTTAGGCGGGCTATGATATAATCTATAAAATGTACCTAGATCATCCCTGGATCGGCCCAAAGACCCCCGGCAGGGGGGCTTGACAGCGAAAGGAGGGCCTTGTATGAAAATCGTTGTGTTGGCGGGCGGCCTGAGCCCGGAGCGGAATGTGTCTCTTTCTTCCGGGACCATGATCACCCACGCTCTGCGGAGCCTGGGGCATCAGGCGGCTTTGGTGGATATGTATTTCGGCCTGGAGGACTACGACGGGCCCTTGGAGGCGTTCTTTGACCGGGACGTGACCGACCGCTGGAAGCAGGTAGACCCCAAGGCCCCGGACCTGGAAGCGGTCAAGCGGCAGCGGAAATGGAAAAGCCCCAACCAGTTTGGCCAGGGCGTGTTAGAGCTGTGCCAGATGGCCGACATCGTCTTTCTGGCCTTTCACGGCACCTGCGGCGAGGACGGGCGCGTGCAGGCGGCCTTTGACCTCATGGGCATCCCCTACACCGGCGCGGGGTACTTAGGCTCGGCCATTGCCATGGATAAGGACTTTACCAAGCGGCTCATCGCCGGGCTGGACGTGGACACCCCCAAGTGGCGGCGGGCGGAGTATACGATGAAAGACATCGACAGCCTGACCAGCACCACCCCCGTGCCCTGCGTGGTGAAGCCCGTGGCCAGCGGGTCCTCCATCGGCGTTTCCATTGCCCACACGAAGAAGGAGCTGTACGCCGCCCTGGTGAAGGGTTTGGAATTCGGCGGCCAGTGTGTGCTGGAGCAGTACGTCAAGGGCCGGGAGATCCAGGTGGGCATCTTAGCGGGCAAGGCCCTGCCCTCCATCGAGATCATCCCCAGCGATGGGTTCTATGATTATGAAAATAAATACCAGCCGGGCGCAGCCAAAGAGGTCTGCCCGGCGGAGATCCCCCCGGAGTGGGAAAAAGCCGTAGGGAAGGCGGCTGAGACGGTGTATGAGGCCCTGGGTCTGACCGTCTACTCCAGGGCGGATTTTATCGTCACCGAGGACGGCACCCCCTGGTTTTTGGAGATCAACACCCTGCCGGGCATGACCCCCACGAGCCTGGTGCCCCAGGAGGCCGCCGCCATCGGCCTGGACTACGCCGGCCTGTGCCAGCGGATCATTGACGAATCCCTCAAGGCCCGCAACGGCTGAGAGACGAGCATAAAGGAGAGAGCACGCACTATGGAACCAATGACAGTAAGAGAACTGCTGGCCGCCACCGACGGCAAGCTATTGGGAGACGTCAGTCTGGACACGACCATTTCCGGCGTGGAGACCGACAGCCGGGCCGTCCATGACGGGGACCTGTTCGTGGCCATCCGCGGCGAAAACATCGACGGGCACCAGTTCATCACCGGAGCCTTAGAGGGCGGCGCCTTGGGCTGCCTGACCGCTGTGCCCCCGAAGGAGGCGGTGCCGGGGAAGTTCTATGTTCTGGTGGAGGACACGGTGCAGGCCTTGGGCCAGGTGGCCAGGGCCTATAAGGCCAAGTTCCCCATCCCGGTCATCGGCATCACCGGCAGCGTGGGCAAGACCACGACCAAGGACATGATCGCCTCCGTCCTGAGCCAGAAGTTCCGGGTCCTGAAGACCGAGGGCAACTACAACAACGAGATCGGCCTGCCCCTGACCCTCTTCCGTCTGAACCCCCAGCACGAGCTGTGCGTGCTGGAGATGGGCATGAACCACTTCGGCGAGATCGACTACCTGACCCGTATCGTCTCCCCCAACGTGGCGGTCATCACCAACATCGGCGACGCCCACATCGAGAACCTGGGCAGCCGGGAGGGGATCCTGAAGGCCAAGAGCGAGATCTTCCAGGCCATGACCGGCGACGACCTGGCCGTCCTCAACGGGGATGACCCCCTGCTGCGGACCTTGGACGGGAAGATCGCCCCCGGCATCCTCTGGTGCGGCGCGGATCACGAGCCGCCCTATGAGGCCAAAGAGATCCGGCAGATGGGTGCCAAGGGGCTGCAGTGCAAGATCAAGACCCCCAAGACCGAGTTTGCTGTGACCATCCCCGCCCTGGGCAACCACATGATCTATCCCGTTCTCATGGCCTGCGCCATCGGTGAAAAATTTGGCATGACCGGCGAGGAGATGAAGAAGGGCGTGGAGGCCTTCGTCCCCACCAAGATGCGGATGAACGTGATCCGTCAGGGCGACGTGACCATTCTGGACGACGCCTACAACGCCAACCCCCAGTCCATGCGGGCGGCGCTGGAAGTGCTGTCCCAGACCGACGCGACGTTCCGCGTGGCCGTCCTGGGTGATATGTTTGAACTGGGCGAGCTTGGCCCCGAGCTGCACCGGGGTATGGGCGAGTGCGCCGCTGCCCTGGGCAACATCGACGCGCTGCTGGCCGTGGGCGAGCTGGCCTGGAACATCTATGACGCGGCCCACCAGGCCGGCATGGAAGGGGCCATTTACGCCAAGGACCGGGCGGCGGCAAAGCCCTTGCTGGCCAACTTCATCCGGCCTGGTGCGGTGATCCTGGTCAAGGCCTCTCGCGGCATGGCCTTTGAGGAGCTGACCCGCGAGCTGCAGCGCTTGGCCCCCAAGAATTAAACCATAAAAAAGCGGGGGACAGCCCGGCTGGGCTGTCTCCCGTTTCTGGGTTCTGGTTTGCAGGTTTGACTGCAATTTTTAGGAACCGAAGTCCACGATCATCTTCCGGGGGGCGTTCTTCACCGTGTCCTCCAGCGTCTCCTCATAGGGGGCGCAGGAGATGTTGCGGTCGGTGATCATTCCGGTGATGAGGAAGGCGGGGACCACGTCGTAGGCGGGGGTCCAGCCCTCGGCGTCGCCGCAGGGCAGACCGGCGGTGACGGAATGAGGGTCCCCCTCGGCCTGGCCGAAGGCGCTGCCGTCGGCGGCGCTCAGGTCGATGTCGTCGGCGTTCAGCACGGCGTAGAAGGGGATGGAGTGGAAGTAGCAGGCGATGGCCAGCTCATAGGCACCCACGGGGGCCTTCAGATCGCCGTTTTTGGCGGCCAGCATGCCGTCCACCAGGACCATGTGCGCCCCCTGGCGGGCCAGGAAGGTGGCGGCGGCCTGGTCGGGGATGAGCGTGCAGGGCACATTGTCCTTGCTCAACTCCTGGGCCAGCAAGGTCCCGGCGGTCAGAGAGGGGCGGCCCTCGCAGAGGGTGACCTGCTCGATGAGCTTCCGCTTCCAGCCCCGGCGGGCGATGCCCAAGGCCCCGGTGGGGGCGGCGGAGTGGAACGCACCCCGGTCGGTCCGCAGCAGGACGCGGGTGCCCTCGCTCATGAGGTCGGTGCCGTTTCGGGCGGTGTTGCGGTCGGCCACGACCTGCTGCCGCTCAAACGTCACGGCGGTGGCCAAGAGGGTCGTGATGCGGTCTACGTTTCTGGTGTAGGCTTCGGGCGGATCCGCCATGAAGTCCAGGGCCAGCTGCATGTCCCGGCTATGGTTCCGGCTCTCCAGCAGCATGGCGCGGGCCCCGGCCAGGACCTCGTCAAACTGCGGGGTCTGCTGCAAGTCCTGGGCAGCCAGGGCGGCCTGACACAGGCCGTAGGCCCCGGCGATGGCGGCGATCTTTTCCTCCAGGATCGCACCGGAGGAGAGGACCTGGACCGTCTCTTCCAGGCTGGTGCAGGTGAGCCACCGCTCCTCCTGGGGATACACAGACTGGTCCAGCAAAGACAGGACGCTGTCCTGCCACAGAAGTGAAATCATGTTTAGTATGCCTCCTGTTCAGGGAGCGTGTTTTGAGGAAAGCTCAAAGCGTGCTCCGTTGGGTTGGCGTTATCATATCATATTTCGGGGCCACGCGCCACTCCCCCCGGCAAAATTCTGCCGGGCGGCGCTGCGCCCCACAGAGGAAACACATCCATGATCGACATTGCGGTACGCGACTTAGTAAAAGAATATGAAGTGGGTCAGCCCGTTCTCAACGGCCTGACCTTTCAGGTGGACACCGGCGAGCGGGTGGGCATTTTAGGCCGGAACGGCGCGGGCAAGACCACGCTCTTCCGCATCCTCACCGGCCAGGAAGAGGCCGACAGCGGGCAGGTGATCATCCCCGCCGGGAAGCGGCTGGGGCTCATCTCCCAGATCCCTGTCTACCCCGCCGGGTACACCGTGGAGGACGTGCTGCGCACGGCCTTTGACGATCTCAAAGCCATGGAGCAGGAGATGGAAGCCCTCTCCGACCAGCTGGCCGGGGGCGACGCCCAGCTCCTGGCCCAGTACGACCGCTTGCAGGCGGCGTATGAAACGGGCGGCGGCTATGAGATCGAGACGCGCTTAGAAAAAATTTGCTCCGGCCTGGGTATCTCAAAAGACTTTCGGGCGAAAGACTTCGCCCAGCTCTCCGGCGGGGAAAAGACCCGCATCAACCTGGCCCGTCTGATTCTGGTAGATACTGAAATTCTGCTCCTGGACGAGCCGACGAACCACCTGGACCTGCACGCCACGGAATGGCTGGAGGATTACGTCAGCCATTACAAGGGCACGGTGTTGGTCATCTCCCATGACCGCTACTTTTTGGACAAGACCATTTCGCGGGTCGTGGAGCTGAAGGACGGCAAGGCGGAATTCTATTCCGGGAACTACTCCTTCTATGCGGTGGAAAAAGAGAAGCGCTACCTGGAGCAGCTGCGGCAATACAAGAAGGAGCAGGCGGAGCTGCAGCGCCTCTCCGACACCGTGCGGATGATGCACGAGCACAACACGGAGCACCTCAACAAGCGGGCCTTCTCCATCGAGAAGCGCATGGCGAAGCTCAACCAGACCGCACGGCCGGACCGGGTGAAAAAGCTCAAGGCCAAGTTCGGCCAGGCGGAGTTTCACGCCGACGACCTGCTCTCCCTGCGGGATCTGAGCAAGACCTTTGGGGAGCGGACGCTCTTCCACGACGTGACCCTGCGCCTGGAGGACGGCGACCGGGTAGCCCTGCTGGGCGACAACGGGACGGGGAAATCCACGCTCCTGAAGATCATTCTGGGGGAGGAACCCCAGGACGGCGGCGTGGTGAAACAGGGCATCACCGTGAAGACCGGCTATCTGCCCCAGCAAATTCGCTTTGCCCACCCGGAGCGGAGCTTGTATGACACCATGATCTACGACGCCGGGTGCGACGCGCAGCAGGCGCGGGACAGATTGGGCCGCTTCCTCTTCCAGGGGGAGGATGTGTTCAAGCCGGTCTCGGTCCTCTCCGGCGGGGAGCAGAGCCGCCTGCGGCTTTGTATGCTGATGGACGAAAAAGTCAACTTCCTCATCCTGGACGAGCCGACGAACCACTTGGATCTGGATTCCAGAGAGTGGATCGAGGAAGCCGTGGAGGAGTACGAGGGCGCTCTGCTCTTTGTCTCCCATGACCGGTATTTCATCGACCGGTTCGCCACCCGCATCTGGACCCTGGAAAACGGCGTCATCACCGATTTCAGGGGGGATTACGCGGCCTACCAGGCCTGGCGGGAGCGGCAGAAGCAGCTGGCCCCGCCGCCCAAGCCGCAAAAAGAGGAAAAAGTCAAGAAAGAGAAACCCAAGCGGACCGGGGGCACCAAGCAGCTGAAAAAGGACTTGGCCGCCGCAGAAAAGCGGATGGAAAAGCTGGACCAGCTGATGGAGACCCTGAACGCCGAAAAGGAAGCGGCAGCTTCCGACTATCAAAAGCTCCAGGAGCTGGCGGAGCAGGAGGCGGAGTACACCGCCGAATACGACGCCCTCATGGAAAAATGGGAGGTGCTTTCCGAGGCCATTGCCGCCGAGGAAGGCTGAGTATTTTGCACCAACACGACAAAAGGAGAAGAACACTATGCCTGACAACAAGACCATCAACGGTTCTCAGTCCACCGACGAGAAAATGCAGGAGCTGTTTGACCTGCTCAACGAAAAGGCCGAGGCCGGGGAGCTGGACGAATCTGCCGAGCTTCCCCAGGAGGAAGTGGACGACAGCCCCATGAGCAGCTCCGAGACCTCCGCCTATGAGTACAGCCTCATGATGAAGCAGTATGAGGCCATGCTGCTGGACTACCAGCGCCGGGAGGCTGAGGAAGCGGCCGAACAGGAAGCGGCAGAAAAGGCAGAGGAAACAGCTGCCGAGGCCGAGTAATGTGGGCGCAGCTCACCAAGGCCTGCCTGCGCTTGGAAGAGATCGAGACCCAGCTCTCCCAGCCGGAGACGTATGACGACCCGGACCTGGCCGCCAGCCTGAACAAAGAGCAGAAAGACCTGCTCCCCCTCGTGGAAGCCTACCGGCAGCACCAGAAGGCCCAGAGCGACTTAGACGGCCTGGCCGATCTGCTGGACGACCCGGAGTGCCGCCAGCTGGCCAAGGCCGAGGAGACGGCGCTCCGCGCGGAGCTGGACCGGCTGGAAGAAGAGCTTCGTCTCCTGCTCCAGCCCAAGGACCCCATGGACGGGAAAGACGTTTTCCTGGAGATCCGGGCGGGCGTCGGGGGCGAGGAAGCGGCGCTGTTTGCCGCGGACCTCTTCCGCATGTACTCCATGTACGGCGAAAAGCAGGGCTGGCGGCTGGAGCTGACGAACGTCAATCAGACCGAGCTGGGGGGCGTGAAGGAGCTTTCCTGCCTGGTCAAGGGCGAGACGGCCTATGCCCGGCTCAAGCACGAGAGCGGGGTGCACCGTGTCCAGCGGGTCCCGGAGACGGAGTCCGGCGGGCGCATCCACACCTCCACCTGCACGGTGGCCGTGCTGCCTCAGGTGGACGAGGTGGACTTTACCCTGGACCCCAATGACCTGCGCATCGACACCTTCCGGGCCTCCGGGGCCGGGGGCCAGCACATCAACAAGACCGAGTCCGCCATCCGGGTGACCCACCTGCCCACGGGCACGGTGGTCGAGTGCCAGGACCAGCGGAGCCAGTACAAGAACAAGGACCGCGCCCTCTCCATCCTCCGCGCCCGGCTCTACCAGCGGGCAAAAGAGGAACGGGAGGAGGCCATCGCCGGGCAGCGCCGCAGTCAGGTCGGCTCCGGGATGCGCAACGAACGGATCCGAACCTATAACTTTCCCCAGGGCCGGGTGACAGACCACCGCATCGGTCTGACGCTCTACAAGCTCGACGCCGTGCTGAACGGCGACCTGGACGAGCTGGTGGAGGGCCTGATCCTGGCGGAACACAGACAACAGAAAGCGAGTGAGAACGAGGATGCGTAAGACGAATCGATACAATATGGAGCAGCTTTCCGACGCCGTGGCGATGCTGCGCAAGGGTGGCCTGGTGGCCGTGCCGACGGAGACGGTCTACGGCCTGGCTGCCGACGCGGAGAACAGCGCCGCCATCTGGACCCTCTTTGAGGTCAAGCAGCGGGAGCGGGAGAAGGCCTTTTCCATTCTGGTCACGGGCATGGACATGGTGGAGCGCTACTGCGAGAACATTCCCCCGGTGGCCTATGCCCTGGCCGAGAAGTATTGGCCCGGCCCGCTGACCATGATCCTGGAGGACAAGGGCGTGGTCTCTGCCCTGGTCAACGACGAGGGCGACACCCTGGGCGTGCGCTGCCCGGACCACCCCATGACCCAGAGCATCTTGCAGGAGGCCGACGTGGCCCTGGCCGCCCCCTCCGCCAACCCCAGCGATCTGCCCAGCCCCAAGACGGCGCAGGAGGTCCTGGACTATTTCGATGGGCACATTGAGGGCATCGTGGACGGCGGCCCCTGCGCCATGGGCGTGGAGTCCACCATCGTGGACCTGACCGGCGACGAGCCTGTGATCCTGCGGGAGGGCGGCATCCCGGCCCAGGAGCTCTTGGACTTCATCCGGGAGCACCAGGCATGAGAGTCATCGGCATCACCGGTCCCACCGGGGCGGGGAAGACCACCGTCCTGCAAGCCTTGGAATCCCTGGGCGGCGTGCTCATCGACGCCGACGCCGTCTACCACGACCTGACCCGGTCCTCCCAGGCAATGCAGGCAGAGCTGATCGCCCGCTTCGGCCCCGTGTATGACGGGAACGAGCTGGACCGGAAAAAGCTGGGGGCCGTCGTCTTTCAGGACGAGAAGGCTTTGGCCGATTTGAACCGGATCACCCACAAATACATCGCCCGGGAGACCCAGCGCCGCATCGAGGCGGCGAAGGCCGCCGGGGCCACCGCCGTGGGCATTGACGCCATTGGCCTCTTGGAGAGCCAGCTGGTCGATTTTTGCGACTGCACCCTGGCCGTCACCGCCCCGGAGGAGCTGCGCGTGAAGCGCATCATGGCCCGCGACGGCATTTCCGAGGACTACGCCCGCCTGCGGGTGTCCGCCCAGAAGCCCAGCGCCTGGTTCCAGGCCCACTGCGACTACACCATCGAGAGCACGGAGGCCGACACGGTGGAGACCACCGGGGCACGGGCCAAGGCGCTCTTTGAGAAGATCTTAGAGGTGAATCAAACCATGGAAGAAAACAAAAAGACCCCGGCCCAGCAGAAGCGGGACGCCCTGTTTTTCAGCCCCACCAACGGCTACGACCGTCTGGCGGACGGCGAGGAGCAGGCCATTCAGGACTACTGCGCGGGCTACAAGACCTTCCTGGACGAAGGCAAGATCGAGCGGGAGTGCGTGACCTACACCATCGCCCAGGCGGAGGCCGCCGGGTTCCGGCCTCTGGTCCGGGGCGAGAAGCTCCAGGCCGGTGACAAGGTCTACTATAATAATCGCGGCAAGTCCGTTATGCTGGCGGTGATCGGGCAGGAGAGCCTGGCGCAGGGCGCCGTCATCGGCGCGGCCCACATCGACTCCCCCCGCCTGGACCTGAAGCAGAACCCGCTGTACGAAGACAAGGAAATGGCCTACTGCAAGACCCATTACTACGGGGGCATCAAGAAGTACCAGTGGACCACCATCCCCCTGGCCCTGCACGGCCTGGTGGTCTTGCAGGACGGGACCTCCGTGTCCGTGCGCATCGGCGAGGACCCCGGCGACCCGCAGTTTACCGTGGGCGACCTGCTGCCCCATCTGGCGGGGGACCAGGCCAAGAAGACCATGGGGGCGATCGTGACCGCCGAGCAGCTGAATCTCTTTGTCGGCAGCCGTCCCTTTGACCAGGAAGCGGGGGCTGACCGGGTGAAGCTGGCGGTCATGGCCATTCTCAACGAGAAGTACGGCATGGTGGAGGAGGACTTCCTCTCCGCCGAGCTGATGGCTGTCCCCGCCGCCAAGGCCGTGGACATCGGCCTGGACCGGTCCGTGATCGGTGCCTACGGCCAGGACGACCGGGTCTGCGCCTACGCCTGCCTTAAGGCCCTGCTGGACCTGACCGAGACGCCCCGCCGCACGGCCATCTGTGTGCTGGCAGACAAGGAGGAGATCGGCTCCCTGGGCGTGACCGGGATGCAGTCTGCCGCCTTTGATACGTTTATGAGCGATCTGTGTGAGGGTCAGGGCGTGCAGCGGAAGACCTGCTATGAACATTCCTTCTGCCTCTCCGCCGACGTGACGGCGGCCTATGACCCCAACTTCGCCGAGGCCTACGAGCCGAGAAACAGCGCCTACATCAACTACGGCGTCTGCATCAGCAAGTACACCGGGGCGCGGGGCAAGTCCGGCGCATCTGACGCCTCTGCCGAGCTGGTGGGCTATGTCCGCCGGACCTTTGCCGAGGCGGGCGTCATCTGGCAGCTGGCCGAGCTGGGCAAGACCGACCAGGGCGGCGGCGGCACGGTGGCCTGCTACATGGCCAACCGCAACATCGACACCATCGACGCCGGGGTGCCGGTCCTGTCCATGCACGCCCCCTTTGAGACCACGGCCAAGCTGGACTGCTACATGGCCTACAAGGGGATGCTGGCGCTGTATCAGCACTGAGCGCCCGAATGAACTAAGAAAGAGGTCAATCCTACATGAGCATCCTATCCTCGATTTTCCTGGGGCTGGTCCAGGGTGTGGCGGAGTTCCTGCCCATCTCCAGCTCCGGCCACCTGTCCCTGTTCCAGCACTTCTTTGGCATGGCGTCTGCCGACGGCAACCTGTTCTTCGACGTGCTGCTGCACCTGGGCACCCTCATTGCCATTTTCGTCTACTACTGGAAGGACATCCTGGGCCTGCTGAAAGAGCTGGTCCACCTCATCCAGTGCGTCTTCTCCTCCCAGAAGCGCAAGGAGATGAAGCGCCTGCCCCCCGACGGGCGGATGATCCTGATGATCATCATCGCCACCCTGCCCCTGTTTGTCATCCTGCCCATCAAGAGCAAGGTGGAGGGGCTGTATGGCAACACCGTCTTCATCGGCGTGGCCCTGCTGCTGACGGGCTTCCTGCTCTTCTGGTCCGACCGGATGGCCAAGGGCAAGAAAACGGCCAAGTCCGCCACCATGCTGGACGCGCTTCTGGTGGGCGTGGGGCAGGCCATTGCGGTGGTCCCCGGCCTGTCCCGGTCCGGCACCACCATTTCCGCCGGCCTCGTGCGGGGCTTTAGCCGGAAGTTTGCCGTGCGCTTCTCCTTCCTCATGTCCATCCCCGCAGTGCTGGGGGCCAATATCCTCAGCATCGCCGAGGCCGTGCAGGAGGGCATCGACACCTCGCTGCTGCCCGCCTACTTCATCGGCACCGCCGTGGCGGCGGTGTCCGGCTACTTTGCCATCGGCCTTGTGAACCTGCTGACCAACAAGGGCAAGTTCGGCAACTTCGCCTATTACTGCTGGGGCATCGGCGCGGCCGCCGTGGTGGCCAGCCTGATCTTCCACGGTTAAGACCAGACCCTGGATCGGGAGGAAACTATGTCTTCCACACAAAAGAAACCTGACAACACAAAACGCGCGGCTTCGGGAAAAGTCTCCGGAAAGCCCGCAAAAAGAGCAACTGCCAAGTCCTCTTCTGCCAAGAAGGGGACTTCGGCGCGTAAAAAACCCGCCGCCTACGCCCCCGACCTGGTGAGCCGGGGTATCGCGGCGGCGGTGTGCATCTTCCTGGCCCTGCTGGTGGCCCTGGGGATGTTCGGCATCCATGCCGTGGTCCCGGACCTGCTCAAGAAGGGCATCCAGGGGCTCATCGGCTATGGCTTCTGGATGGTGGCCTTCGTGCTGCTGTGGGCGGCGGGGCTGCTGCTGTTCCGGCGGGACCGGCGGCAGACCCTGCGCCTGTGGTGCCTGGGGCTGCTGCCGGTGGTGGGGGGTGCCCTGCTGCACATCCTGCTTTGGCCGGGCACGTATCCCATTGACTTTCATCTCGTGGGCCGGCTCTGGACCGACGGGGTCCAGAGCATGGGCGGGGGTGTGGTCTCCGGCTTTTTGGCGGTGGTGACCGTAAAGGGCATCAGCCGCCTGGCGGCGGGCCTGGTCTTTGCCCTGCTGTTTGTGATCCTGCTGGCCCTGGCGGCCCATGTGACCCGTGGACAGGTGAGCGGAGCCGTGAGCAGGGCGCGGGACCACCACGCCCAGCGGGCCGCCCGCCGGGAGAAATACGCCGAGTACGACGATGAAGATGAGTACGAGGACGAGTACGACGACTATGATGACGAGGACTGGGACGAGGATCCTGACCCCGCCCCCTACGCTGCCCGCGAAGCTCCGCGCCCCGCACCCCGCCCTGCCGTTTCCCTCTGGCCCTTTCCCCGCCGCAAACGGGCGGCGGACGTGCCCCTGGACGACCCGGAGAAGCTCCAGGCCAAGCGGGACGAGGAGAAGGCCCAGCGGAGAAGCCATCGCGCCCAATCGAAGCCCTCAGCCCAATCCCTCCGACCAGACGAGGGAGAGATGCTCCCCGCCGACACCCTCTTCCACCGGGAGACCGGCGCGGCGGCGCAGCAGGAGCCGGAGCTTGCCCCCGCAGACGATCTCCAGCCGGACGCCCCCATGACCGAAGCCGGGGACGCGCCCATCTGGCAGCCGCTGGAGGGGAGCCCTTCCCCCGACGTCGCCCCTGCGGCGACGGCGGCGAACCCCGCCGGAAGCTCTGGCGTGGCCACCGGTGCGGCGGGCGCGGTCGCCGGGGCAGCTGTGGGTGCCGCCGCCATGGCCATGGCCGAGGCCAAGCCCCAGAGCAAGGCCCAGCGGCAGGCGGAGATCCATCAAGAGGCCGCTGCGGTGGGGCAGTCCATCCAGGAGACCCTGGACCAGGAGGAGCGGGAGTATGTCTTCCCCTCCCTGGACCTGCTGGCCGCCCCCAGCCGGGAGGGTAACCAGGCCGCCAAGGAGGAACTGGACGACACCTTGTCCCGGCTGGCGGAGACGCTGAGATCCTTCGGCATCAACGGCCGGGTCATCGGGGCCGTGCAAGGCCCCTCGGTCACCCGGTATGACGTGAGCCTGGAGCAGGGCGTCCGCCTGAACAAGCTGACCAACCTGGCCGATGACGTGGCCCTGGCCTTGGGGGCCTCCAGTGTTCGGATCGCCCCGGTTCCGGGAAAGATCTCGGTGGTGGGCGTGGAGGTGCCCAACCAGATCGTCACCCCGGTGCCCATCCGGGAGGTGCTGGAATCGCCCAACTTCCAGCGGCATAAGTCCAGCGTGGCCTTCTCCGTGGGCAAGGACATCGGCGGGAACTATATCGTAGGGGACTGCTCCAAGCTGCCCCACATGCTCATCGCCGGTACCACCGGCTCCGGTAAGTCGGTGTGCATCAACTCCCTGCTCATCAGTATGCTGTATAAATCCACCCCGCAGGAGCTGCGTCTCATCATGGTGGACCCGAAAATGGTCGAGCTGGGGGGCTACAACGGCATCCCCCATCTGCTCATCCCTGTGGTCACCGACCCGAAGAAGGCCGCCGGCGCCCTGCAATGGGCCGTGACGGAGATGATGAAGCGCTACCGCATGTTCGCCGAGGCGGGCGTGCGGGACCTGGCGGGTTATAACCACTGGGCGCAGGGGCAGGAGGGGTTAGAACCACTGCCGAAAGTCGTCATCGTCATCGACGAGCTGGCTGACCTCATGCTGGTGGCGGCGAAGGAAGTGGAAGAATCCATCTGCCGCGTGGCACAGATGGGCCGTGCCTCCGGGATGCACCTGGTCATCGCCACCCAGCGGCCCTCGGCGGATGTCATCACGGGCCTCATGAAGGCCAACATTCCCTCCCGCGTGGCCTTTGCCGTGGCCTCCTCGCTGGAGTCCCGCATCATCCTGGACACCACTGGCGCGGAAAAGCTGGTGGGCAAGGGCGACATGCTCTGGTTCCCCCTGGGGGCGGGCAAGCCGCTGCGCGTGCAGGGCTGCTTCATCTCGGATGAAGAAGTGGCCGAGGTGGTCGCCAGCGTGAAGCAGAACGCTGCCGCCGACTACGACGACCAGGTCATGGCCGAGATCGAGCAGCACGCGGCCAACGCCGACAAGAAGGGCAAGTCCTCCGGCGCTGCCGGGGCCTATCCCGGCGGGGAGGAGGACGGCGAGGAGCAGGACGAGCGCTTTGAGGACGGCGTCGAGGCCATTCTCGAAGTGGGCCAGGCTTCCGTCTCCATGCTCCAGCGGCGCTTAAAGCTGGGCTATGCCCGCGCGGCCCGCCTCATGGACCAGATCGAGGCCAAGGGCATCGTCGGCCCCTCGGAGGGGGCCAAGCCCCGGCAGATCCTCATCACCAAGGACCAGTGGCGTCAGATGCAGTCCGGCCAGCCCCTTGGGGAGGAGCCGCTGCCCGCCGAGGACCCGCTGCCGCCGGTGGAGGAAGAGATCCTGACCTTCGACCCGGTGCCCCAGGATTTCCTGGAGTGACCCTATTGACACGACTGGAAAGCAGGGAAACCTATGGGAAACAAGAAACCATCGCCCCCCAACCACATGGCCATCCAGTGGCATGACTATGTCCAGCAGGAAGGGGAGCAGAGCATCCTGACGGCCTCCTTAACGGCCAAAGCCTCCGTGGTGGGGCGGACGGGGCTGATGCTCCTGGCCTGCGGCACTGGGGCCTGGCGGGTGCGCAGCTCCATGAACGCCATGGCCGCCAAGCTGGGCCTGGTCTGCGCGGCGGACATCGGGCTGACCAGCTTAGAGTACACTTGCTTTGACGGAGAAGCGGGATTTTCTCAGACCTTGACTCTGACCTCCACGGGGGTGAACACCGCCAAGCTCAACCGCTTGGAACGCTTTGTGGAGGAATTTTCCATGAGCGACGGGTCCCTCTCTGGGGAGGATCTGCACATCCGCCTGGACGAGATCGAGGCCCTGCATGGGCTGTATTCTACCCGTCGCCTGGCGATGGCGGCGGCCCTGGCCTGCGGAGCCTTTACGTTTCTGTTGGGCGGCGGCCCGGTGGAGATAGCCTTGGCCTTTTTGGGGGCCGGCATCGGCAATAGCGTGCGCAGTATGCTCACCAAGCGCAAGTACACGCTCTTTCTGTGCGTGGCGCTGTCGGTGGGTGCGGCGTGCCTGGTGTATGCCGGGTGCTTGAAGGGCGCAGAACTGCTCTTTGAAGTGGATCCCCGCCACGAGGCCGGGTATATCTGCGCCATGCTATTCATCATTCCGGGCTTTCCGTTCATCACCAGCGGCATCGACCTGGCCAAGCAGGACATGCGCTCCGGCCTGGAGCGGCTGGCCTATGCGGTGATGATCGTCCTGGTGGCGGCGCTGGCCGCCTGGCTCATGGCGCTGCTGCTGGGGCTGACGCCAGTGGATTTTCCGCCCCTGGACCTGTCAGAGGGAGCGAAGATGCTCTTCCGGCTGATTGCCAGCTTTTGCGGCGTGTTCGGCTTTTCGCTGATGTTCAACAGTCCCATCCCCCTGGCGGCGGCGGCTGCTGGGATCGGGGCGGTGAGCAACACCCTGCGCCTGGAGCTGGTGGACTTGGCAAATCTCCCGCCTGCGGCGGCGGCTTTTCTGGGGGCGCTGACGGCGGGGCTACTGGCCTCGGCCTGGAAGGGCTGGGTGGGTTACCCGCGCATCGCCATTACCGTCCCCTCCATCGTCATCATGGTGCCAGGGCTGTATTTCTACCGGGCGGTGTATAATCTGGGTATCATGGACCTGACGACCTCGGCCTCCTGGATGGCCTCGGCTTTGCTCATCGTGCTGGCGCTGCCCCTGGGCCTGATCTTTGCCCGCATCATGACGGACCGGCGGTTCCGATACTCCACATGAAAAATGTCCTGCCCCCTGATCGGGAGCAGGACATTTTTCTGCGTGGTGTTTGGATCGTTTAGAGGGGCAGAGAGTCGCTCCCGGCCAGGCGGAACATGCTCTCCCGGCAGGCCAGGGCGATGCCGTCAATCTGTTCCAAGTGGTGAAGCAGGCGGTGCTCAAACTCCTTCAGGGGCAGCAGGACGCCCAGCTCGTCGTAGGGCCGTTGGCGCTTATAACCGGTGTCCTGGCCATAGAAGACCAAGGCGGTGGGGCAGCTGTCCTGAATGGCGTTGAAGGCATCGAAGACGACGCTGTAAGCCTGGGCCTCGGACAGGCCCAGCTGGGCCGTGTCGGGCAGGGCATAGAGAGCCAGGACTCCCTGCCGGGCGGGGATACGGACTTCTTTGGGCTGCCCCTCTCGGTCATACTGGTGCCGCAGCTGGCTTCCCTCCGCCAGGTACAGGGCGGAGCGGGGCACGCAGGTGTGGTCCTGGCACAGCTCAGAGAATTTCCGTAGGGTGCGGGGAGATACGGCCTCTCGGACCTGGGGCAGCACGGCCCCGTCCTCGCTGGTGAGCAGGCGGGGGTTGTCCCCCTCCTTGCCGCCAAATCGATTGGGGATGAGAAAGGCCGCCCGCAGCAGGTCGAACATGGTGTTGCCGCACAGCCCCACCAGAAAGGCGGAGAGGTCTTGGTTTTCATAGGCCCGCAGCAGGCCGTAGGGCATGGTGCGGCTGACCAGCCCCTCGGTATCGGTATAATCTTCCAGCTCTGCGCAGAAAGTCTCATACAGCCGGGCCTTGGCCTGGGGCTGGCTGAGAATTTTTTGAAAGAGGGCTTCCGGGTGAGTTTCCCGTGGGAAGAGAGATGTCATGGCAATGCCTCCTATGACGTGAACAGGAATGGATGCGTTCAAGAGCATGATACACCCGCACAGAAAAAAACACAACCAAACAAATTCCGAATAATTTCTTGCGAAAAGGCCCCCGGAACGATTGCAGTCCTGGGGGCCTGCTGTTATAATAGAACCAGTCACCTGAATCAAACCAGTCACCTGCTGATACTAACGGAGAAGAGGTTTGTGCGATGCCCTTCGACGATCCCATTTATTTAGACCGAGACAGCTTTGAAGAGCTGATGGTCGATACAGACGAACATAGACTTTGCTGGATGTACCACGACCTGCTCTCCAGCGCCAGGATCGCCTGGCTGCTGGACGAATCTGCGGGCAAGGGCAGCGACGTTCACGAGAGCTGGGCCTCCATGGCCTGGGTCGCTGCGGGGCACCAGCCGGGGAGCTTTTACCTGCTCTACAAATGGTATGAGGACTCCTGGGGTCCACCCCAGCGCAGCGACCTGTACTATGTGGAGCCGGGCGGCAGCGCGGGGGACCTGCGTGTGCGGGCCTTGGACCAGTCCTTCCGGGAGAAGCTGAACCGGCGGGAGCTGGCCTGGTGCGACAGCTTCCCGGCCAGGGTGAGCCGCAACGCGGCCTACTTCTTCGGCGACCAGGACTTCTGGATCAGCCAGATGGAGACCCTGCTGCAAGTGGCCCAGAGCAGCCCCGGCCAGGAGCTGGCCGCCTTTGACCGCTACTTTGGCCGCCGCCCGGACGGGGAAAAGGCCATGCTGGGCGGGACCATGTCTGCCTATTTCCGCAGCATCGAGGCCGTCCGCTCCGTGTTATACGGCCTGCTGGAGAGCGACGGCCGCCTGGCCTCGGCGGGCCACTATCTGGGCACGGAGGCCCTGCTGGCCGCCCTGCGCCCCCTGACGGATGCGGTGGATGTCCGGATGCTGCCGGACCTCACGGACTTTTTCGAGCACCTGGCCCAGCGCTTTTACGAAGGCCCCAGCCTGGGGGCCTATCTCACCCGGCAGGCCGGGCGCATTCTGGAGACCCGGACGGAGTCCGGGCAGCTGCGCTGGCTGCGGCTGAACAACCAGTCCGGCCGGATGCTCCTGCGGGAGCTCTACTGCCGCTGCGCCCCCAGCCTGGCCTGGGACGTGTTCCACCGCTGGAACGGGGCCTTGTATTTCACCGCCCTGCGCCGGCCCTTGGGCGGGGAGCTGCCCAGAGGGGTGTGCGTGCTGGCGCGGTTTGAGGACCAGACGGGGCGGGACGTGACGTCCCTGTTCTGGCTGTCCAACGTGACAGGCGGGGAAGTCCGCCTGTGCGAAGGGGAGTTTCTGGAGGATCTGCTGGACCAACTGCTGGACAGCTACATCCCCACCGTGGACCTGCCTGTGGGCCGGCTGTGGGAGGCGGGCGATGTGGCCGCCTGCTCCTTCCGGCTCCAGGACGCTTTTTATCACTATTACCGGGGCAGAAGCTAGCCCCGTGCAAGGAGGGTCACCACCGTGAAGACCGCAGTTGTCACCGACGGAAAGTACCGCGCCTCTCTGGCTGCGGTCCGCGCCCTGGGGTCGGCGGGGTTCCGCGTCGTGGTGACCCAGACGAAAGGGGAGGCCGCCGCTGCGCCGGCCTCCTTTCTCTCCCGTTACGCCGCCGAGACGCGCTGGATCGACGGCTCCTGCAAGGACGATGCCTACGGGCAGAACTTGCTGGCCTTGCTGGGGGAGTATGATACCCCCGTCCTCTTCTGCACCGGGGCAGACACCTTAAACCTGGTCAGCCGACGGCGGGAGGAATTTGCCGCTGTGGCCCGGTTCCTTGTGGCCCCGCCGCAGGTGCTGGACGACCTCAACGACAAGGAGACCGTCCACCAAAGGGCCATTGAACTGGGCCTGCCGGTGCCGGAAGAATTTGCGGCGGTGCCGGACCGCTACCCCGTGGTCATCAAGCCCCACTGCGGCGAAAAGGTGGGGCTGAAAGCGCGGGAGCGCTATGTCATCGCGGAAAACACCGCCGATTACATGGCGAAATATTCCGCCATGGCCCGGTATGACGCGGACCCCATCGTGCAGGAAAAAGTGGTCGGCCCCGGCGAGGGCGTGAATTTGCTGCTGGATGAACAAAGCCGGCTGATCTGCGCCTTTTGCCACCGGCGGCTGCGGGAGTACCCCGCCAGCGGCGGGCCCTCCACCTGCTGCGTGAGCTTTTACGATGCGGGGATGATCGACCAGGCCTATCGTCTGCTGGCCAGCTTTGGCTTTGTGGGCATGGCCATGGTGGAGTTTAAGGGCGGCAAGATCCTGGAGGTGAACCCGCGGGTGTGGGGGAGCTTCCCCCTCTCCGTCTGCTGCGGCTCGCCCTTTACGGCGCTGTATGCGAACGCGGCGCTGGGGGGATCCGTGGACTATACGCCCCAGGACTTCCGGGCGGGGGTGAAGATGCGCTATCTGTTCAACGACGGCATGGCGGTTTTCGATTACCTGCGCCACGGGAAGCTGCGCCCGGCCCTGGCTGGGATTGCGGACTTCTTCGGCACCCGCGAGGCGCTGAACCAGGCAGACGACAAAGCGGCCTACCGGGCCTATCTGCGCGACACCTTGAGGAGGCATGGCCAATGAAACTGACGCTCGACTTACATGTCCACTCGGACGCATCTTTTGACGGGCGGATGTCCGTGCGGCAGATCGCTCTCCTGGCCAAAGCCAGGGGCATCGACGGGGTGGCGATCTGCGACCACGATGTCGTCTACACCGGCCCCACGGAGGTGGAGGGCGTGCTCATCATTCCGGGGGCGGAGTTCTCCACGGAGTATGGGCATCTGCTGGGCCTGTTCCTCACGGCGCCCATCCAGTACACCACCTGGAAGGAGACCGTCCAGGCCATCCACGACCAGGGGGGCATCACGGTGCTGGCCCATCCGTATCAGAACAAACGCTCTGGCTCATTGGAGCCGTTCCGGCCCATTCTGAACGACATAGACGCCGTGGAGACCTGGAACAGCCGGGCGAACCGGAAATATCCCCACGCCAACGACAATGCCTTTATCATGGCCCTGCTGAGGAACAAACTCTCCACCGGCGGCAGCGATGCCCACGTCCCCCAGGAAGTGGGGCGGGGCTTCCTCACCGTTGATGTGGAGGAGCGGACGCTGGCGGCGGTGAAAGCCCAGATCCTCGGCGGCTACAAACCGGAGGGGGGGCGCTATTGGGGGCACGGCAGGCCCAGCTCCGCCCGCTATGTGGCCAGCAGCCAGCGCACCAAGCTCCGTAAGGCCCACGCAGGGGCGGGGGCCTACGCCAAGTGGGGGCTTTTTTCGCTCAACTGCCTGCGGCAGGACGCGGCCCGGACGCTCCGAGAACTGAAACAAAAATTACCTGCCCGTCTGCCGAAGGAATTTCGGGAGATCGAGAAAGAGCTGGAGAACCTGGATGACGGGGACGATCCCCTGCTCTGAGGCGGCGCAGACAACCATATCGCCCCGGTCCCAGAGGGCCGGAGCAAGAAAGGAGATCAGGCTTCATGTCTTTGATCGTGAAAGCCGGGAAGGCAGGCAAACGCGTGCTGAAAAAATTCCTGCCGGAGGAGAAACACCATGTCAGCTACACCCGCCGCATCGAGCGCGTCCAGACCGGCGAGCGGGTGGTGGCCATGACCTTTGACGATGGGCCGATGGACCTGCCATCCAGCCCGGATAAATTTGACGGACGGTCCCTGACCGACATCCTGCTGGACACCCTGGCCGAGTACGACGCCAGGGGGACCTTTGACGTGGTCGGGGACACCAGCGAGAACTACCCTGACGTGGCCGGGAAGACCGGCCAGGCCGACTGGGGCGGCGTAAAGTATGACCACTACCCCGACATCAACCAGGACGACCGGGGCGGCGTGGTGCATAACCCCCGCATGGTCCGGCGGATCCTGGACGAGGGGCACCAGATCACCAACCACAGCTACCGCCATGTGCTCTTTGGCAAGAAGCCCTTTGTCTACGGCAAGCGGGACCACTTCCACGGCCTGGACGAGGTGGTGGCGGACCTGAGCCGTCTGCACAGCCTGATGCAGAAAACGTATGGCTACACCATGACCATGAGCCGCCCGCCCCATTATGTGGACCGGATCGAAGGGGGCTTTTCCAGCTACGACGCCTACGACCAGATGGGCTACCTCTACATGGCCGCCTCCTTTGACGGGGCCGGTTGGCTGCCCCTGCACCACGGCTCGGCCCAGGAGAGCCTGCAGGCGGAGGCGGAGGCCATGGTGGCCCCCATGCGCCACCTGCTGGCCCAGGACCCGGACGCGCTGGCCGGGCAGATCATCTTCCAGAAGGACGGCTATAACATGGCCCGCCGCACCCCCGTGGCCTTTGGCCTGGCCCGGCAGCTGAAGCTGCTGCAGGACTACGGCTATCGGGTCGTGACCGTGCAGCAGCTGCTGGACGAATACAGCCCCTTTGCCGACGTGGGCCAGGACGAGCCTCTGTTTGCCAAGCTGGCCCAGCTGCAAAAAACACGGGGCATCGTCTACTCCGACAACCGCCTGCGCCTGGACGCCCCCATGACCTGGGGCGAGCTGGCCATGCTCCTGGCCCCCAGGGGAGAGAGCATCCAGCGCCGCATCCAGCGCATCCGGGAGACCGGCACCGCTCAGCACGCCAACTGGGGGGCGATGGACTGGTGCGCCGAGCAGGGCATTCTGAAATACGCCATGGACCCGGACGGGGCCGTGACCAGCCTGCCCGGCGAGCTCTTCGCTTCCTGCACGACCTACACCCGCCGGGCGGTGTACGAGGCCTTCCGGGGATAACTGCCGCTTCGCGCAGGACAACATCATCGTGACAACATAAATAATAAGGAGGCACCCCCTATGGAATACATCAGACTGACAGTAGAAGGCCCCATTGCGGTGGTGACCATCCACCGGCCGGCGTGCCGCAATGCCCTCAACAGCCAGGTCTACCGGGAGATCATCGCCGCCCTGCAAGACGTGCGGGACCGGGAGGACGTGCGCGTGGTCCTGTTCACCGGGGCGGGAGACAAGGCCTTTGCCGCCGGGGCGGACATCGCCCAGATGGTGCAGGAGTCTCCCCAGTCCGGGCGGCGGCTGTCTGCCCTGTGTCACGAGGCGGCGGAGCTGCTGGAGACCATGCGGCAGGTGACCATTGCCGCGGTGAACGGCTACGCCCTGGGCGGCGGCTGTGAGCTGACCCTGGCCTGTGACCTGCGCATCGCCAGCGACCGGGCCAAGTTCGGCCTGCCGGAGGTCACCCTGGGCATCATTCCGGGGGGCGGCGGCACCCAGCGCCTGCCTCGGCTGATCGGGGTGGCGAGGGCAAAGGAACTGATCTTCACCGGCGGCGTGATCGACGCGAAGGAGGCCGACCGCATCGGGCTGGTCAACCGCGTCGTGCCCCACGATGACCTCATGGACACCTGCCGGAGCCTGGCCAAGACCATCGCCCAGAACGCCGGTTACGCCGTCTCCCTGGCCAAGGAAGCGATCAACGCCAGCGGCGACACGGACCTGAAAAACGGCCTGCGCCGGGAGGCTGACCTGCTGGGTCTGGCCTTTGCCACCCACGACAAACAGGAGGGTATGACGGCCTTTTTGGAGCGCCGGAAGCCGGAATTTACGGATTTTTAAGCGCTCGGAAAAAAGATGACAAATTGATAAACCCTTGCGCCCCAAGGGTTTGCGGGTGTTTTGCAGGCTGATTTGTAGAAAATCAGCCTGTATTTTTGTGCAATGGTAACGAAATTGTGGCAAACTATTAACAAATTGGTTACAAAACGGAACGAATTGATAACGAATCGGATAAAAAACAGCAACAAACCGAAACAAGATTTTAGGAAATTCTCACAAACCGGCCGCAAAATTCGGCCGGTTTTCCGCCGGGAGGGCGATTTGCCAAGGGGGGCGGGCTTCGTGTATAATGCCCCCAGCAAGCGCCGCCGGGGCGAAACAGAGAGACGTTCCCCGGCCCGACGAGAAGCCAAGAAGGCCGTGCTCGCCTGTCCCTTTCGGGCGTTTGCAGGTGGGACAGCGGAGCAGAGCCTTCCCGACGACAGGAGTTCCACATGAAAAAAATCTTGATCGTGGCGATGCTGTGCATGGCCCTAGTGGCCACCATGGCCCCCGCCGCTGCCGCCGCCGACACCAACTATGCCCAATGCATGGCGGCCATCCAGGAGCAGAAGACCATCCAGGCCCAGGCCCACCAGACCGCCACCACCCTGCGGAAGAAGGGCTATAAAGACAGCAGCGCCTATGTCCAGGCCGCCAAGAGCACCTGGAACGAGGCCCAGGCCGCCATCCAGGGCTACCAGAAGCTGGCCAAATACACCGACGAAGACATCCGCATCCTGACCACTACCGTCTTCCACGAGGCCGGCCACACCACCGAGCAGCTGCGGCAGTATGTCGCCCAGGTGGTGCTCAACCGGGTGAAGGACAGCCGCTTCCCCAGCACGGTGAAGGCCGTCATCACCCAGCCCGGCCAGTACGCCACCAAGTACGCCGATGCCTCCACCACCCAGTCCGTGAAGAGCAAGGATGCGGCCAACGGTACTTACTACTACGCCATGTGCGAGAACGCCGTGAAGACCGCCATGATGGGCCAGGTGAATATGCCCTCCAACGTCCTCTATCAGGCCAACTTCTCCCAGGGCAAGGGCGTCTGGAAGTCCGTGAGCTTCAACAGCGGCTGGTATTCCAGCACGAGCTACTTCTGCTACGGATAATGAAACCCTGACAACAGCACAAAGGCCCCCGAACCACTCGTTCGGGGGCCGATTTTTTTGGCTTGTTTCCGTTGGGCAGCTTACAATAATTTTTCCAGGCAGACCAGCCGGATGCCGGGGATGCCGTTGAAGTCGCAGGAGACGATGCCCACCTCTTGGTAGCCCAGACCGGCGTAGAGGGAGCGGGCGGCGGCGTTGCGCTCGTTGGTGTCCATGCGCAGGGCGGTGCAGTTTTGTTTGCGGCCTAAGTCCTCGTAGAAGTGCACGAAGCGGGTGGCGCAGCCCCGGCCCTTATAGCTGGGGTCCACCACCAGGGTGTGGAGGACGAGAACGGCGTCCGGGGCGTCGTCCCGGCTCCAGGGGGCGTCGACGTAGACGTCCACCTGCGCCTGGTCGATCTTGGCGGAGGCGACGATGCGGCCCTCTTCCTCGGCCACATACATGTCTCCGGCCTGGATGGCGTCGGCGGCGGTCTGGCGGGTGGGGTAGATGGCGCGGATCCAGCCGATGGTGGCGCGACCGGTCTCTTCTTCGGTGTGGATGGCGTCGTAGATGGCGGCGATCTGGTCCAGGTCGCCGGGGACGGCTTTGCGGAACATGGGAAACGGCTCCTCTCTTGGGGAATGATTTTTTCTGATTTTAGCACCGAAGCCCCGCTTTTTCAAGCGCCCGGTGGACAAACGGTGGGATTCGTGCTAAAATAACACGGATTATATGCAGGCTGCGCCTTTGTCTGTTCCGGACGGGGAGAAGGGCCTGCCCAATGGAGATGCGAAACTGTGCGAAAAGAAATCATGGGCGTGTCCTTTGACGACGTGACCCTCCCCCAGGCCATTGCCGCCGGGGAAGAACTGGCCAAAGGGCCGGGGTGTGCCTATGTGGTGACCCCAAACCCTGAGATCGTAAACATGGCCCGCCAGGACCCGGCGTATGGGGCCATTCTGAACGGGGCGGGCCTGGTCCTGCCCGACGGCATCGGCGTGGTCCACGCGGCCAAAATTTTAGGCACCCCCTTACAGGGACGGGTGCCCGGCATCGACTTTGCCACAGGGCTGGTGGCCCGCATGGCCGAGACGGGCCTGCGGCTGTATCTGCTGGGGGCCAAGCCGGGGGTCGCCGAGCAGGCCGCCGAGAACTTAAAACAGACCCACCCGAACCTGATCGTCTGCGGCACCCACGACGGGTATTTCCAGGACGCTGCCCCCGTGGCGGAGGCTGTGAAAGCCGCGCAGGCGGACGTGGTGTTTGTCTGCCTGGGTGCCCCCAAGCAGGAGCGGTGGATGGCCGAGTACGGTCCGGCCACCGGGGCCCACCTGCTGGTGGGCCTGGGGGGCGTCCTGGACGTCTACGCCGGGAACGTGAAGCGTGCCCCGGCCGTGTGGCAGAAGCTGGGGCTGGAGTGGTGCTATCGGCTCCTGCATCAGCCCAGCCGGATCGGCCGCATGGCGAAGCTGCCCCTGTTCCTGGTGGAGGCGGCACGGGAAAAGCGAAAGAAGGGCTGAGCCATGCCAAAAGGAAGACTCATCGTCATCGAGGGGACCGACGGGTCCGGGAAGTCCACCCAGTTTGCCCGCCTCTGCCAGCGGGCAGAGGCGGCGGGCATCCCGTTCCAGCGCCTGGTCTTTCCCCAGTACCAGGAGGAATCCTCGGCGCTGGTGCGGATGTATCTGGGGGGCGAGTTTGGCAAGCACCCGGAGGACGTGAACGCCTACGCCGCCTCCAGCTTTTACGCCGTGGACCGCTATGCGTCCTGGAAAAAAGTCTGGCAGCGCTGGTATGAGCGCGGGGGCCTGGTGCTGACGGACCGATACACCACCTCCAACGCCGTCCACCAGGGCAGCAAGCTGCCCGACGAGGAAAAGGGCCCCTTTTTCCGCTGGCTGGCGGACTTTGAATACCGCCGGCTGGGCCTGCCGGAGCCGGACCTCGTGCTCTATCTGGATATGCCGACCGACCAGGCCATGACCATGCTGCGCCAGCGGGAGGCCGCCACCCACACCAAGGGGGACATCCATGAGACGGACGGGGCCTATCTGGCCGCCTGCCGCCAGGCCGCCCGCCAGGCGGCGGACCTGTACGGCTGGCACACCATCCCCTGCCTGGACGAGCACGGCCGGCTGCGGGACATCGACACCATCCACGAAGCACTTTGGCAGGCGGCGCTGCCCCTGCTGACCCAAGAAGGAGAAAACGATGGGAACACAAGTTTCTGAAGTGAAAAAGATCTTACGCCAGCAGATGCGCGAGGCCATGGCGGAGATGACGGAGCAGGAGAAAGCCTGGTCCGACCAAGAGTTGGTCTCCGCCTTCCTGGCCCACCCCAAGCTGGACGAGGCCAACACCGTGATGCTCTATTACGGCGTGGGCCAGGAGATCGCGACGGCAGACCTCATCCAGACCCTGCTGGACCAGGGCAAGACCGTCTGCCTGCCCAAATGTCTGCCGGAGCACCAGATGGAGGCCCGGATCATTCAGAGCCTGGACGAGCTGGAGCCGGACGCCTACGGCATCCCCGCCCCGAAGGACGCCTGCCCCGTGCTGGAGCGGGAGAAGATCGACCTGATCTTGGTCCCCGGCCTGTGCTTTGACAGCAAGGGCAATCGTCTGGGCCAGGGCGGCGGCTATTACGACCGCTATCTGGAGGACTTTGACGGGAACACCATCGGCCTGTGCCGGGAGGATTTCTTCCAGATCAACCTGCCGCGGGAGCCGCTGGACGCCTTTGTCCGGGTGGTGCTGACGGAGGAGGGCCAGGTCTGGCCCATGACCCAGCCCCTGGACTGACCCCAGGACGCCCACAACGCTCCCCGGCTCCCAAAACGGGCCGGGTCCCCAGGAGGTAATATATGGAACGAGACACCAGAAGACGGCGGGAGGAGCCGGACCGCTATCCCCCCCGCCGGAGAAAGAACAAACGCTCCCCGGTTTCCAGCTCGATGATGTATATCGTGCTGGTGTGCGCTGTGTCCGTGGTGCTGGCCGCTGTGTGCTGGTCTTTGGGCAACGACGTGCTGGCCCTGAACAAGGAGAGCACCAGCGCCACCATCACCGTCAACGACGAGAACGACTTCGGCAGCGTGGCCGACCAGCTCAAGGGCAACGACATCATCAAACACAAGGGACTCTTTAAGCTCTTTGCCTCCCTCACCGGCGGCAAGGACAAGATCGCCCAGGGGACCTATGTGGTCAACTCGGATATGGACTACCGGGCCTTGCTCAACAGCATGTCCAGCAACTCCGCCAGCCGGAAAGAAATTTCCGTGACCATCACGGAAGGCCAGACGGTGAAGCAGATCTTTGAGCTGTTGGAAAAAGAGGGCGTGTCCACCGTGGAAAAGCTGGAGGACGTGGCCGCCAACCACGACTATGCCTTCTCCTTCTTGCAGGACATCCCTCTGGGGGATCCCACCCGCCTGGAGGGGTACCTCTTCCCCGATACCTATAACTTCTACATGGGCGAGGACGCCAAGTACGTCATCAACAAGATGCTGGTGAACTTCGACAGCAAGGTCGACGACACCGTCCGCCAGAAGATCAGCGAGTCCGGCTACTCCATCCGCGAGATCCTGACCATCGCCTCCATGATCGAAAAGGAGACCGACGGCACCGACCGGACCACCATCGCCTCTGTCATCTACAACCGTCTGAACAACCCCGGCGCGTCCACTGCGGGCTACTTGCAGATCGACGCCACCATCCAGTACGTCCTGCCGGAGGGCAAGATCGTCCAGGAGAGCGACTACCAGGGCGTGGACAGCCCCTACAACACCTATAAGAACAAGGGCCTGCCCCCCGGACCCATCGCCAACCCCGGCATGGAGTCCATCACTGCCGCGCTGAATCCCCAGAGCACGAACTACTATTACTATGCCCTGGGTGACGATCACCTGCACCACTTCTTCTCCAGCTACGCCGAGCATCAGGCCTTCCTGAACAGCTGAGAGGTGGACGAGACATGCAGCAGAAAAAATTAGAACTCCTGGCCCCCGCCGGGGACTGGGAACGCTTGGAGATGGCGCTGGCCTACGGGGCCGACGCCGTGTACCTGGCGGGCAACACGTTTGGCATGCGCTCCTTTGCGGGGAACTTTTCCCCGGAGGAGCTGCGCCGGGCGGCGAAGCTCTGCCGGGAGCGAGGGGTGGACCTGCACGTGACGTGCAACACCATGCCCCGCAACGACGAGATGGCCCGCCTGCCCCAGTGGTTGGAGCTGCTGGAGGAGGCGGGGGTGACGGCGGTCATTCTGGCCGACGTGGGCGTGCTGGCCTTGGCCAAGCGCTATGCCCCCTCCGTCAAGATCCACATCAGCACCCAGGCCAGCATCGTCAATTACCAGACGGCCACGGCTTGGCATGACTTGGGGGCGGACCGGGTGATCTTAGCCCGCGAGCTGAGCCTGGACGAGATCGCAGAGATCCGCGCCAAGACCCCGAAAGACCTGGAGATCGAGACCTTTGGCCACGGGGCCATGTGCGTGTCCTACTCCGGCCGCTGTCTGCTCTCCAACTATATGACGGGCCGGGACGCCAACCGGGGCGCCTGCGCCCAGCCCTGCCGGTATCAATACGCCCTGGTCGAGGAAAAGCGACCGGGAGAATACTTCCCCGTCTACGAGGACGAGAAGGGGACGTACATCATGAACTCCCGCGACATGTGCATGATCGACCACCTGCCCGACCTCATCCGGGCGGGCGTGGATTCCATCAAGATCGAGGGCCGGGCCAAGTCCGCCTATTACGCCGCCATCGTCACCGGGGCCTACCGCCACTGCATCGACGCCGTGCAGGCGGGCAAGCCCCTGGACCCCATCTGGCGCAACGAGGTGGAGAAGGTCAGCCACCGCCACTATTCCACCGGCTTTTTCTATGGCCAGCCCGGTCAGTTCACCTCCGACGCCCGGTATATCCGGGACTGGCAGGTGGTGGCGGTGGTCGAGTCCTGCACCGAAACCGGCCTTGCCACGGCCTCCCTGCGGAATAAATTTTCCATGGGGGACGAGATCGAGCTGGTCGGCCCGGACACCCGCCCGGTGGCCTTCCGGGCCCCGCTCATGATGGACGAGAACGGCTACCCTCTCCCCGCACCAAGACACCCGCAGATGAAGTTTCAAATTCAGCTGCCGTGCTATGCGCCGCCGCTGTCGTTCCTGCGGGCCTGCCGGGAGAACTCCTGAGAATTTGACCAAAACGCAACAAACCCCCGCTGGTGAGAACCAGCGGGGGTTTGTCTGTGAGTGCTACTTGACAGGTTTGTTATAATGAGACCAGATCATCGGAGAGGCCTGAGAGGAGGGACCATCATGCGGACAAGCTGGAAGAAACGATTGCTGGTGTTTGCGATGCTGGCGGCGATGCTCGCAGCGCATGCGGGTTCCTTCGCGGTGTTGGAGGTCTATCCGAACCACCACCATACCGGGGAACACTGCGTGATCTGTCTGCTGACGGAGCAGGCGGTGCAGACGCTGCATCATGGCGGCCCGGACCAGGCGGTTAGACTTCTGCTGCTGAGTACGGCCTTTCTGGTGTTGCTCCTCCGGCCTCGGAAACAGCAGCGGGAGAAGGAGACGTTGGTCTCTCTGAACGTAAAACTGACGGATTGAGAAAACAGGCAGACGCGCAGGGCAGAGGCCCTGGGCGCTCTTGTGCTACCCAAAAATCCAAATCAGTTGACGTTCGGAGGTTTTATGGATACCAGACAATTTCATAAGAGATGCTTCGCGTTGCTTCTGGCCTGCGCTCTGGCGCTGGGGTGCCTTCCCCGTGCGCAGGCGGCCAGCCGCAGCGCCATCGAGTCCCTGCAAAGCCAGCAGGCCAGCTTGACCGTGCAAAAGGCAGAGCTGCAAAAGAAGCTGGACGGCATTCGCTCTTCCCAGGGCCAGGCCCTGAACAAGAAGAATCTGGTGGAGCAGCAGCTGAATGTGCTGAAGCAACAGATCCAGGTCTCTGAAAACCTGCTGGCCCAGTATGCCCGGCAGATCACGGAGAAGGAGGCCGAGCTGGAGCAAGCCAAGGCCAAGGAAGCCGAGTATCAGGCAGAGTTTGAGCAGCGGGTGCGGGCCATGGAGGAGCGGGGCAACGTGTCCTACTGGTCTGTCCTGTTCCAGGCCAGCGATTTTTCGGACCTGCTGGACCGGATCGACATGATCGGGGAGATCATGGACGCCGACGATCAAGTCTTGGACCAGCTGGCCGAAGCGCGGCAGGCCGTGGCCCAGGCCAAGACCGACCTGGAGGCCAGCCGCCAGGGGCAGCAGGAGACGCTGGCCCAGCAGCAGAGCCAGCAGGCCCAGCTTCAGGCGCAGCAGGCGGAGGTGGATCAGCTCATCCAGGAGATCGCCACCCAGGGCGATGTGTACGCCAAGCAGATCGAAAAACTGGAGGCCACCCAGGATGACGTGGCCCAGCAGATCGCCGAGGCCGAGGCTACATACCAGAAGCAGCTGGCCGCCGAAAAAGCAGCGGCAGAAAAGGCGGCAGCAGAAAAAGCGGCCGCGGAGAAAGCTGCCGCAGAGCAGGCGGCCAAAGCGGCCCAGGCAGCCGCGCAGAAAGCAGCCCAGCAGCAGAAGCAGCAAAGCAGCGGTTCTTCTGCCTCCGGTAGCTCCGGCAGCAGCAGTTCCTCCGGCAGACAGAGCAGCCAGACAACGGCGAGTGCTTCCGGGTTCCTCTGGCCCATCGCCAGCTCCCACCGGGTCACGTCTCCCTTCGGCTGGCGGACCCACCCCATCACCGGGCGGCAGCATCTCCACGGGGGCATCGACATTGCCGCGCCCAACGGCACGCCGATCATGGCCTCGAAGGCCGGGGTGGTGGTGATCTCGCAGTATGGTTCGTCCTACGGAAACTATGTGGTGATCTCCCACCCGGACGGCACCCGGACGCTGTACGCCCACATGTCCCAGCGAAACGTCTCAGCCGGAGACACCGTGCGCCAGGGGCAGACCGTGGGTTTGGTCGGCTCCACCGGCAGCTCCACCGGCAACCACCTGCATTTTGAGACGTGGACCGGCAGCAGCTCCAGCAGCCGGGTGAACCCGATGCAGTTTTTCTAAATCAAGACACGAGCAAGAAAGCAGCGCTTTCCCAAACGAGACGGGAAAGCGCTGCTGTTTTACATTTGTTATGGGGTCAGAATGGGGTTGTTATGGGGCAGGACCGTCCAGCAGAGCCTGCCAGGCGTCGGCGGAGAGGGCGCTGCTGAGGCGGAGAGAATAGGTATAGGTGCCGTCGGTCCAGAGAGCCAGGGTGTAGCGCTGGTCCTGGCCTTTCAGGGTGGCGTTGTTTTCCGGGACCACTTGCGTGTCTTCGTAGAGGGTATAGTCGCCGGAGTTATCCGCCGTGCCGAGGGACTGGCGGTAGGTGGCGGTTTGACTGTCGGGGCCGGTGTAGGTGATCTCTGCCGTGCCTTCGTCATACGCGGTATAGGCCGTGTTGACAGGGTCGAAGGGGAGGGCAGCTGGTTCTGTCACCGGGAAGCCGACGGCATCCGACAAAGCCGCCAGAGTGTCCACCTGATGGAAGGGCGTGCCGGTGAGCTGGGGCGGCGTGGTATCGTTGTCGCTACCCCGGAATTGGGGCACGGCGAGAACGGCGGCCACGACCACCACCAGGCAGGCGGCCAGGGAAGCCCAGCGCCGCCAGGTCTGCTGTTTGGAGCGGAGGGGCACGACCTTCTTTGCCTGCGGGGAGAGGTCGGCCTGCTGGACATTCGTCAGGATACGCTCACGGGCTTCCGGGGTGAGGTTCACTTGTTCCATGAGTTCACGATAGGGGTTCTTCTCCGGCTTATCCAAGGGCACCCACCTCCTCCAACAAGGGCTTGAGCTTTTCCCGCCCCCGCTTGAGGCGGGAGCGTACCGTAGACTCTTTCTGGTCCAGGATCTGGGCGATCTGGGCGGTGGAGTAGCCCTCGTAGTAAAACAGGTGGATGGCTTCGCGGTAGGGGACGGGGAGGGCTTTCACGGCGTCCCAGACGTAGGAGAGGTCCTCCCGCTCCTGGGCGACCAAGGTCTCCTCCAACTGGTCGGCCTGCCGGTAGCCCTGGGCGCGGAGCAGATTTTTGCTGAGGTTTCCCGCCACCCGGAGCAGCCAGGCTTTTTCATGGGCCGGGCTTTCCAGGGTGGGGGAGGTGCGGAGGTATTGGATGAGCGTGTCCTGCAAGATGTCCTCGGCGTCGCTCTGGTTGTGCAGGTAGGAGTAGGCCAGGCGCAGGATGCTCTCGCCGTGCCGGTCCAGCAGGGCAGTCGCCCGTTCATTCACTTTGGCCCGGCTGGGCTGGAGGGGCGGGGCCGTTTCCTCGGTGGAGAAAAACACGCGGCGAAGCGCCTCTTTCAGAGCCGAGAACCAGCCGGGCCCCGTTCGGGCGCGGGGACAGCAGAGTGCAGACACGATGCAATACCTCCTTTTCCTGGGCTTACTTGCCGGTGTTGATCTGGATGGTGCTGCCGTCCAGGGTGATGCTGCCGTTCTGGTAGTCCATCAGGGTTTTGAAGAAGTCCAGGGAGACGTAGGTGGTGCCGTTGGAGACGTAGGGGACAGCACCGAAGGAGATGGGGGCGCTCATGCCGACCATGTCCTTGTGGTTGGTGGTGATGAAGTAGACGTCGTTGCCGGGCCGGACCACGGTGTAGATATCCTTGTTCTCCAGCTTGGCCTCGCCGTCCTTCCAGGTGACGGTAAAGCCCAGCTTCTCGCCCAGGGCGCGGAGGGGGACCATGACGCGGGAGTTGATGTCGGTCTTCTGGCCGTCGACCTGGATGGTCTGCTGATAGCCCGTGGTGGGGGCGGGGGAGATAACCATGGGCCCGTCGCTGTCGGTGACGGAGCAGTTGGCAGCCAGGGCGGGCACGGACATGAGGCCCACCAGCATCAGGGAAGCAAGTGCAGTCATTGATTTTTTCATCGTTCTTCGTCCTTTCGTTTCTCTTGATGAGACAGCGTATTTGGGAGCGGCTCTTGTGCCGTTCTGTCTTAAATACACCTGGGCAGGACGAAATGTTGCAGGGGTTGCGAAAAAAATGAAAAAATTTTTGAAGCTTACTGCTTGGGTGGCAGGATCTCCAGGATGTGCCCGTCGGGGTCCTTGATAAAGTAGATGCCGCCGTTCAGCTCGTCGAAGATGAGGCCCATCTCTTGATGCTTGGCTTTCAGAGCGTCAAAGTCCAGGGCGCGGAGGGCGAGGTGGGGGGTGTCGTCGCCGAGGTGATACGGCTCGGTGCGGTTCATTTCCCGGCACAGCTCCAGCTGGAAGTCCGTGGTGCCGTCCCCCAGGAAGAGGAGCTGCCAGCCCCGGTCGGGCATGTCCAGGGAGCGGACGGGCGTGAGGCCCAGGGCGTTCCGGTAGAAGGCGGCGCTCCGGTCCAGGTCCAGCACGTGGATGCAGGTGTGGTCGATGGTGGTCATAGGAATTTACCTCCTGTTTTTCTGGTTGCTTCCATTTTAGCACAGCTGCGGGGGAGGGACAACGGGAGAATTTTCGCCAACTTGTCCAAACCCTCTAGGCAAATCCGAGAAAATGGGGTATGATAGAATTACTTTATACAAAACAAACGCCGCCGGGGACTGCCCGGCGGTACGCCATACAACCAGAAATTGAAAAAACGACGGAGGGAACCCCACATGAAACTCACCTTTTTCGGGGCGGCCAAGGCCGTCACGGGCAGCTGCCACTGCGTGGAAGTCCGCGGCAAGAAGATCCTCATCGACTGCGGCCTGCAGCAGGGTAAGGACGAGCGAGACAACACGGTGCTGGACTTTGCGCCCAATTACATTGACTATGTGATCGTCACCCACGCGCACATCGACCACTCCGGCCGCATCCCCCTGCTCATCAAGCAGGGCTTTCAGGGGCAGATCTTTGCCACCCGCCTCACGGGGGAACTGATGTCCATCATGCTCCAGGACTCGGCCCACATCCAGGAGATGGACGCCCAGTGGAAGAACCAGAAGGGCAAGCGGGCCGGCCGGCCCCCGGTGGAGCCGCTGTACACCGTGGCAGACGCCGCGCAGGTCCCGGAGCACCTGGTGACGGTGGAGTACGGCCAGATCATTGAGCTGTGCGAGGGCGTAAAAATTCGCTTTGTGGACGCAGGCCACCTGCTCGGCTCGGCCAGCGTGGAGATGTGGCTGGAAGAGGACGGTGTGGAGAAAAAGATCGTCTTCTCCGGTGACATCGGCAACCATAACCAGCCCATCATCCGGGACCCCAGCCTGATCGACGGGGCCGATTACGTCGTCATGGAGAGCACCTACGGCGACCGGAACCACGACCCTGTGGTCTCCTACACGGCGGAGCTGGCCAAGATCATCGACGACACCTTCTCCAAGGGCGGCAACGTCATCATCCCGTCCTTTGCCGTGGGCCGGACCCAAGAGCTTTTGTATTTTATGCGGGAGATGAAGAAGGAGGGGCTTGTCAAGAGCAACCCTGACTTCACCGTCTGCGTCGACTCCCCCCTGGCCAACGAAGCGACCAAAATCTTCTCCGGCGACCTGCGGGGCTATCTGGACGACGATGCGCTGGAAGTGGTGAAGGACGGCGAGCGCCTCTTCACCTTCCCCGGCCTCACCATGACCGAGAGCAGCGAGGAGTCCAAGATGCTGAACATGGACAAAAGCTCCAAGGTCATCATCTCCGCCTCCGGTATGTGCGATGCCGGCCGGATCCGCCATCACCTGAAGCACAACCTGTGGCGCGAGGAGTGCGCCATCGTCTTCGTGGGCTACCAGGGCGAGGGGACCTTGGGCCGCCACCTGCTGGAGGGGGCCAAGCAGGTCCGACTGTTCGGCGAGGACATCGCCGTGAACGCCTCCATCTATAACTTCAAGGGCCTTTCTTCCCACGCCGACCGGGATCACCTGATCGAGTGGATCGAGCATATCCAGGAGCCTACCCCCCAGCAGATCTTCATCGTCCACGGCGACGCGCCCGTGACGGAGATCTTTGCCAACACCCTGCGGGAGAAGGGCCTGCCCGCCCACGCACCGCTCTACGAAGAGGTCTTCGACTTGAGCAAGAACGTGATGCTGGCCGCCGGCGTGGAGCTGCTGCCGAAGAAGACCAGCTATGCCTCCAACGGCCACCCCGCCAGCGCTTACCACGAGGTGGAGCTGGCGGCGATGGACCTCTTCTCCATCATCCGCGCCAGCAAGGGCAGCAGCAACAAGGATCTGAAAAAGATGGCTGCCCAGATTCGCACCCTGACCGAAAAATTCAAAGCCTGACCAGAGCCGCTGCTCTGACAAGATCACCGGGCCGCCCGACAAACGGGCGGCCTGTGTTCTCTGGTTTTCTGACCCCATTGACCCCATTGTAAGGAGGAACCCTGTTCGTGAAACGACTTTGGAAGCGCATCCTGGCCGTGATGCTCGTCGCGGCCCTGTGCCTGGCCCCGGCGGCCCAGGCGCTGACCACCGACCAGCTGAAGGACCTGCTGGGCAAATATTACATCAACGACATCCCCCAGGCAGCCCTGGACGCGGAGACCATCGAAGAGGTCATCCAGGCTCTGGGCGACCCCTACACCATGTACCTTACGCCCGAAGAATACGCCGCCTTTCAGGCCAGCATGTCCGACCAGGAGGTGGTGGGCATCGGCATCAGCGCCGTGGCCTGTGACGACGGCCTTTCTATCGTGGGCGTGTACGACGGCGCCCCGGCCCAGAAGCTGGGCTTGGTTGGCGGCGACACCATCATTTCCGTCGAAGGGAAGAGCGCCGCCGGGCAGACGGCGGAGGTCATCACCGGCTGGCTCAAGGGCGAGGCGGGGAGCAAGGTCACCTTCGTCGTGCGCCACGCCGACGGAACAGAAGAGACGTACACCGCCACCCGCGCCAAGGTCGTCATCCCCTCCACCACGACGGAGATGCTGGAGGACGGTACCACCGGCTACATCGTCTGCAACACCTTCGGGGCCGAGACCCTGGGGCACTTCACCGAGGGCACCCAGGCCTATGACGACGCCAACCTCTGGGTCGTCGATCTGCGGCAGAACGGCGGCGGCGACGTCTACGCCGTGACCCAGACCCTGGGCGTGTTCCTGGGGGAGGGGACCATGGTCTACCTGCGGGACGGCGAGGGGGCTTACTTCCGCTACGTCTCCCAGCAGGACCGCACGACGCTCTATCCCACCATCGTTCTGACGAGCGGGGGCACCGCCTCCTCGGCGGAGATCTTCTCCCTGGCGATGAAGGATAAAAACGGCGGCATGGTCATTGGCTCCAACACCTTCGGCAAGGGCGTGGCCCAGGTCATCCTGACCGGGGCGCAGGAGCCGGAAGCCCTGACCGACGGGGACGCCTTACGCATCACGGCCTACCAGTATTATGGCGTCAGCGGCAACACGGCCCAGAACATCGGGGTCATTCCGGACCTTTTGGTCGATACGAACCACGCCGACGAGATCGCCTCCCTCTTCTCTGTCAACGAACCCTGGCAGAGCACCGAGGGGTGGCTCCGGGTGCATCTGGGGGGCTGGCGGTGGTACATCGACCTCTCCAAGGCCATGGGGGAGGAGATGGCACCGTATTTTGCTGAGATGCTCTCCGCCCTGCCCCCGGCGGTGGATATTTTTGCGGGCGACGGCGAGGGCTGGGTGAAGTCCACCCCCGCCCAGATCGCGGCCGACACCCAGGTCAAAGGCTACGCCCCCCGCGTCTTTTCCGACGTGGCAGGGACGAAGTATGAGCTGGCGGCAAACACCCTCTGCACCTACGGCATGCTCCGGGGCTACGCCGACGGGACCTTCCACCCCGACAACGGCCTGACCCGCGCCGAGCTGTGTGCCCTGCTGACCCAGACGATGCGCCTGCGCCTGCCGGAGACGGGGGCGACCTTCTCCGATGTCGCAAAGGACAGCTGGTACGCCCCTTACATCCAGGCCGCCCAGGCTGCGGGCTATGTCAGCGGCGTGGGCAACGGGAGATTCGACCCCCAGGGCAAGGTGACGCAGGAGCAGATGATGACGGTGCTGGGCCGGCTCGCGGCGGACCTGAACCTCAATTTCCTGGGTGCCTCGAACGCTGTTCCGGAGGATACGGGCATCAGCAGCAAGTACAGCACCTGGGCGCAGCCCTGGGTGTGGCTGCTGGAAAAGAGCCAGAAGAATATTCTGGGCCAGCCCCTCTCCATGCTCTATGCGTCCTCGGACAGCATCGACCCCAAGGCCCCCGCCACCCGCGGGCAGACCGCGCAGATCCTCTACACGCTCTTTACGGCGGTGGAGCTGCTGAAGTACTGACAAGGGGGAAGATAAGATGAAAAAAATCTTGTTATTGGGCACCGGCGGCACCATTGCCTCGGCCGACGCCGGAGACGGCCTGACCCCCGGCATGGATGGGGCGGATTTCCTGCGCTATGTCCCGGCCATCAAGGACCTGTGTCAGGTGGACTGCCTGCAAGTGTGCAACATCGACTCCACCAACATGACGCCTCGCCGCTGGATGCAGCTGGCCCAGGCGGTGGAGAAACATTACGACGCCTATGATGGCTTTGTCATCAGCCACGGCACGGACACCATGGCTTACACCGCGGCTGCCCTGAGCTGTCTCATCCAGGGCAGCTCCAAGCCCATTGTTTTGACGGGCAGCCAAAAGCCCATCCAGATGGATATCACCGACTCAAAGACCAACTTACTGGACAGCTTCGCCGTGGCCTGCGACGGGCGCATCCCCGGCGTGACGGTGGTGTTCGGCGGGGCGGTCATCGCGGGGACACGGGCCAGAAAGACCTACTCCAAGAGCTACGGGGCCTTTTCCAGCATCAACTACCCTGTTTTAGGGGTGGTGCAGGAGGGGCGTTTGCTCCCGTATCTCTGTCCCCAGGCGGAGACGCAGCTTGCGTTTTACCATGATTTGGAGACCAATGTCTCCCTGGTGAAGCTCATCCCCGGCCTCTCCCCGGACTACCTGGCCTTTGCCCTGGAACACAGCCGGGGCGTGCTCATCGAAAGCTTCGGTGTGGGCGGCGTCCCCGACGGGGAGGCGGGGGGCTATTACGACCTCATCCGACGGGCGGAGGCCCAGGGCAAGACCGTGGTCCTCACCACCCAGGTCCAGAATGAGGGCAGTGACCTGGGCATTTATCAGGTGGGTCACAGCTTGAAAGCAGACTTGGGCGTGATGGAGACCTATGACATGACCCTGGAGATGGCCGTGGCCAAGCTCATGTGGGCCTTGGCTCAGACGAAGGACCCGGCGGAGGTGACGAGATACTTCTACACCCCCGTGGCGAACGATATTTTGCGGGTGCCGGGAGAAAGCCTGTGATAGATAAAAACGGAGCCACAGCTTGACAGGCTGTGACTCCTGGGTTATACTATATGCGTGAAGGGACGGCTGACTGACGGCTGATCCTATATTGCTTGAAATGAGTAAGCCGCTAGGGGGTTCAGACCGGGCGGCTTACTTCTTTTTCTCATCGTCGTGGCGATGATGGAACTTGTAGATGTCGAACAGGGCACCAAACACGGCGCAGCCTGCCATAATGACAGCACAGAAAAAGCGTCCCCCTGCCAGCTTAGGCAGGGGGACGTTGTGCTGCTTGGGATCATTTGTCGCCGTGGGTCTTTTTGTGGGTGGAGGGCAGGTGGTCGGTTTTGGGGTCGAACTTGCGGATGACGCGGGCGGGGACGCCGGCGACGATGGTGTAGGGGGGCACGTCTTTCGTGACGACCGACCCGGCCCCCACGATGGCTCCGTCCCCGATGGTGACGCCGGGGACGATGGTGACGCTAGAGCCGATCCAGACGTTTTTGCCCGTGACGATGGGGGCGGGGTAGGTGGTGGAGCGATGTTCCGGGTCAAAGTCGTGGTTCATGGTGGTCAGGACCACGTTGTTGCCCAAAAACGTCCCGTCCCCCAGGGTGATGCCGCCCTGGTCCTGGAAGTGGCAGCCAGTGTTGATGAAGACGCCCTTGCCCACGGTGGTGTTTTTGCCGCAGTTGGTGTAGAAGGGGGGGAAGAGACGGAAGCTCTTGTCCACGGGCTTGCCGATGATCTTGGAGAAGATCTCCCGGACCTCCTCGCTGGTGTGGTACTTGTTGTTCAGCTCGCAGGTCAGGCGCATGGTGACTTCATTGATCTCCCGCATGAAGCGGTGCATGTCGCCGCCGCCCTGGACGGGCTCGCCGGAATTCATTCGGGCCAGATATTCTTGCAGATCCATAGTTACCTCCTTCAGGTCGGGTGTGGCGGCGTCTCCCGAAGGAAGCGTCGTTGGAACAATGCCAGGGGTCGGGGAAGTGCGTGAGAAATGCGGGAAAAGGGGCGTCAGTCCAGGCTTTCGGGGGCGAAGCCGTGGGGGAGCAGTGCCCGCAGGGGGAACTTCACGAACTGATGGTCCTTCCGGGCCACCAGGACCTCCAGGTCCGGGGCGAACTCATACAGCATCTGGCGGCAGGCCCCGCAGGGCCAGCAGTAGTCCGTGCTGTTGCCCACCACGGCCAGCCGGGTGAATTTCCGGCAGCCCTCGCTGACGGCCTTCACCAGCGCGGTGCGCTCGGCGCAGATCGTGGAGCCGAAGGCGGAGTTTTCCACGTTGCAGCCGGTGTAGACCACCCCATCCGCCCCTTCCAGGGTGGCCCCCACGGGAAAGTGGGAGTAGGGGACGTAGGAGCGCTCGAGCATGGTGAAGGCACGCTCCACCAGTTCCTGATCAGTCATGGGATAACACCTCTTTTATTGGATGTGGATGTGGTTGTTGATGTGATCGGCACAGTAGCAGTAGTAGCCGTTGCACTTGGAGCAGTAGCGGAACTCCATCTGCGGGTCGGTCAGGTCCGTCTTGCCGCAGACGGCGCACTTGTGCAGGGGCGTTTTGGTCTGCGTCTTGGCGTCGTGGAAGTTCACGACCTTGGGGCCGCTTCTTCCGTTGGGACGGCTGAAATTCGGGTTTTTATGCCGGGCCTGGTTGGCGGTGTGCTGGGCGCGGCCCTTCCAGTAAGATACCTGCCCGCCGATATCCGAGGCGAAGAAGAGCAGATAGTTCAGGATGGCCACGATGGGGATGAGGGCATAGAGGAAATGCCCAGCCAGGAGCAGGCGGAGGATCTGATAGGCGAAAAACGCCGCGTCGAACCAGGCCAGCCACTTGACCTTCATGGGAATGATGAAGAAGAACAGGACTTGCAGGTTCGGGAAGAGGGTGGCAAAGGCGAAGAACATGGACATATTCACATAGAACATGGACGCCGTGCCCACCAGGAAGCCCACGGCGATATTTAAGATCACGCCGAAGAGATAGAAGATGGTGAACTTATTGGCCCCCCACTCGTTCTCCAGGGCGTTGCCGATGAAGTAGTAGAAATACAGGGTGACGAGAAAGAAGAAAATGTTATGGCTGCTGGCAGGAACAAAAATGAACGTGACCAGCCGCCAGACCTGCCCTTGCAGGATGGCGCTGGCGCTGAAGCCCAGCAGCCCTGTGCCCATGGCATAGCCACTTTTACTGAACATGTCGAGCAGATAGACCAGCACGTTGCCGATGACGATGTAGCGCATCAGGCCGGGGATCCCCAGGCGGGGGTGCCTGGCGCAGAAACGATCCAGCCATTGTTGCATGGCACGCAATGAAACGACCTCCTTATATTGGTTGGGATGGGTAGGATAGAATATGGTTCTATTTTACCCGCTTTCGCGAGGGAAGTCTACACAAAACTGTGAACATTTCCCCGGCTTTTGAAAAAGTAAAAAAGAAAATTATTTTTTATAGGTGAAATTATATTCTTTGCCTTTTTGAGAGATGTTAAATAAAACTGTTGTTGGATGGGGAAGAGAGCTTGACAAGCCAGGGACACCTAGTTATACTGAAAAAAACGTTCCTAAATATGATTAGCTTATATATGAAAGAGAGGTGTTCATGAATGAAAAAACGGCTTGTAGTTGAAAAATTTAAAGCTATGCACTTTAGATGATTAAATAATCTTGAACTTGATGATTTTTCTAAAATAAATGTATTTGTTGGCGCGAATAATAGCGGAAAAACTAGCTTGCTGGAAGCATTAAAGTTGATGAGCACTCCTGATAATATGGGCCAGGTTGTGCGAATCGCATTACAGAGAGCGCAGGCTAGTGCAGAAGCTAAAAAAAAGAATATTGTAAACTATGTTCTGAGTGTTTTTCAAAAGATAAAGGACGAAGAACAAGATTATTACCACATTGATCTTGGAGCTACAGTGGAA
>SFHQ01000012.1 GCA_004556345.1 Clostridiales bacterium | reverse complement strand
AATATAGTAACGTGGAAGGAGACTGTGCTGATGAGTAGAAACCAAAGCCCAGTCTCTTTTTGTTTTTTGAATTTTTTCAAAAAATTTTGAAAAAGGTGTCACAAATTGGCCCTCTCAAACGTTATATAGGCAGAAGGATAAAAAAGGAGCTGATCTCTATGAAAATCGAACATGCTGTGATGCGGCTGAAGTGGATGATCTTCGGTGTGGCGCTTTTGCTGGGGTGTGTCTTGTTTAACCAAGCCACGGAGCTTTACATGGTTTGGTTGAGTCTGCCCGTGGCGCTGGTGGGATTTATTATAGTGCTGTGCAACCTGATCCTGCTGGGGGTGGAGACGCCGAAGGAAAAGAAAGAACCGGCGGAGGAGGACGAGAAACCGGTGCAAAAGATCCCCCAGATCGACCCGTTCTTTCGCCATTACGAAGACATAGAAACCAGAAAGAGGTGAATGTTTATGAAACGCAGAACCATCGGGATCCTGACCCTGTGCGCGGTGCTGGCGCTGCTGGTGCTGAACTGGCAGACCCAGCCCTTCCACCGGCTCCAGGACCGGAACGTGGTGCCCCTGAGCGTGGGCATCGTGCGCTCGGATGCCAGGGGCAGCAAGACCGTGAACCTCCAGGGCAGCCAGGCCGTCCAAGCCCTCCAGGCCTGCGCCCGGCGGACTGTCCCCCTCTGGGTCGGCCCCACGGAAAAGGCCTACGCCCCGGAGGACGGGAGCGTCTACCACGTCACCGTGGCCGGGGAGAAAAACGGAAAGTATGACGAGCTGTGCAACGTGACCGTGGACGGCAAGGGCTTCATCCACGCCAACTCCTCCCGCTACCACCTGGTGGGGGATTCCTGGCGCGACGCGGTGGAAGCTGTGTTTCAGATGGGCGAGGCGCTGGAGATGGTGGAGGGAAGCCTATGAAAACCAAACTCACGCTCTCCATCGCCGCCACCCTCGCCCTGCTCCTCTTCTGCGTGGTGGTCACGGTGAACTCCCCCAGAGGCCAGGCGGAGGCGATGCTGGGGGTGGACCTGCCCCGGCCGGTCGAAACCCAGTGGTCCGACGACCACGGGGGATTCTTTGGCGATGGAGAGACCCACGGGACCTTGGTCTTTACAGCCCAGAACGGCGCGGCGCTGGAAAAAGCGCTGGCGGAACACGAAGCCTGGCACACCCTGCCCCTGCCGGAGCCGGTGCAGTTGTTTGTCTACGGCGGCGAAAAAGACGGGGTAAACTATGGAGAACCGATGAAAAATGTTCCGAAGATCACCGAAGGCTATTACTATTTCCGGGACCGCCTGCACGACACGGACACGACGGAACAGTTCCTGGACGCCAGTTCCCACAACGCCACCATCGCCCTCTACGACACCCAAAACACGACACTTTATCTCATTGAATACGACTCCTGATTTCTTCCCAACTCCCCTGGAAACAGGGGAGTTTTTGTACTTTTTTGAGCTATTTCTTGTTACTTTCTCTCCTAGATGGGGCTATTAGCAATCATGAACAAATTGTGAAAACTTGGGAAGAAAGGCTTGACAAATGGTCTGAGACAGAGTATAAATACCTCCAAGGTAATCACTGATTACCAATTGAATCACTTGTAAATTACGACACATGGAGGTCATCATCATGGTATTTGAAGCAATCGCAGAGCTGGTCGCAGAGCGCGTGGAGAAGGACGTTTCCGAGATCACCCCCGAAAGCTCTTTTAAGGAACTGGGCATCGACTCCCTGGACACCGTGGAGCTGCTGATGAACCTGGAGGACAAGCTGGACATGGAGATCGAGCTGGACCAGAAGGTCGAGACCGTGGGCGACTTGGTGGCCTTCATCGAGAGTAAGCGGGCATGATCCACACGCCTTTATGCGACCTGCTGGGCATCCGGTACCCCGTCTTTCAGGGCGGCATGGCCTGGATCGCCGACGGGAAACTGGCGGCGGCCGTCTCTGAGGGCGGCGGCCTGGGCATCATCGCCGCCGGCAACGCCCCGGCGGAGGCCCTGCGGGAGCAGATCCAGATCGCCAAGTCTCTGACGAAGAAGCCCTTCGGCGTGAACATCATGCTCATGAGCCCCTTCGTGGAGGAGGTGGCCCAGCTGGTGGCCGAGGAAAAAGTCGCCGTCGTGACCACCGGCGCGGGGAACCCCTCGAAGTATATGGCCCTCTGGAAAGAGGCCGGGATCAAAGTGATCCCCGTGGTGGCGTCCGTTGCCATGGCCAAGCTCATGACCCGTCTGGGCGCCAGCGCCCTCATCGCTGAGGGCGGCGAGAGCGGCGGCCACGTGGGGGAGCTGACCACCATGGTTTTGGTCCCCCAGGTCTGCGACGCGACGAGCCTGCCCGTGATCGCCGCCGGCGGTATCGCCGATGGGCGCGGCGTGGCGGCGGCCTTCCTGCTGGGGGCCTGCGGGGTGCAGATGGGCACCCGGTTTTTGAGCGCCGAGGAGTGCAGCATCCACCCTGTGTATAAAGAGCGCATCCTGAAAGCCAACGACCTGTGCACGATGGTCACCGGCAAGCGCCTGGGCCACCCCGTCCGGAGCCTGCGGACGAATTTTGCCCGGAACTATTCCAAGGCCGAGTACGGCGGAATGGATGACGAGGCGTTAGAAGCCCTGGGCAGCGGCGCGTTGAGAAAGGCTGTGGTCGAGGGCGACCTGGAACACGGCTGCTTCCTCTCCGGCCAGATCGCCGCCATGGTCCACGAAGTCCAGCCTGCGGCGGACATCGTCCGGGACGTCATCGAGGGCGCGGAGCCTGTGCTGAAAGGAGCCACGAAATGGGTAAGATAGCATTCGTATTTGCCGGTCAGGGTGCCCAGCACCCCGGCATGGGTCAGGAGCTGGCCGAAATTTCTCCCGCCGCGGCCGAGGTCTTTCAGAAGCTGGATGCCCTGCGCCCCGGCACCTCCGCCCAGTGCTTTTCCGGCACGGACGAAGAACTGAAGGAGACGAAAAACACCCAGCCCTGCATGTTCGCCGTGGAGCTGGCCGCCGCCGCCGCGCTGACGGAGGCGGGGATCAAAGCCGATAGGGCCGCCGGGTTCTCCCTGGGTGAGATCGGGGCACTGACCTACACCGGAGCCGTCGATCTGGAAACCGGGTTTCACTTGGTCTGCCGCCGGGGCGAGCTGATGCAGGCTGCCGCCGAGGAACAGCCCACGGCCATGGCCGCCGTCCTCAAGCTCCCCAACGAGAAGGTGGAAGAGCTGTGCGGGCAGTTCCCGGAAACCTATCCTGTGAACTATAACTGCCCCGGCCAGGTCTCTGTGGCCTGCGCCAAGGAGCAGCTGGCCCCCTTCTCCGCCGCCGTCAAGGCCGCCGGGGGGCGGGCGCTGCCTTTGAAAGTCCGGGGCGGGTTCCACTCTCCCTTTATGGCCTCTGCCGCCGAGGGCTTTGCCCAGGTCCTGGCCGACTGCCAGGTAGAGGAGCCGAAGATCCCCCTGTATTCTAACCGCACCGGTGCCGTGTACAGCGGCAACGCGAAAGAGCTGCTGGCCCAGCAGATCGCCTCCCCCGTGCACTGGGAAGCCATCGTCCGGGATATGATTGCTGCGGGCGTGGATACGTTCATCGAGCTGGGGCCGGGCAGCACGCTCTGCGGCCTGATCCAGAAGATCGACAAGACCGTGAAGACCTATCCGCTCGCCACGAAAGAAGACCTGGAAAAGGTCGTGCAGGAGGTCAAGGCATGAGGGACTTTACCGGAAAAGTCGCCCTGGTCACGGGCGGGTCCCGTGGGATCGGGGCTGCTGTCGTGAAGCAGTTTGCCAGCCAGGGGGCCGACGTGGCCGTAGTTTACGCGGGCAACCAGGAGCTGGCAGAAGCCCTCTGCGCCCAGTGCGCGGCAGACTACGGCGTGAAAGCGATCGCCTATCGCTGCGATGTGGCGGACTTTGCCGCAGTCAAAGATACGGTGAACCAGGTCAAGAAGGACTTTGGTTCCGTCGATATCCTGGTAAACAACGCTGGGATCACGCAGGACGGCCTGCTGGCGATGATGAAGCAGGAGGCCTTTGACCGCGTGCTCGACGTGGATTTAAAGGGCGCGTTTCACTTCATCCGCCACTGTACCGGCCTTTTCCTGCGGAAGAAGGCAGGCGCGATCATCAATGTCGCATCCGTGTCCGGCCTGATCGGCAACGCGGGCCAGGCCAACTACTCCGCCGCCAAGGCAGGGCTCATCGGCCTGACCAAGGCCGTGGCGAAGGAGCTGGCCCCCAAGGGGATCACCTGCAACGCCGTGGCCCCCGGCTTTGTCGCCACCGACATGACCAAGGACCTGGAGGGGCAGGACAACGTCCTGCTGGCAGCCATCCCCTTGGGGCGGATGGGCCAGCCGGAGGAAGTGGCGGAGGCCGTGGCCTTTTTGGCCCAAAGCCCCTATATCACCGGCGAGGTGCTGCGGGTCGACGGCGGCATCGCCATGTAACTTTTTCAACTGATTTTCCCGGAGCAGGCCCTTTCCGGGCCTGCTCCGATGACCTAAAAGGGAGGAACAAACGCAATGGAACAGACACGCAGAGTGGTGGTCACCGGCCTGGGCGTCATCAGCCCCGTGGGCAACACCGTGGACGAGTGCTGGAACAACCTGAAAAACGGGGTCCACGGCATCGGCCCGATCACCCTGTTCGACACCACCGACTACAAGACCAAGATCGCCGCCGAGGTCAAGAACTTTGATCCCCGTGCTTACATGGACAAGACCGAGGTCCTGCGCAGCGATGCCTTCGCCCAGTACGGCGTGGCTGCCGCCGCCCAGGCCGTGGAGGAGAGCGGCGTCATCGGTACCCTGCCCCCTGAGCGGGTGGCCGTGTACTTCGGCTCCGGCATCGGCGGCATCCGCACCTTTACCGCCGAGCACAACAAGCTCCTGGACCGTGGCCCCAAGCGCGTCTCCCCCTACTTCATCCCCATGCTCATCGCCAACATGGCTGCCGGCATGATCGCCATTCGCTACAACTGCCAGGGCGCGGCCATGCCCTCTGTGACCGCCTGCGCCTCCGGCACCAACGCCATCGGTGAGGCCATGCGGGCCATTCGCCACGGCTATGCTGACGCCGTCATCACCGGCGGGTCCGAGGCGGCCATCACGGAGTGCGGCGTGGCCGGCTTTATCAACATGCAGGCCCTGTCCACCTCCGAGGACCCCAACGCGGCCTGCCTGCCCTTCGACAAGCGGCGCGGCGGCTTTGTCATCGGCGAGGGCGGCGCGGCCCTGGTGCTGGAAGAGTATGAGCACGCCGTCCGGCGCGGGGCCAAAATTTACGGCGAAGTGGTGGGCTACGGTGCCACCTGCGATGCCTTCCACATCACCGCCCCCCGGCCTGAGGGCACCTGCGGCGCCCGCGCCATTCAGCAGGCGTTGACCGAGGCAGGGCATCAGCCCGGCGAGGTCGTCTACATCAACGCCCACGGCACCGGCACCCCCATGAACGACTCCCTGGAGACCAAGGTCGTGAAGCTGGCCCTGGGGGAGGAAGAGGCCAAGAAGGCCTACATGAGCTCCACCAAGTCCATGACCGGCCATATGCTGGGCGCAGCGGGGGCCGTGGAGGCCATTGCCTGCCTGAAGGCCCTGAATGAGTCCATCCTGCCCCCCACCATCAATCTGCTGGACCCCGACCCCGCCTGTGACCTGAACAACGTGCCCAACGTGGCCATCCATGCGGACGTGGACCTGGTCCTCTCCAACTCCCTGGGCTTCGGCGGGCACAACGCCTGCATTGCCTTCCGGAAGGTGACGAAATGAACGAGTCTGACATTCGCAAATATGCAAACCTCATGAGCGAGCTGGGCCTGACCGGCCTGGAGGTGACGGAGAACGACCGGGTGGTCCGCCTGGAGCGCAACCCGGCCCCCCAGACCGCCGCTCCCGTCCAGACCGTCCAGGTGGGGGACGTCCCCCAGTCGGCGGCCAACGAGGATCTCATTGAGATCAGCTCCCCCATGGTGGGCGTGTTTTATGCCGCTCCCGCCGAGGACGCCGACCCTTACGTTCAGGTGGGTGACCGGGTGAAGAAGGGCCAGACCCTTTGCATCGTGGAGGCCATGAAGCTCATGAACGAGATCGTGGCAGAGACAGACGGCCAGATCGTGGAGATCTGCGCCCAGAACGGCCAGGTGGTGGATTTTGGCTGCCCCCTGTTCCGCATCAAGTAAGGAGGTCCCCATGAACCGAGAGGAACTGATGACCCTGCTGCCCCACCGGGACGGGATGCTTCTGCTGGACCAGCTGGACAAGGAGGGGGAGATCGCCCACGGGCAGTATCATGTCCGGGGGGACGAGTGGTTCTTGCAGGGCCACTTCCCGGATGCCCCCGTGGTCCCCGGCGTGATCCTGTGCGAGATCCTGGCGCAGTCGGCTGGAATTTTAATGAAGGAAGCGCTGACGGAAGACACCATCCCCATGTACACCAGCATGAAAAACGTCCGCTTCCGCGCCCCGGTGCTGCCGGGGGATACGTTTGAGACGAAGTGCCGCATCACCCGGGCCAAGCACCCCTTTTATTTCGCCGAGGGGGAGGGCTACGTGGGGGACACCCTCTGCGTCAAGGCTGAGTTCTCCTTCGGCATCACGGAGAAAGCGATATGTTTTCAAAGATCCTGATCGCCAATCGGGGCGAGATCGCCGTCCGGATCATCCGGGCCTGCAAGGAGATGGGCATCGCCACCGTCGCCATCTACTCCCAGGCGGATAAAGAGGCCCTGCATGTCGCCCTGGCCGACGAGAGCTACTGCGTGGGCGGGGCCAGCCCTGCGGATAGTTATTTAAATGAAGAGCGGGTCATTGCCGCTGCCTTAGTCTCCGGGGCCCAGGCCATTCACCCCGGCTACGGCTTTCTGTCGGAAAACGCCCACTTTGCCAGCCTCTGCCGCCGGAACGGCCTGGTCTTCATCGGCCCCACCCCGGAGAGCATGGAGGCCCTGAGCGACAAAGCGGGCCTCAAAGACATTATGAAGACCAACGGCCTGGAGGTCATTCCCGGCACGCAGGCCCTGCCGGACGTGACGGCTGCCCTGAACGCCGCCGCCCAGATCGGCTACCCGGTGATGCTGAAAGCCAGCGCCGGGGGCGGGGGCCGAGGCATCCGCCTGGTGCAGACGCCCCAGGAATTGCCCCAGGCCTACGCCATGGCCGTGGCCGAGGGGGAAGCCTCTTTCGGGGACGGCTCGGTGTATATGGAAAAATTCGTCCACCCCGCCCGGCACATCGAGGTCCAGGTCCTGGCGGACGAGGCCGGGACGGTGGTCTGTCTGGGGGAGCGGGACTGCTCTGTGCAGCGCCGCCACCAGAAGCTCATCGAGGAATCCCCCTCCCCGGCGGTGAGCCGGAGCCAGCGGAAAAAGCTCATGGACCAGGTGACCAAGGCCGTGAAGGCCATTGGGTACGTGGGTGTGGGCACCTTAGAGTTTCTGCTGGACCGGGATGGCCGCTTCTGGTTCATGGAGATGAACCTCCGCCTGCAAGTAGAGCACGGCGTCACGGAGATGCTCACGAAGATCGACCTGGTAAAGTGGCAGATCCGCGTGGCGGCGGGGGTCCCCCTGAACTTCCGCCAGCAGGACGTGAGCCTGAGCGGCGCCTGCTTGGAGTGCCGCATCAATGCCACCCGTCCTGGGACCCTGACCATGCTCCACGTCCCCGGCGGGCCGTTCGTCCGGTTCGACACCTATCTGGTCGCGGGGACGACCGTCTCCCCCTACTACGACTCCCTGCTGGGCAAGCTCATTGTCTATGCCGGGACGCGGGAGGAGGCCCTTCGGAAAATGAAGGCCGCCCTGTGCGAGCTGATGGTGGAGGGCATCGAGACGAACATTGCCGAGCAGCTGGACCTGGTCAGCCGGCCGGACTTTATGGACGGCAGCTATGACCTTACGTTTCTGGAGGGCGAGTAAACGCGCCCTTGGTTGAGAAAGGCAGGGAAGACCAATGCCCTTTTTGAAGTTTCACTATAAACCAAAGAACGAGCTGGAAGCCGGCGGGCGCACCGCCGCCCTGCTCCAGGAAGACGCCAGCGAGCCGGAGAAGACCTGCCCCAACTGCCACAAGGCCATTCCCCTGAGCCGCCTGTGGTCCAACTACAACACCTGCCCCTGCGGCTATCACTTCCGCATGGGCGGCCGCCAGCGCCTGCGGATGCTGGTGGACAAGGGGACGTTCCGGGAGCTGTTTGCCGGGGTGGAGGGACATGACCCCTTGGGATTTCCCGGCTACCGGGAGAAGCTGGAGCAGGTCCAGGCCGCCAGCAACGAGACAGAGGGTGTGCTCTGCGGCACGGCCCGCATCGGGGGCCAGCCCTGCTGTCTGTTTATCATGGAGCCGTATTTTATGATGGGCTCCATGGGCACGGCGGTGGGGGAGAAGATCACCCGGCTGTTTGAATACGCCACGGCCCACCGCCGCCCGGTGGTCGGCTACACCGTCTCCGGCGGGGCGCGGATGCAGGAGGGGCTGCTCTCCCTCATGCAGATGGCCAAGACCAGCGGGGCCGTGGGGCGGCACAGCCAGGCGGGGCTGTTTTACTGCACCGTGCTCACCGACCCCACCACCGGCGGCGTCACCGCCAGCTTTGCCATGGAGGGTGACATCATCCTGGCCGAGCCGGGGGCCACCGTGGGCTTTGCCGGGGCCAGAGTGGTGGAGCAGACCACAAGAAAGGCCCTGCCCAAGGGCTTCCAGACGGCGGAATTTCTGCTCAAGCACGGCTTTGTGGATGCCATCGTCCCCCGCCGGGACCAGCAGGCCGTGCTGGCCAACCTTTTGCAGATCCATCAGGAAGGAGGGCGCCCATGAGTACCCCTGCCTATGACACCGTCCGGCTGGCCCGCGCCAACAAGCGGCCCACCGGCTTAGATTATATCCACAATCTCTGCGCGGACTTCTTTGAGCTGCACGGCGACCGGCGCTTTGCCGACGACGGGGCCATCGTGGGCGGCGTGGGCCATTTTCGGGGCCTGCCCGTGACCTTCCTCGCCATAGAGAAGGGCCACAGCGCCAAGGAACGCATGGCCCGCTCCTTCGGGGCACCCCATCCCGAAGGTTACCGCAAGGCCCTGCGCCTGATGAAGCAGGCGGAGAAATTCCACCGGCCGGTCCTCTGCTTCGTGGACACCTCCGGGGCCAACTGCGGCATCGGGGCGGAAGAGCGGGGCCAGGGGCAGGCCATTGCCGAGAACCTGATGACCATGATGAGCCTGGATACCCCTGTCATCACCGTGCTGATCGGGGAAGGGGGCAGCGGCGGGGCGTTGGCATTGTCCGTAGCCGACCGGGTGTGGATGCTGGAGCATGCGGTCTACTCCGTCATTTCCCCGGAGGGCTGTGCCAGCATCCTGTGGAAGGACGCGGGCAAGGCCGATGAGGCCGCCCAGAGCCTGAAGCTCACGGCAAAAGACGCGCTGGAGCTGGGGATCATTGAGCGCATCCTCCCGGAAAAAGAGCTGGGCAACACGGCCTTTTATACCCTGCTGGCGGACCTCTTAGAAAAAGAACTGGCGGAGCTGCAGACCCAGCCCGATCTGCTGGAGCGGCGCTACGCCCGTTTCCGCGCCCTGGGGGACCCCATGCCCCAGGGAAAGAAGGAACCCTGACCTATGAATCTCTATGAACGCTACTGCCGGGAGACCTTTGACGAGGCCGGGAGACTGACGAAGGTCAGCCTCCGCTGGCCGGCAGAGTTCAACTTTGCGTATGACGTGGCCGACGAAATGGCCCGCCAGGCCCCGGAGCAGGTGGCCATGGTGTGGTGCGACCCCAACGGGGCAGAGGCTACGTTTTCTTTTTCTGACCTGGCCCGCGGCAGCGACCGGGTGGCCCGTGTCTTCTGGCAGGCGGGCATCCGACCGGGGGACCGGGTGATGGTGGCGCTGAAGCGCCACTATGAATACTGGTTCGTGGCCCTGGCCCTGCACAAGCTGGGGGCCGTCTTGGTCCCGGTGACGCACATGCTGACCGCAGAGGACATTGCCTACCGGCTGGACTGCGCCCCCATGAAGGCACTTGTCTGCACCCCGCAAAATGAGGTGCCCCGGCATGTGCTGGATGCTGTCGCAGGGCGAGGGGCACAGCCCTTGCTGTGGACGGTCCGGGAAACGGTGCCCGGCTTCCGGAACCTGACGGAAGAGGCCCGGCGGGAGCCGGCAGTGTTTGCCCGCATTGCGACCCGCGCGGAAGACCCCATGCTCATGTACTTCACCTCCGGTACCACGGGCCAGCCCAAGGGCGTCGTGCACGACGGGACCTATCCCCTGGCCCACATCATCACCGCCCGCCACTGGCAGCAGGCGTATGACGGGGGGCTGCACTTCTCCGTGGCCGAGACCGGCTGGGGGAAGGCCTCCTGGGGCAAGTTTTACGGCCAGTGGCTGGTGGGCAGCGCGGTGATGGTCTTTGACTTTGACCATTTCGACCCCAAGCAGCTGGTGGGCGTCATCAACCGATATGGCGTCACGACCTTCTGCGCCCCGCCGACCATCTATCGCTACCTGGTGCGAAAAGACATCCCGCCGATGCCGACCCTCCGCCATGCGGTGACGGCGGGGGAGAAGCTCCACCCGGAGATCTCCCGGCAGTTCACCCAGGCGACCGGGCTGGCGCTGGGGGAGGGGTATGGGCAGACCGAGACGACCCTGCTCCTGGCCCATTTCACCGGTTGGCCGGTGACGCCGGGTTCTATGGGGGTGGCCTCCCCCTATTACAACGTGAAGCTGCAAAACGCCGATGGGACCCCCACGCCCGTGGGGGAGATCGGCGAGGTCGTCGTGGTCCCGCCGGAGGACGGCAGCCGCCCTGCCGGCCTGTTCTCCGGCTATCTGGCCGACCCGGAACGCGATGCCCAGGCCTGGGCGGGGGGCGTGTATCACACCGGCGACGCAGCCTGGCAGACGGCGGACGGTTCCTACTGGTTTCATGGCCGATTTGATGATATAATCAAAACAGGCGGTTACCGGGTGGGGCCGGGGGAGATCGAAAGCGTCCTCATGGAGCACCCGGCCGTGTTGGAGTGCAGCGTCGTGGGGGTGGCCGATCCCCTGCGGGGCCAGGCGATCCAGGCTGTGGTGGTGCTCACCGCCGGCCAGGAGGCCGGGCCGACGCTGGAACGGGAGATCCGGGAATTCTGCAACCAGAAGCTTGCGGCCTACAAATGGGTGCGGCAAGTGAAGTTTGTGGAGGCCCTGCCCAAGACCATCAGCGGAAAGATCCGCAGGCACACCCTGCGTGTCCCATAACGCCAACGACAACCAGGCAGGAGGAATGGAACATGGCTGACCAGCCCAAGCACCGCAACACCCGCGAAGCATTGATCCAGGCCGGGATCAACGAGATCAACGAGTACGGCGTGGCGAACCTCTCCATGCGCCGCATCGCCAAGGCCTGCGGGGTCTCCCCCGGAGCGCCCTACAAGCATTTTTCCGACCGCAACGATTTCATCGCTGCCATCATCGAAGCAGTAAATCTCCAGTGGCGGGATTCCCAGCTCCAACTGTTGGAGACCTACGCCGGGGACAGCGCCAAGCAGATCGTGGAAATGAGCACGGGGTACGTCCGCTTTCTCATCGAAAACCCCCATCTGGCGGCGATCCTGACGCTGAAAGACGAGGAGTTTGACAACGTCTACCACCGCCTGCGGGGGGAACTGAGCAGCCCCACCCAAAAGCTCATCCTGCAATACTGCCAGGAGCACGACATCGACCGCGCCACCCGACGGCGGCGGGTCTATGTCATCCGCGCCCTGATCTTTGGGGCCATCATCCAGTTTGACAGCGGGGAACTCATTTACAGCGAGGAGACGCTGCAAATGGTCCATGACTGCATCGCCAAGGCCCTGGTGGAAGCCTGATCCCAAACCAAAAAAGCTCTGGAACCTTCGTTCGGTTCCAGAGCTTTTTTGGTTTGGAAATACTGTGGTTTGGCTAATCCACCATGTGAAACACCACGCCGGCCACGGCGGCCATGGCGATGAACCAGAGGGTGGAGAGGTTTTTGAGCTTGGGCAGGTTCATTGCCACGAGCATCACGGCGAAGAGAAGGATGGAGGGCCAGTGGAGCGTCAGGCCGTTTTCCGTGCTGAAGAGGGAGACGGCGCAGACGGAGAAGGCCGCCGCCGCGATGAGGCCCACGGAGGCCGGGCGCAGGGCGTAGAAGAGGCCCTGGACCTTGGGGTTCTGCCAGAGGGTGTTCATGATCTTCGACACCAGCAGGATGATAATAAAGGCCGGGGTGGTCAGCCCCAGGGGGGCGACGATGCCGCCGGGGAGCCCGGCGGTGATGTAGCCGACGTAGGTGGCCATGTTCACCCCGATGGGGCCGGGGGTGGCTTCGGAGATGGCGATCATCGTGGTCAGATCCGCCGTGGAGAACCAGGCGGTGCGCTGGGACAGGTCAAAGAGGAACGGGACGGTGGCCATGCCGCCGCCCATGGAAAACATGCCGATGAGCAGAAACTCCCAGTAGAGACGAAGGAGCAAGACGATCATTGGGGGCGCTCCTTTCGTATTTTCTGGTAAGCCAGGCCGAAGCACCCGGCGCAGATGACCAGGATGGCCGGGGACAGGCCGACGAACGCCGCCAGCAAAAAGACCACCAGGAAGACCAGGAAAGCGGGGACGTCCAGAATGGCCTTCTTACCCAGCTTGATGGCGCTGTTGATGATGAGGGCGCACACGCAGGCCCGCACGCCGGTCAGGGCATACTGGACCCAGGGATTTTCCGCAAAGGACCAGAAGAAGGCGGAAATGACCAGCACGATGAGGATGGGCGGGAACAAAACCCCCAGGGTAGCAAAGACGGCCCCTCGGAAGCCGTAGACCCGGTAGCCGCAGAAGGTCGCTGTGTTCACGGCAATGACGCCGGGGGTACACTGGGCCACGGCGGTGAGGTCGAGCAGCTGCTCATCCGTGAGCCACTTCTTCTTGAGGACCAGCTCCCGCTGAAAAAAGGGGAGCATGGCGTAGCCGCCGCCGAAGCAGCTGGCGCTGATGCGGGCAAAGGTGAGAAAAAGTTCTAGGTTTTTGGGCATGGTTCCTCCTGGATCATTCACCGCACACGTCCAGGATGACTTGGGTGTAGATCATGGCGGCGGTGAGCAGGTCCGCGACGTTCACGCGCTCATCGGGGCCGTGGAGGTTGGAGACGAAGCCGGGCATACTGGCCCCGAAGGCCACGCCGCCGGGGATGCCGTGGACATAGGTCCCGCCGCCGATGGCGATGCAGTGGCTCTCCCGGCCGCTGTACAGCTCGTAGGCACAGGCCAGAGTTTGCAAAAAGGGGTCGGTGGCCGGGACGTGATGGGGCGGGTCGATCTCGCCCTCCACGGTGAAACCGGCGGCCTGCAAGGCGGCCTCGGCGGGCAGGCGGACGGTGGCATCCGTGCCGCACAGGGGCGTGCGGCTGTCGAAGCGGCCCTCGCAGCCGGTGTCGGTCAGGGTCAGCATGGTGAAGGCCAGGGACAGACCGCCGGAAAGATCATCGCTCTGGGCCACGCCCAGAGCCTGGCCGATGTGGTCCCCGTGGGGGAAGAGCCGGACCAGGTTTTGAATGGACTGGGTGGAGGGGCAGTCCACCAGGGGCAGGGCCGCCAGCAGAGTCAGCAGGGCGGTCTGGGCGTTGTGGCCCTCTTCGGGGGTGGAGCCGTGGGCGTTCTGGCCGCTTGCCTGGATGCGCACGCCGCCCTCGGCGGGGGCAACGGTGTAAGAGATGGCGTCTTCCATGCCGAGCGCGGCAATGGCGGCGTTTACTTGCTCCGCCGTCAGCCCCAGCACGGTGGCCTGGGCCTTGGGGGGGACCATGTTCAGCCGGGGTCCGCCGGTAAAGGACGAGACGCGGGGGAGCGCCGCCTCCTGGGGCCAGGCGGCCCGGAAGGTCGGCTGATAGTGCCCCTTCTCGATGTTGATGATGGGAAAGTCTGCGTCGGGGGAGATGGTGTGGGGGGCGTAGGGGTGGCGGTCATAATACCAATGGATGTCCCGAAAGCCCGTCTCCTCGTCGGTTCCGGCGATGAGGCGGACGTTCTTCTTCAGGGAGAAGCCCAGGTCTTTGACCGCCCGCATGGCCATCAGAGCGGCCAGGACAGGGCCCTTGTCATCGTCGGTGCCGCGGCCGTAGAGCAGGCCGTCCACCAGTTTCGGCTCGAAGGCCGAGGTCACGGTCCAGCCCTCGCCGGGGTCGACCACGTCCAGGTGGCCTAAGATATGCAGCTCCGTCTCCCGGTCGTTCAGATCGACGGCGCCCACATAGCCTTCTAAATTCTGGGCGGTCAGCCCCCATTCTTTTGCCAAGGCCACCAGCTCGTCCAGGGCGGCGGCGGGGCCGGGGCCAAAGGGCTGGCCGGGGGCGGCGGGGCCGAGGGTGCTGTCGATCCGCACCAGGCGGCAGACGGCTTGGATCAGTTCTTCCTGCCGGGCGTCGAAATAGGCCCGGATGGCAGACTGGATGTGTTCCATGATGGGTTCAGTCCTCCTTGTCCTTGGCAGAGGCCTTGTTGATCTTGCCATTGACTTCATCTAAGTATTTGTAGACCGTATAGCGGGACACGCCCAGGTGGGAGGCGACGTAGGGCACGGCCCGGCGGTAGGAAAAGGCATCCATGCTGGAGAGGTATTCGATCACCCGCAGGCGGTCGGCCTTGTTCATCTCGCGGGCGGGCTTGCCCACCCGCAGGACGGCGCTGTCGAAAAGCTCGCTGATGCCGGTGTCCTTGGGTTTGTACAGGGCGCTGTGGAAATCCACCTCGGTGTGCATCAGGTCCAGCAGGACCCGGTTGGCATAGGCCAGGGGGGTGAAGTCATAGTTTATGCCAAAACCGAAGTGATAATCGTCGCCTTTGATGGAAAAGGTAGAACTTTTGGTCTGCTGTCCGCTGGGGGTCACAGCCAAGCTGTTTACCACGTCGTCGTCCAGATATAGGTCGCGCTCTGCGCCGGTCAGGTCCTGGGTGGAGCCGACAGTCCGTCCGGAGACGTGGCCGTTGTAGATCGCCAGAATGGGGTGATGGGGGTCCTCTAAGTCATGGATGATGGTCTCACAATTGGAGCCAAACATTTCCGCGATGCCTCTGGCCATTTGGTCGAGCATATTGAAAGCTTCTTTACGAGTCATGGGATCACCTCTTACAATTTGTAGAAAAAACGAGAACATTAACACAAAATGCCCCTCCAAAAGGAAGGGCATTCTGAGAAACGCAGCTTAGTGCAGGAAGTTGAGGACCAGGGTGAGAACGATGAACACCAGAGCGACCCACTTGGTCCAGCGGGCTAGTTTGGCGTCGCCGGATTTGCCCTTGTTCTTGGACAGGAAGGAGTCGCTGGTGCCGGAGATCATACCCAGGCCGGAGTGCTTACCGGACTGACCCAGCACAAAGACGATGAGCACGACGCCGATGAGCACCTGAATGATAGAGAGAATGGTAACAGCCATAATTGATAGGATCCTTTCCTTTCCCCGGCGCCACCGAGCTGGCTGTGGACCGGGTGATTCTTTCCGCAGGGAAAGAGAAGCAATAAAATTCGGTTACACCGAATCATACCATAAGATGCTACGATTTGCAAGGGGGTTTGCTACAAAAAAGGGGAAAAACCCTGCAAAATCAAGGGCATATCACCACAAAGTGAAAAGCATTTTGGCCACTTCGGCGCGGGTGACGGAGGCGTTGGGGTCGAGCTTTCCGTTGGAACCACCCACGACCTTCAGCTCCACGAGCGTGGCCACATAGTCCTTGGACCAACTGGGGACGGAAGCGGCGTCCGAGAAAGCGGTGAGGCTGGCCTGGGGGTAGCCCTGGGGCAGGATGCGGCCCAAAATGGTCATGGCCTCGGCGCGGGTGATGGAGGCCTTGGCGTTGGCCCGCAGGCTGCCGTCACCGGCTTTGCTGCCCTGCATGATGCCCTCGGCATAGAGGGCTTTCACGGCGTTCTCATCCCACTTGGGGATGGAGGCGGCGTCGGCATAGGGCAGGGAGACGCCGGCATAGCGGCTCAAGTCCAGGCCCAGCCAGTTGGCCGTCATCAGGGCGAAGTCGCCGCGGGTGATCTTCTGGTCAGGCAGGAAGTTGGTCTTTCCGTTTGCCGTGACTCCGGAGATGATGCCCTTGTCGTTCAGGGGGGTGGTGTAGGTGCTGGCCCAGTGCTTCTGCATATCGGCGAAGCGGGTGGCGGCGGTGCCGGAGATCGTGACGCTCTTCCGGGCCAGGTTGCCGCAGGCGTCGGAGACAGTCAGGCTGACCTGGTGGCTGCTGGTGCCCAGGGCGGGCAGGGTGGCGCTCAAGGTCCCGTTGGCCTTCCAGGTGAAGTCCACGGGCTGGCCGTCCAGGGTCAGGCTGATCTGCTTGGCGGTGAGGGAGCCGGAAATATCATCCAGGGTCGTGGCCGTGACAGTCTGCCCCCGGACCGTGAGGTCCACCGAGGGAGCGGTGCTGTCCCACTGGGCTTCGTTGGAGAAGACCACTTGGTCCAGCCAGGTGGTGCCGTGCTTCGAGGCGGCCACGGAGAAACCGGTAAAGGTCGTGGCGTTTTCCGGTACGGCGGCGGTGACCTGCTTCCAGCCGGAGAAGCTCAGGGTGGTCAGCGACTGGGTGACGGGGGTGCCGTCGGCATAGGCGAAGGCAGCGGAGACGATGGAACCGGACTGATCGCCGTAGACCCACAGGGAGACGTAGCGGTCCGTCTCAGCCAGCGTGCGGGGGGAGGAGAGGGCCACAGAAGCCCCGTCCTGATAGGCCAGCTTGAGGCTCTGCTTGCCGTATTTGACCTGGGCGGTGTCCAAGCTGACGGTGCCGCCCTTGGCGGTGAAGCCGGGGGTGGTGCCCTCGAAGCCGTCCAGCAGGGTGTAGCGGGTGGGGGCGCTGACGGAGACAGCGATGGTCACGGCGTAGCTGCCGGAGGAGACCTTGATCTTGCCGGTGGCGGTGTTGGGCCCGGCGGTGAATTTGCCGTCCTGGGTGATGCTGCCGATGGCCTCGTCTGCCGTCCAGGTGAAGCAGCTGTCGCTGCCGGTGAGGCCAACGGAGCGGTAGGCCGCGGCGGCAGCCAGGTCCACGCTCTGGCCGGGGGCGAGGGTCAGGGTGGAGACGTTTTTCTTGGTGGCTTGGTTGGTGACGTAAATGGCGGTGGGCTGCAAGACGGTGATGTTTGTGCTGCCCTTCACGCCGCCGCTCTCGGCGGTCACGGTGTAGACCCCGGCCTTCTGCGGGGCGGTGAAGGTGCCGTCTGTGGTCACGGAGCCTTCGGCGGCGGACCAGGTGACGGCGCCGGGCAGGCTGCTCATGGGCCACCAGCCGGTGTCCACGGCGGTGGCCACGCACTGGGTGGAAGCGCCGGGCATCAGGGTCAGGCTTTTGGGCGTGACGTAGAGGGAGCCGGCCTTGCCGGTGGCCTTCAGGTTGGAGACCAGGAAGATGGCGTTGGAGACCGAGCGAGGGGTCCCCTCCGAGGGGCTGTTTACGCTGGAGGACGTGCCGTAGTCAGGATAGGTGGAGACCAGGGTGGTCGAGCCGCCGCCGTCCAGCAGGACAGCGTTCTGGCAGCCCAGTTCCTTCAGGCGTTGGGCGACCATCTGGATGGTGGCCCCGATGCTCAGGCCCTTCTGGCGGCCGTCGATGGTGTAGAAGATCACGCTGCCGTCGGGCTTCACGCCCACGGCGGTGCGGGGAGCGGCGGTGCCGTCGGAGATGGAGGAATCGACGATGCCGTCCCTCAGGATCCAATGCATGGCACCCACGGCGTCGACCACCTTGTTCCAGCGGGTGTCCTCGCTGGAGATGGACAGGTCGACTGTATCGCCCACTTCCAGAGAGCGGATGGTCTCTTGCAGCCATTCCCCGGCCTTGTTCGAGATGGACATGACGAACTTGCCCTGGGGGATGCTGGTGGCCCCTTTGGCCTCAATGACCTCCTCTACGGTGCAGGAGACGGTGGTGCCGATCTTCAGCTCCTGGCCCTCGGTGTTGGGGGCCAGGATCACGTCCACGCCTGCCTGGGTGTTTTTGGTGGTGGAGGCGAAGTCGTCGGTGAAGAGGTAGAAGCCGTTGGCGGTGCGGATCTTGTTGATGTCCGCGATCTTCAGGTTGTTGCCCTTGAAGGCCGCCATGAGGGAGAGGTTAGGCGTGCCGATGACGGCGGAGCCGTCGGCATTGAAGCCCAGGGCGTTTAAGTAAGAGGCGGAGGAGCGCAGCACGCCGTCCGTCACCACGAGCCCCAGGGGGTCGCCGGTGGCCATGACGAAGTAATCGCCGTTGATGCCGCTGAGGACCCGTTCCCCGCCCCGCTCCAGGCCCTTGGCCATGGAGTAGACCGTCTGCTTGTCCACCACGTTGGAGCCGTAGCTCACCACGGGGGAGACGCTGGAGGAGGGGGTGTAGGTCACATAGTTTTCCGTCCGCAGGTCGGACTTAGAGGCCGACCACATGACCTCGCGGGTCAGGGTGGTCCGGTCGCAGATGTCTAAGGTGTAGGAATAGATACGGCTGCCCAGGGCTTCCGAAGCCAGGGCCGAGGAGCACAGGGTCGCGGCCCCCAGGATCAGGGCGGCAGCGCGGCGCAGAAACGATTTCATAGGGGATTCTCCTTTGTCGGGATGCGGGAACGCATCGGAGTTGGTTGGGTCGGGGCCAGTATAACATAATTTCCCAGGGGAGTAAAGGGAACGGCGGCGAAGTAAAACAGCCCCGCCCCTGCCGTTCTATTCTAAGAACGCAGGAGCGGGGCAAAATGGGACACAGAAATTCAAAAAAGATGCACAAAAATCAAAGACCGGATTTGGATACCTTGTCGAAACAGCTCAGTAATAGCCGGTGTAGTTATCGACGTAATAGTTCATGCTCACCAGCTCCGTGACCTTGGTGCCGTCCTTCAGGGTACCGGTGCAGTGGAGCTTGAGGGTGATGACGGGGTAGGTGCCCTGGTGGGCGGTGACGGTTTCGGTGGCGGCGTCCTTGGCGGCGGCCTCATCGTAGCTGAGGTAGACCAGGGCGAAGGCATCGGGCAGGGTGACGGTCACGTCCTCCCGGCGGCTGATCTTGCGGCACTGCTCCTTGACCTTGGCGGGGGTGCTATACTGCTCAATTTTGCAGGCGACGCCGTTGGCGGTGGCGGAGGTCACCTCAAAGTTGGTGTAGGTCTCCTTGCTGTCCTTGGTGGCGGCGAAGGAGAAGACCAGCTTGTCCTTCTGGACGGTGACGCAGTCTTCCTTCCAGACGCAGCGGCTGTTGTTATCCCGGATGCCCTGGGCGGCCAGGGTGTCGGCCAGGGTCTTGTCGCTGCCCTTTTCCTTGGCGCTCAGAGCCTGGGCGGAGACCCAGGCGACATCGCCCCGGAGGAAGGTCGTGGTGGCGGCGGAATAGATCTGGTTCGTGATGCCCAGCTTGTCGGTGAGGGTCCAGGCGGAATCCCAGGCGAAGTCAGAGGCGGAATCATAGCCCAAGGCCCGGAGGACCAGGGTCAGGTATTCCGTGGCGGAGAGGGTCTTGCCGGCGGAGAAGGTCGTCTCGCTGGTGCCGTTGGTCAGGCCCTTTTCGTAGGCATAGCCGACATAGGGCTGGGCCCATTCGGGGACATCGGTGAAGGGGGTGCTCCACGTGCCTTCCAGAGCGGCCTTCTCCTGGCCCAGCAGACGCACCAGCATGGTCACGCCTTGGGCGCGGGTGGGGGCGTCGGAGAGGGAGAAGACGGGGAAGCCCTCTTTGTCGGTGTCGGTGCCTTGGAAGAGGCCCATGTGATAGAGGGTCCAGGCGGCGTTTTCCTGGTCGGCGTCGGTGGGGGCGGCCGCCAGAGCGGGGAGGGAGAGGCTCAGGCACAGGACCAGGGCCAGGAAAAGGGACAGTGCTTTTTTCATGGGGGTTCTCCTTGTTATCGTGCGCGGGTTAGAACACACCTAAGTGTTCCAAGAGGATCTTGATGCCCAGGAGGATGAGGATACCGCCCCCCAGGGCTTTGGCATGGGCCTGCAATTTCTGGCCGCATAGGCTGCCCAGGGCCACGCCCAGGGCAGAGAGAACGAAGGTGGTCAAAGCGATCAAGCCTGCCGAGGGCAGAATGGCCACGTCCAGAAAGGCGAACGTGATGCCAACGGCCAGGGCGTCGATGCTGGTGGCGACGGCCAGGGGGAGCATGGCCCGCAGGTCCAGGGCGGCGCTGCTGTCTTCCGGTTCGTCGGCGCGGGCCGTGCAGAGCATATTGCCCCCCAGCCAGCCCAGCAGAAGAAAGGCGACCCAGTGGTCAATGGCCGCGATCGACCGGGCAAACCCGGCCCCCAAGGCCCAGCCCGCCAAGGGCATAAGCCCCTGAAAGCCCCCGAACCAAAGGCCCACCCACAGGGCGCGGCCCAGGTCCAGCTTTCCCAGGGCCAGCCCCTTGCACAGGGCCACGGCCAGGGCATCCATCGACAGGCCCACCGCCAAAAGAAACAGTTCCGCAGTTCCCATACGCATCCCAGCCTTTCTGCCAGTCTTTCTGGGAGCAGTCTATGCAAGACCGGCAGGGGGAAGACCTGGCTTCCTCCTGCCGGATAGAGACGGGGTGCTTACTTGTTCAGCGTCTCCCAGGCGTTGGCCAGGAAGCTCTCGTCGTAGGTCTGGTCTGCGGGCAGGTCCTTGGTGATGCCGCCGGCCAGCTTGGTCAGGGTGATGGCGGCCTCGTAGCCGGACTCGGTGTGGTAGCCGTCGGTGGTGTAGACGTGGTGCTCCTTGTCGTAGGAGGCGTCATACTGCAGCTCTTCCTCGGCGCCGTCGAACAAGGGCAGCAGGTTCTGGGCGATCTCCTCGGCGGAGGCGGTCTGCATCCACTGGATGGCCTTGGTCATGGCGTTCACGGCCTTCTGGACCAGTTCAGGGTTCTGGGCGATGAGGTTGTCGGAGGTCATGACGGTGAAGAGCTCATAGCTCTCGGAGCCGATGATCTTCTTGATGGTGGGGCCGTCGGTGCCGTCGATGATGACCACGCCGCCGGCGTCGGTCAGCTTCTTGGCAGACCAGGGGTTGGTGGACACGGCACCCTGGAGCTCACCGGCCTGGATGGCGGCGGCATAGCCGGCGCTGGCCATCTGGGTGATGGTCACATCCTCGTCGGAGAAGCCGGCGTTGGCCATGCAGGCTCTGGCGAAGGTGTAGGGGCCGCTGTTGACGCTCAGACCGCCGGCGACCACGCCGCCCTTCAGGGACTCCAGCGTGCTGTACTGGCTGGTGGCACCGATGAGCTGATAGGGATACTTCTGGGTGGTGGAGAGCAGGATCTTCATGCCCTGGCCCCCCTCATTGACCATCAGGCTGGTCTCCACGCCCTTCAGGCAGAACTGGGCGTCGCCGGACAGGACGGGGGCAGTGGCGTCGCCGCCCTTGATGGTTTGGAACTCCGCGTCCAGGCCTTCCTCCTTGAAATAACCCAGGGTCTGGGCCAGGTAGGCGGGGGCCCAGTGGTAGCCGCGGACATCCTCCGTGAAGACGATCTTTTCCAGGTCGCCGGTGTTGGTGTCGGTGTTCTGGCCGTCGGTCTCGGCGGCAGACTGGCTGTCGCCGTTGGCGTCGCCGGGGTCGGTCTGGCCGCAGCCGGCCAGCAGGCCCAGAGATAAGACCATCGCGCAGGTCAGCAGCAGAGCAAGTAGCTTCTTCATGGGAATACTCCTTTTCTAAAAAATAAATGTTTATCATAAGCCGTAAAAACGGACGATGATACAGGATGTAAGGGCGATGGGGTCAGCCTCGCCAGCGCAGCAGCCGCCACTCCAGCAGGTGGACGACGGCGTCCAGGGCAATGATGAGCACCACCAACACCAGCACGCAGCAGAGCACACGGGTGGAGTTGAACACATCCCCCGCCGCCGAGAGCAGCCAGCCCATGCCTTTGGTGGAGCCGAGATACTCGCCCACGATGGCCCCGGAGAGGGACAGGCCCAGGCCGGTCCGCAGGCTGGTGAGCAGCCAGGGCAGGCAGGCGGGCCAGATCACTTTGGTGAGGAGCTGCCCTTGGCTGGCCCCCAGCAGGCGCACGCCGGACAGCAGGGCGGGGTCCACCCCCCGCACGCCGGTGTAGAGGTTGAAGACGAAGATGAAAAAGACCATCAGGGCCGACATAATAACTTTGGACCGCAGGCCCAGGCCGAACCAGATGATGAACACCGGCCCCAAGGCCAGCTTAGGCAGACCGTTGAGCCCGGTGAGCAGGGGGGTGAGGGCGCGGCTGACTCTGGGCGCCAGCCCCAGGCCCAGCCCGGCCAGGGTGCCGAACAGCCCGCCGAAGAGCAGGCCCAGCCCGGCCTCCTGCAAGGTCACGGAGAGGTGCTTGGCCAGCAGACCGCTGGAAACCAGCTCCAAAAACTCCGCCCAGAGCGCACTGGGGCGGCTGAAAAAGTAATCGTTTACGTGCCCGGCGGCTGCGGCCCACTCCCACAGGCACAGGGCCAGCAACAGGCAGAGGACCGTCCAAACACCGGGGCTGAGACGGGATTTTTTCGGGGTCATAGGGCTTCCTCCTGACGCAGCTGGGTCTCCAGATCCCGCCACAGGGTCTTTTCCAGCGCCACGAAGCGGGGGGAGAACTTTACGTCCATCACCCGCCGGGGGCGGGGCAGGTCGATGGGATACTCCCGGACCACCCGTCCGGGCCGGGCGCTCATCAGGACCACCCGGTCGGCCAACGTGATGGCCTCGGTCAGGTCGTGGGTGACGTAGAGGATGGTGCAGCCGGTGGCCTCCCAGATGGATAAAATGTCGTCCTGGAGCTTTTGCCGGGTCAGGGCGTCCAGAGGGGCAAAAGGCTCGTCCATCATCAGGATATCCGGGTCGATGGCCAGGACGCGGGCGATGGCAGCCCGCTTTTTCATGCCGCCGGAGAGTTCTCTGGGGTAGCTGTGCTCAAAGCCGGCCAGGCCCATCCGCGCCATGAGGGACCGGGCCGCCTCCTGCCGCTGGGCCTTGGGGACGCCCCGCAGCTCCATGGCCAGGGCCACGTTGTCCAGGACCGTCCGCCAGGGGAGAAGGGTGTCGGCCTGGGAGATGTAGCCCACGGAGGGCAGCACGCCCTTCACCGGCTGGCCCGCCAGCCGGACCTCCCCCGCGCAGGGGGTGACCTGGCCGGCCAACACGTTCAGCGCGGTGGTCTTGCCGCAGCCGGAGGGCCCCACCAGGGCCACCAGCTCCCCCTTTTCCACGGAGAGACTGAACCGGTCCAGGGCCACAAGGTCCGGGCGTTTTTTGGAGAGAGAAAAGCGAACGGAGACATTGGTCAGCTCCAACAAAGCCATGGGAGGACCTCCTTTCCGGGGCGGCAAGGCAAAGTACATCCATTATATGGAATCCGGTGGTCATTGTCAACCGACTACGTTGCTTGCTTGGGTCAAATTTTCCAGTTGTTTCCTTATATAACATAAGGTATAAATTTCCAGTGATTTTCTGGAAATCAAAGGGGCGGGATCAAAGGAGCGGGGTGTCGTGTTCCTGCTTCCAGAGTTCCACCTGTTCCTGGGTCATGCGGAGGAAGGCATTGGCCAGGGGGGAGCGCTCCGTCTCACGGGGGCAGAGCAGGCCGATTTCCCGGACATAGCCCTCTTTCAGCGGGAGCAGCTGGACCTGACGCCCGGGCAGACAGTCCCGCAGGGCCAGGCCAGGCAGCACAGAGATCCCAAGCCCCCGCTCCACCAGGGCCACGGCCATTTGGTTTTCTTGGGGCTGGAAGGCCAGATGGTCCGCCTTGGCAAAGGCCTCGTAGACCGGATGGGCTACGCTGTCCTGCTCGGCGCACTCGTTGGTGGGGATGAGAGATTGGTGCTCGGCCAGATCCAGCACGGCGGTCTTGCCCCGGAGGGCCAGGGGACTGTGCTTGCTGACCACCAGGTAGTAGGGGTCTTTGTATAGGGGGATGAGCTCCATGCCGGGGGGGCACTTGGTGCCGTGGAAGCAGCAGTCTAAGCGGTGCTCCCGCAGGGCCAGCTCGCCCGCCAGGGGATTTTTTTCCGTTTCTAATTTCACAACGACTTTCGGGTAGGTCTTGGAGAAGACCTCCAGGATCTCCGGCATCCACTGGGCCGAGACCCCGGCAAAAATGCCCACCCGCAAAAGCTCCCATTGGCTCACGCGAGCGGCCTCTTGCAGCTCGTCCTCCATGGCCTCGATCTTCCGCATGAGCTTGAGCAGGTCGCTGCCGGTCTCTGTGAGGGTGACCCCGCGTTGGTCCCGGTAAAAGAGCTTGACCCCCAAGTCGTTTTCGATGTTGTTGATGATGTAACCAAGGCTTGGCTGGGTGTAGCCCAGCACATGGGCAGCCCGGGTCATGCTGCCGCACTCGGCAGTTTTGATGACAGGCGCGTATTTTCCCATTCTCGCAGCCCCTCCTTTTCCTCCGTTCCACGTGTTTCCCCTGGATCAGTCAGGTGCCTGGACGTGTCTATCTCCTGCGCTCCGGCAGGGTCTAAGAGCTATCTTACCCCTTTCTCTGGCAGATTGCAAGAATATTCTGATAACAGTATAAAAGCTCTTTGTCTTTGGAACGGGCAGACAGGTGAAAAAATGGGCAGCGGAAGCAATGCATAAAATCTTTCATTTTGCAGGAAGTAGTTTCATGCAAAATTTTTTCTTGCACATCATTAAAGTTCTCAAGTTTACAGCTATCTGTGTATTTCGTATAATAATTTTCGGTTTCGCTCGACGGATTTTTAGCTTTTTTATTCGTTGGGCGGCTGGGGCAGAAGGGAGGAGAGATGCCCCGGTTTGTGAAAAATGATTCGTTTCCTGCACGAATCACGTTTGTCCCGGCTCCAATCGGGAGCGGGCATCAGAAGAAAAGAGGTAACGTAAATGAGTAATACCCCCGAAAAGAAGGGTGTCAGCGCCGTTGACTTTTTCTGCATCGGCTTTGGCGCTATCGTCGGCGTGGGCTGGGCCGTGGCCATCAATGGTTGGATGACCAGCTGCGGCGGCCCCATTCCCGCTGCTATCGGCTACATCGTGGCGCTGGTCATGATGGTGCCCATTGCCCTGTGCTACTGCGAGCTGGTTCCCATGCTCCCCGTGGCCGGCGGCGGCATGGCCTTTGCTTACAAGGCGTTCAATGAGACAGTGTCTTTCATCTCCGGCTGGGCGGCGTTTGGCGCATTCGTGTCCATCATCCCCTGGGAAGCCATTCAGATCACCGACGTTCTGGGTTATCTGATCCCCGGCATCAAGACCGGTCCCATTCTGTACAAGGTGGCTGGTGAGCCCATCTATCTCATCACCATCATCATCGGCACGGTCGCCTCCCTGCTGCTGTTCGCCCTGAACATGCGTGGCCTGGCTGCCGCTGCTTCCGTTCAGAAGATCCTGTGCTTCATCCTGGTTGGTGCAGCTGTCATCGGTGCCATCGCCTCCCTGATCGGCGGCAACGCAGACAACTGGAAGCCCATCTATGACGTCACCGACCCCACCATCTACGGCAACCCCGCCGACGGTCTGAAGCAGGTCTCCCACAACAGCATGTTCGGCGGCATTCTGGCCATCCTGGCCTCTGCCCCCTTCTTCCTGGCTGGCTTCGAGACCATCCCCCAGGGCATCGAGGATGCCGGCGGCGATGTGGCCAGCGTGGGTAAGACCGTGGTGCTGTCCGTCGTCCTGGCCTGCGTGTTCTATGCCATCCTGCTGTTCTGCTTCGGCTACGCTTGGAAGTGGCAGGAGTTCGCACACATGTCCAACCCCTCCGCTGCTACCATGTTCAAGTCCCTGTATCCTGGGGCTGTGGGCGGTGTGCTGTATTGGCTCATCACCCTGGGCGCCATCGCCGGCCTGTTCACCACTTGGAACGGCTTCTTCATGGCTTCCGCCAGCCTGCTCATGGCCATGGGCCGCGGCAACCTGGTGCCCGGCGTCTTTGCCAAGCAGAATAAGAACGGCATTCCCGTTCCCGGCCTGCTGGTCTGCCTGCTGCTGTCCCTGATCGGCCCCTTCCTGGGCGCCGGCCTGATCGGCTCCATCACCTCCTTCTCGGCGGCGGCCTTCGTGCTGTCCTGGTGCATCACCTCCTTCTCGCTGATCCGTCTGCGGAAGATCGCACCCGATATGGAGCGTCCCTATAAGATCCCCGGCGGCGTGGCGATGGGTGGCTTCTCTGCCCTGATCACCACCGTGGTCTTCATCCTGCTCTTCGTGCCCAACAACCCCGTGTACATGGGCAAGACCGCAAGCATCATGTTTGTGGGCTGGATGGTCATCGGCTTTATCCTGTATGCCATCTCCGGCGTGCAGAGAAAGGCCATCTCCAAGGCCGATCGCGAAGCTGCGATGTTTGGTCACGCAACACACGAGGACTAATTCTATCCTCGCTCTCCTCAATATTTTATCTGGCGCGGTCCGGTTTGTTCGGACCGCGCCGGTTTTATGGGGGAAACCGGGCAAGGTGTGTCGATTGTGCTTGCTTTTTGTTTCTCCGTCTTGTAGAATGAAAGCCGCAGCTATTTTCCGGTGAAAGCGTTTCTCACCGCTTTCCTAGGGAAATTCCGCTGTAAAACAGAGAAAAGAGAGTGATTTGTTTTGAACGAGATCCTGACGCGGATCGATGGCGTCGTGAACGCCATCAGCGGGGTATTGTACATGCCCTGGGTCCCCATGTTCCTTATTGTGGCGGGCCTGTTTTTCACCTTCCGTACCAAGCTCATTCAGATCCGTCTGCTGCCCGAATCCCTGCGGGTGGTGATGGAAAAGCCCAAGACCTCCGGGGGCATCTCCTCCTTCGGGGCTTTGATGGTCTCCACGGCCTCGCGCGTGGGCACCGGCAACATCGTCGGCGTGTCCACGGCCATCTGCCTGGGCGGCTACGGTGCAGTGTTCTGGATGTGGATCACCGCCATCCTGGGCGGTGCCTCCGCTTTCATCGAGTCCACCCTGGCCCAGGTCTATAAGCGCAAGGACAAGAAGGGCCACAGCTACGGCGGTCCCTCCTACTACATGGAGTCTGCCCTGGGGCAGCGCTGGCTGGGCGTGATCTTCGCCGTCATCATCATCCTGACCTATGCCGTGGGCTACAACATGCTGGCCTCCTACAATCTCCAGTCTGCCTTTGCCGGATTCTCCTTCTATGGTGACCACACGGCGTTTGTCATCGGTCTGATCCTGGCCATCCTGTTCGCCATCTGCGTGCTGGGCGGGGCGCACCGGCTGACCAAGGTCACCGGTGCTCTGGTCCCCATCATGGGTGTGTTCTATGTCATCATCGCCATCGTGGTCGTGGTGATGCACGCCAACCTCATCCCCGGCGTGTTTAAGAACATCTTTGTCAGCGCCTTTGACTTCCCTGCGATCTTCGGCGGCTTCACCGGCTCCTGCATGATGCAGGGCATCAAGCGCGGCCTGTACTCTAACGAGGCCGGTATGGGCTCTGCCCCCAACGCCGCTGCCACCGCCGACGTGTCCCACCCCGCCAAGCAGGGCCTGGTCCAGATGCTGTCCGTGTTCATCGACACCCTGCTCATCTGTACTGCCACCGCCCTCATGTGCCTGTGCTCCGGCGTGATCCCCACCGAGGAGGCGGCAGGTGCGCCCTATGTTCAGGCGGCGCTGCAAAGCTCTCTGGGCAATTTTGGCCCGATCTTCATCGCAGTGTCCATGGCCCTGTTCGCCTTTACCACTCTGATCGGCAACTATTACTACTGCGAGGGCTGCCTGCGTTTCATCTTTAAGCGCACCCCCAGCCACGCCTTTATGACCGGCTTCCGTCTGATCGCCGCCGTCATCGTCCTGCTCGGCGCGATGCTGAGCATGAGCCTGGCCTGGGACACCGCTGACCTCTTCCAGGCCCTCATGGTCATCATCAACATCCCGGTCATTCTGATCCTGGGCAACACCGCCGTGAAGACCCTGAAGGACTACATGGCCCAACGGAAAGAGGGGAAGGACCCCCACTTCAAGGCCGCCAGCATTGGCCTGAAGCAGGAGACGGATTACTGGAACTGATGCCGGAAGAAACCGTTTCTGCCGGGCCTTTCTGAACTTTAGTTCTTTTCGGCAAACTTTTGTTTTCAGATAGGTAAAGTTTCCCTCTTTGAGTGCTTGCCTTTTGTCCGATTTCCATGTATAATGATATCAAAACCGACAAAGCTGTGAGGAATGTCGTATGTATCAAGTCATTATCGTGGAAGACGACCCTATGGTCGCTGAGATCGACAAGCAATATGTAGAGCACAACAACAAAATGACCATCGCCGGGGTCTTTCAGAATGGTCAGGATGCGTTGGAGTTTGCCCGGAACAACCCCGTGGACCTCATCATGCTGGATTACTACATGCCTGTGATGGACGGCCGCACGTTTCTTGTGAAGCTGCGGGCCGAGGGTATTCTGGCCGATGTCATCATGGTCACGGCGGCCAGCGAGGCCCGTCACGTCAGTGAGCTGTATTCCTATGGCGTGTCGGACTACCTCATCAAGCCCTTTGACTATAACCGTTTCCAGTCCGCCCTGCAAAAGTTTGTGGCCCGCCGGGAAGCCTTTGCCGGGGACAAAGCCTTTAACCAGGAGGAGCTGGATAAGGTCATCTCCCCGGAGGGCCAGCGCAGCGGCCAGCTGGTGGACAAGGGCATCCATCCCGTTACCCTGGAGATCATCTGCTCCTTCCTGCGGGAACACAAGAGCGAGAAGCTCTCCATTGAGGACATTGCCAAAAACGTCTCCCTCTCCCGCGTGACCCTGCGGCGGTACATGAACTATCTCATCGACAAAAACAGCGTCATCGGCGGCGTGGACTACTCCACCGGTGGCCGCCCGTCCGCCGTGTATACTTACATCGGCAAATAATTACAGAGAACGAAAGAAACTCCCGTGGCCTCATACCATCGGGAGTTTCTTCTACATTTTTTTCGGATCAGAAAGGAGCACGCCCATGGAACCCCTCTACACCCGTTACATCCAGGAGACCTTCGGCCCCGACGGCCAGGTGACGGACTGGCACTACCAATACGAAGACAACTTTAATTACGCCTATGACATCATCGACACCATGGCCGCCGCCGAACCATGGCGCCTGGCCATGCTCTGGCGCAACGACCGCGGCGCAGAGCTCAAGCTGACCCTGGAAGACTTGTCCGTGATGAGCAATCGCATGGCGAACCTCTTCCGCAGCCACGGCCTCAAGCGGGGCGACGTGATCCTCACGGCCCTGCGCTCCCACTGGAGCTGGTGGATCGTGGCCCTGGCCGCCCACAAGCTGGGCCTGATCCTGGCACCCTGCTCCTATCTGCTGTCGGAACAGGACTTCCTCTACCGCATGACCAAGGCCAAGGCCAAGTGCGTGGTCACCTGCCGAGAGAACGGGGCCGATCGGCGCGTCCTGGCTGCGGCGGAACAGGCCGGGGTGTCCGTCCGCTTCGCCCTGGGGGGCGGCAGCGGGTATCTGGACCTGCTGGGGAACATGGACAAGCAGCCGGGGGTCCTCGGACGCATCCCCACCTCCGCCAAAGACCCGATCCTGCTGTATTTCACCTCCGGCACCACCGGCCAACCCAAGGGCGTCCTGCACGACGGCGCTTACACCCTGAGCAACTACTGGGGGGCCAAGTATATGCAGGATATCCACCCAGGCTCCCTCCACTTTGCCACCGGCGACACCGGCTGGGAGGTGGTCTGCGGCACCAAGTTCTACGGCCAGTGGATGCTGGGCGGGGCGCTGCTGGTGTATGACTACGACCGCTTCCCCCCGGAAAAGGTCTTGGAGACGCTGCAAGAGACGAAAGTCACCGGCATGATGGCCCAGCCGACCGTCTACCGGATGCTGACCAAAGTGGGCATGGACAAGTATGACCTCTCCTCCATCACCAACTATGCGGTCGGCGGCGAGAAGCTCTTGCCGGACCTGGCGAAGGTGGTGCAGGAGCAGACGGGACAGCCCCTCTATGAGGGCTATGCCCAGTCGGAGACCAATCTCATCGCCGCCGCCTCGAAAGCGTTTGGCCGCCGGGAGGGGTCTATGGGGAAAATTTTGCCCAAGTACCACGTCGAAATTTTGAAGGAGGACGGCAGCTTTGCCGCGCCCGGAGAAGTGGGGGAGATCGTGATCATTGCCGACGGCGGCCAGCGCCCCAACGGCATGATGACCGGCTATCTGAACGACGAGGAGGCCACCCGCCGCCTGTGGGACGGGGATATTTTCCACACCTGCGACCTGGGGAGCCGGGATGCCGACGGCTTCCTCTTTTACCAGGGCCGGAACGACTCGATCATCAAGACCAAGGGCTACCGGGTCAGCCCCGTGGAGATCGAAGACGCCCTGTCCCTCCACCCTGCTGTGGCGGAATGTCTGGCCGTGGGAGAGCCGGACCCGGACCTGGGGCAGAAGGTGAAGGCCTACGTCCACCTGAACCAGGGCTATGCCCCCGGCGATGCCTTGCGGGACGAGCTGATGGCCTTCCACAACGACGCCTGCACGGGCTTTCAGAAGATCCGGGAGATGGAATTTGTGGGGCCGCTGCGCCGGAATCCCAACGGAAAAGTCATTCGGGGACAGTTTGCGAAGACCCCAACAAAAATTTAATACCAGCATAGGGCTTCTCAATTTTACAAATCCCCTGGGGGTGGAGTATACTGCATGGGTCAGGCCAAGAGGCCCGGCCCATGCGGGCTTTCCTCCGCGTTACCTCTCCGGGAAAGCGCCGCGTTTCTGTCCGTCCGTCTTCTTCCAGGCAGAGCCGCAGGACCCTCCAGGACGGGAGGGTAGGCATTGGTGGGCCGCGTCTTTTTTCTTGCCCTGAGTACTCATGCAGGGAGCAGCTGTCATAGGGGACGGCTGCTTCTTTTTGTGTTTTGACTTCCAAATCTTTCTAAATTGAAATTTTGTAAAACAAGATAAAATTGTTGCTAATATCCCTTGACAGGTTCTCTTGCTCCTGGTAATCTAGTTCTAGATATTACATAACAAGGAGACAAAAATTATGTCTTTTGCCGTTGTCACCGATTCTCTGGCCGGCCTGCCCCTGGAGGAAGTGGCCAGCCGGGGGCTGGTGGTCATTCCATTGTCTTACTATATGAACGGAGAGGAACACACCTGTCAGGCTCCCGAAGAGTACGACAGCGCGGCGTTCTTCCGGGCGATGAAGCAGCGGGTGGAGGTCAAGACCTCTATGATCCCGCCCCAGCGGTTTGCGGAATACTGGGAGCCGCTGCTGCAGTCTGACCTGGACATTCTCTTCCTGAGCGCTTCGTCCGGCATCTCATCGAGCTACCAGTCGGCCAGCATCGCCGCCCGGCAGCTGGAGGAGAGCTACCCGGAGCGGAAGATCCGCGTGGTCGATACGCTCTCTTCTACGTTAGGGGAGGGCCTCCTGGTCCTGCGGGCCTTTGCGCTGCGGGAGAAGGGCATGAGCCTGGACGAGACGGCCGACACCATCCTGTCTCTCCGCCCCTATATCGCCCACTACTTTACCGTAGACGACCTGCTTTACATCAGCCGCGGCGGGCGCGTCTCCGGGGCCAAGGCCCTGCTGGGCACCGTGCTGGGCATCAAGCCCCTGCTGAAGGGCGACGAGCACGGTCATATCGTGATGAACGGCAAGGTCCGGGGCCGGGCGGCCTCCATCAAGGCCCTGGCAGAGAAGTTTGACAAGATCGCCCGCTATCCGGGGGATCAGACCGTCTTCATCGCCCACGGCGACTGCCGGCAGGACGCGGAGACGCTGGCGAAGCTGATCCAGGAGAAGAACCCGCCGAAAAAGATCATCATCACCCCCTTCGACCCCACCAACGGTGCCCACGCCGGACCGGGTTCGCTGGCGATCTTTTTTGAAGGCGACGAGCACGCCCGCCAGCACTAAAGAACGCATAAAAAACTGCCGTCCCCAGCGATGGGAGACGGCAGTTTTTGTGTGGTTGATCGTTTCCTGTTACAGCAGCCCCAGGCGGCCCAGGACGGCGGCCAGCTCGTCGCGCTTGACGGGGCGCTCCGGGCCTTCGCCGTTCATGACGCCGGTCTGGGCCGCCTTGGCCCAGTGGCCTTCTTTTTCGCTCCAATCCGGCTCGGCTTGGTTTGCGGCGTGGCGCAGGGCCTTTTCCAACAACGTGTAGGCCTGGGCGTCGGTCAGTTCTTTGAAGAGCTTGTCAAAGTCCATGTCTTCCTCCTCCTCCTTTGGCTTGGGGGTGGGCGCGGGCTTGGCGGCCGGGCGCTGCACCACGAAATAATACTTCACTTGGCGCTTGAATACACTGTAATCGCCCTGGGTGCGGACGGCGCGGGTGCTGGCCGGGTCGTTGATCGACACGACGTTGCCGCTGATGTTCCAGACCAACACGAAATGGCCGGAAGACGTCCAAAGCCCGCGCCCCATGCAGGCGATCACGAGATCGCCCCGGTCCACGGCGGCTTTGGCCTGGGCGTGGTAGGGGCTGTCGGGCTTGCCGTACAGGGTCACGCCGTTGAGCATCTTGCAGGTCAGGCCGAAGCGTTTGGCCGCCGGGGCGAAATAGCCATAATAGGTCCCCTGATGCGGGGCCTTGTAGCCGTGGGCCAAGGCCCAGGCACATTCGCTTTTGGGCGTGATCTTGGGGTCGACCCAGGTCGCCAGGACCATGGCCAGGGCCGTTGGCCCGCAGCCGGAGACGGCGATGTTGGTCTTCTCGCCGCGGGTCGAGTAGTCCAGGGACCCCCACCGGGGGTCCGTCTGGAGATAGCTGACGGGTCGGGGGTTCATGGCTGCTCCTCCTCGTTGTTATTTTTCTGGTCCTGGGTTCTCTTGGTGAAGAAATAGGTGATAATGGCCCCGTAGGCGGTGCAGAATAAGCTCTGGGCCTCCGGGTTGGGATCAACGGGGGCGAAAAGCAGGGCGATCATCGCCCCGGTCATGGCCAAGGTCACGAGGCTCTTGACGTCGATCAGCTGTAAGAGCTGTTTCATGTGGGTCCTCTCCTCTCTCTGTTTTTCGGGCGGTTCACTGGTCGTGGGCCCGCAGGTTCAAGCTTTTTTCGATCTTGTCGATGGCCTCCCGCACCGGGCCGTTGCAGCCCTGCTCGGCCATGCCTTTGAGGCAGGCCAGCACGCCGTAAGTCAGCAGCGTGTTCTCCTTGCGGATGGCCTTCAGTTCTTCGTCCTGCTCCTTTTGGCGCAGGGTCCAGCGGTACACTCGGTTGTAGGTGGTCAGCAGCAACAGCAGCGCCGAGAGCACCCCGCCGGCGGTGAGGATGCTTTGCCAGGTCAGCTCCATGGTGGTTTCCCTCCTTTCTCCCTTTATCCGTTGGGAATGGGACAGGGGGGAAGTTGCACGTGTTCGTGCAACTCCAAATGGGTTTCTCCCCATTGCACAAACCGACCGCGCCGGACGCAAACATCTCTTGCTAATTTGGGGTGGATATGATATGCTAAAAAAACGACCAAAGCGCATGACATCTGCTGCGGGAATGCCGCGCGGAAGGGGAGAGCACCGTGAAAACAGCCATCGTTACCGACACCAACAGCGGCATCACCGCCCAAATGGCACGGGAAATGGGGATCTACCTCATCCCGATGCCCTTTTTTATCGACGGATCGACGTATTACGAAGGGGAGACCTGCACCCCTGACTTCTTCTTCCGACACCTCAAGGCCAAGGCCGAGGTGAGTACCTCCCAGCCCTCGCCGGAGGTCATCACGTCCCTGTGGGCCAGTCTCTTGGAGACCCACGACGCGGTCCTGCATTTTCCTATGACGGCCGGGCTCAGCGGCTCCTGTGAGACCGCCAAGGCCCTGGCACAGGAATTTGACGGCCGGGTGTTGGTGGTGGATGACCACCGCATCTCTGTCACCCTGGCCCAGTCCATCCGCAACGCCCTGACCCTGCTGGCCCAGGGCAAGACGGCCCAGGAGGTTCGGGGCATCTTAGAGGCGGAAAAAGATGCCTCCAGCATCTACATTGCGGTGAACACCTTGGAATACCTCAAAAAAAGCGGCCGCGTGACGGCAGCCGGAGCGGCCATGGCCGCCGTGCTGCACATCAAGCCCGTGCTGCAGATCCAGGGCGGCAAATTGGACGCCTATAAAAAAGTCCGAGGGATGCTCCAGGCGAAAAAGACCCTCTTGGACGCCCTCCGCCACGACCTGGCCACCCGCTTTGCGGGCATGAAAATGGCCGTCTTCTCCGGCTACTCCGGCGCGGACCCCGACCTGGGGAAGGCCTGGCAGCGGGAGGTCCAGGCGGCCTTCCCCGACCAGCTGGTGGAGCTGATCTCCCTGCCCCTGAGCATCTGCTGCCACATCGGCGACGGGGCCTTGGGCGTGGCTTGTGCGAAAGTTTGGTGATCGTCTTTCTTCGTCCCGGCGAGGCTTCGCCGGGACGTTTTTTGTTCGAGGCAGGGAAAGCGACGGCTTTCCCTATCCTTAGACTATGCAGGGGTGGAGGAAACGTGCATTAGAATGTATTGATATTAGGAGGAGTTGTGCAATGAAACTTTCTTATCCTGCTTGTTTTTATCAGGATGAAGAAACGGGAAACTATGTTGTAGAGATTCCTGATTTGCCTGGTTGTGTCACTGGGGGAGCTACGTTAGAAGAAGCAATTCGTATGGCAAAAGATGCGGCCGAAGGTTGGCTGATAGATGAACTAGAGGACGGACGTGTGCTCCCAGAGGCTAGCCAGATTGAGAAGGTAGATCCAGATATCGGAGGAATTGTCAGGCGACTATACGATATTGACATAGGAAAAGCAAGATTGATAGAGCATGACCTAGTAGAGATCAATTGAACGGTAGTACGTTTTAATTTGTACAACGTTTTAAAAGCCTTCCCCGAGGGGGAAGGTGGACGCGCAGCGGACGGATGAGGGCTACCTGCTGCTACTGAGCCGTAGTGTACTAAGGCAGAACGTGGAGAAGCAAGTCCTTGCACTTCTGCCTCTTTACGGATAAGCCTTCTCTCTGCAACGTAGCCCTCATCCGACCCAGGCTTACGCCTGGCCCACCTTCCCCCTCGGGGAAGGCTTTGGGCGTGCCTACCATTTTAATAAAGTCTTAAGACTTTCCCCATTCTTTTTTCAGGAATCGCTGTTATAATAGGCACTGTAAAAAGAAACCCGTTCCGGGTTCGGGTTTTTCGGGAGATCCTGAAGGATACGTTCATTTACCCCAACAAGGAGGAATACACCATGAAAAAGCGCAATCGTATCACCGTATGTCTGGTGGCTGGCGTGCTGATCCTGGCGGTGTCTGCCGGGGCTGCCTTTGGCAGCGTGAGCGGCTACAGCACCTACAAGGAAGCCGTCAAGGCCCTGGCCCTCAAGACCGATAACGTCACCATGCAGGGCAGCATGAAGGCCACCCTGGACGGCAAAGAGTTTGTCAGCATGACCGGAGAAATGGCCATCGACGGCAAGAACAAGTCCAGCCATGTCATCAGCAGCGAATTCGGCGGCCAAAAGGAAGAGCGGTATGACACCATCATCGGCAACACTGAGACCTGGTTCAACGCCGACAGCAAGTACTACAACGAGTACACCTATGACAACGACCAGACGGCAGAGGACAGCAACAACCTGAGCAACAACCTGCTGGGCGTTTCCGCCGATGATGAGATGTCCAAGCGGATGGTCAACTTCATGGAGATCGCCGCTGACACCGTCATGGGCGACCTGAAGAACAACTTTGTCCAGCTGGGCAAGGACGGCGACAAGACCCAGTACCAGATCGAGATCAGCAAGGACCAGGTGCCTTCTCTTGTGAACGCCGGTCTGTCCCTCTTCGCCTACTCCATGACTGCTGACGAGGGCACCGACTGGGGTGTTTACTATGAGGACTATCGTGCGTCTATGCTGAACGCCTATGAGAAGCTCAGCGGCAACAAGCTCTCTGAGGAGTTCCGCAACGGCTACCTCCGGGAGGACGACACCGCCGACAGCGCGGCTTACGACGCCTGGTGCGACCAGAACGAAAAGCAGATCCAGAAGATTGTGGAGTATCTGAGCGAGAAGGACTGGGAGAGACAGTACTATGACCAGCTCGACCAGAAGCAGGGCGGCATCGTCTTCGTGAAGACCGATGGCACTTCCGTCTATTACAAGGACTATAAGTCCTACGCCAAGGCCAACCCCAAGATGGTCGAGGATGAGCTGAGCAGCTATACTGGCCAGGACATGGTCCTGAAGACTGCACAGTGCAAGTTTGGCGTGGACAAAAACGGCAACCTGACCAACAACACCCTCACCGCCACCTTCACCACCACCGACCAGGACGGCAAGAACCACGAGCTGGTCGTCACCGCTGACGTCACCCTTTCCAACTATGGCACCACCACCGTCCAGAAGCTGGACACCGGGGACCGCACGAAGATGCCGGAACCCGACGCGGAAAATAGCGGGGACGTCGTTTACAGCGACAACGACTGAGTACCTTTTTCCGAAGTTCTCTCTCAAACAGAAACCCAACGGGTACACCCCGGAGGCCCATGGGGCCTCCGGGGTCGTCCCGCCTGCAACGCCTGACAGAAAGGAGCGCGACAGTTTGGATACCGTTCTTTCCCTGGACCATGTTTCCAAGGTTTATCACAACGGCCGGGGGGCCAAAAACATCAGCTTTTCCGTGGCGCGGGGCCAGGTGGTGGGCCTGCTCGGCCCCAACGGCTCCGGCAAGACCACCATCATGAAGTCCATCACGGGCCTCTCCCAGCCCAGCGAGGGGAGCATCACCGTTTTCGGCGCCCCCAGCACCGACCGGGAGGCTTCCTTGAAGCACGTCGGGGCGCTCATCGAGCAGCCCGCCCTGTATGAGAACCTCACCGCCTGGGACCATCTGGTCATGGCCGCCCGGTTTTACCCGGCGGTGGACGAGAAGCGCATGGACCAGGTGCTGACCATCGTGGGCCTGGCCCCCTATAAAAAAGAGCGCTGCGGCAAGTTCTCCTTAGGCATGAAGCAGCGCATGGGCATTGCTCTGGCGCTGCTGTCCGAGCCGGAGCTGATGATCTTGGACGAGCCGACCAACGGCCTGGACATCGAGGCCACCGTCGAGATCCGGGAGATCATCATTCGGCTGGCGAAGGAGAAGGGCGTGACGTTTTTGGTCGCCAGCCACCTGGCCTCTGAAATTGAAAAAATGTGTGACAAGGTCCTGGTGCTGTACGAGGGGGAGATGCTCTCCTTCGACACCAAGGAGGAGGCCCTGCGCCTGCACCCCTCCCTGGAAGATTACTTCCTGGCGAAGGTGCGGGACAAAAAGGGCTCCGTGGTGCTGTAAGAAGGGGGAGATTCTGATGCAAGCATTTGCTGCCAGCTTACAAAACGAGCTGTTTAAGCTCCGGAAACGAAAGAAATACCTGGTGCTGCTCATCATCGCCAGCGCCATCTGCGTGGTCAGCGCCCTGCGGGTACTTATCGTCAATTATCTGACCGACGGGGGTGTGTCCCGTGAGGCGATCCTGGGCGGGCTGATGTCCTCCAACATGCCGTTTGTGCTGCTGATCTTCCTGCCGCTCATGGCGATCATGGCGGCGGGGGACCTGTACGTGGGGGAGCAGGTGGACCACACCATTCGCTTCTCCCTCATGCGGCCCGTGGGAAAGGCCAAGCTCTTTTTCTCCAAAGCGGCGGCGGTCTGGGTGCTGTGCGCCTTTGATCTGGCCGTGCTGTACCTCGTCTCGACGCTCTCCCAGGTTTGTCTGGGGGGCGGCATCGAGGGGATCTTTTCCAGCTTCTTTGCCTGCGTGTTGGACCTCATCCCCATGGCGGTGCTGATCCTCTTCTTTGCGCTCATCAACCAGTTGGTGAAGGGGTCCAGCCTGACCGTGCTGCTGTGCGTGGTGTGCTATGTGGCCCTGGTGGTGTTTGGGACCTATATGCCGTCCGTGGGCGGCCTGGTCTTTACCGGCTATCTGCGCTGGCACAACCTGTGGATCGGCGTGACGCTGCCCTTCCTGTCTCTGCTACCGCGGATCGGCCTGCTGGCGGGCTATGGCCTGGTCTTTGGCTGCGGCGGCTATCTGCTGTTTGACCGGAAAGAGGCCTGACCCGATCGTATCTCCCACATCTTTTAGGAGGTCCTGCCCATGCCCAAGAAAACCACCCTGCGCGGCCAATTTCTGCGCACCGTCCTGCTCATGCTGGCCTGTTCGCTGCTGGTGGGGCTGGCGGTGATCGTGGCGGTGATGATCGCCTTTGTGAAAAAGGTGCCGGATGGAGAACAATTTTTGATGGACAGCGTCTCCTTCCTCTTCGGGAAGGAGGTCCTGGGGCCAAACGGCATGATCCATGTGGTGGTCCTGGCGGCCATTGCGCTGTGTCTGCTGGTGGTGCTGGTGTGTGTGCTTTTGGCCAGCCGGTACACCAGCCGTGTCGCGGCGGCGCTGCGGGAGTTCCGCCGGGCAGCGGATGACCTGCGCAGCGGGGAGCTGGACTTTCAGATCCTCACCTATCCTGAGCGGGAGCTGGACGAGCTGGCCCAAGCCCTGGAGAGCGTGCGGCAGCGCCTCAAGGCCACCGCGGCGGCGGAGGCTGCGGCCCAGGAGGAGCGGGGGCTGCTCATGGCGAACCTCTCCCACGACCTGCGCACGCCCATCACGGCCATCAAGGGCTATGTGGAGGGGATCCAGGACGGCATCGCCGCCACGCCGGAGAAGCAGCAGCACTATCTGGACATTGTGTACAACAAAACCATGGTCATGGAAAAGCTTGTGCGGAACATGTCCGACTTTTCCGAGTATGAGCTGGGGCGGATGCAGTATCACTTTAAGTATGTGGACATGCTGCCCTTTTTGCAGGACCTGGCGGAGGAATATCAGTACGACGTGCAGCAGAGCGGCATGACCTTCCAGGCCGAGCTGCCCAAAGGCAGCTATACCGTCACCGCCGACCGGGGAAAGCTGAAACGGGTGCTGGACAATCTGGTCTCCAATGCGGTAAAATATGGGAAACCGGGCGGCGAGATCCACTTTTCTGCCGAGGAGTATGAGGGCGGCTTGGTCTTGCAGGTGACGGACAACGGCAAGGGCATCAGCCCCCAGGCCCTGCACCATGTGTTTGACAGCTTTTTCCGGGCGGACGCCGCCCGCACCAGTTCCGTCCCCGGCAGCGGGCTGGGGCTGGCGATCTGCCGGAGCATCGTGGACAGCCACCACGGAAAAATTTGGCTCACCAGCGAAGAGGGGGAGGGCACCCGTGCCTTTGTCTATCTCCCCCTGCAAAAGGAGGAGGGTATGGCATGAAGATCCTCATCATCGAGGACGACCAGAGCGTGGCCGAGCTGGAACGGGATTACTTAGAGATCAACGGCGGCTTCGACTGTGACCTATACGACAACGGCAACCAGGGCTTGCAGGCCGCGCTGAGCCAGGACTATGCCCTGGTCATCGTGGACGTGATGCTGCCGGGGCTGAGCGGCTTTGAGATCTGCCGCCGCCTGCGGGAGGTCAAGGATACGCCCGTCATCATCATCTCCGCCCTGGCGGATGACATTGACAAGGTCCGCGGCTTAGGGCTGGGGGCCGACGACTATATGACCAAGCCCTTTTCCCCCAGCGAGCTGGTGGCCCGCGTGAAGGGCCACATCCAGCGCTATGAGCGCCTGGTGGGCAGCCGGGAGCAGCGGCGCCCGGAGGTTTTGAAAATTCGCGGCCTGGAGATCGACCGGGACAGCCGCCGGGTCTGGGTCAACGGCAAGGAGACGAGCATGACGGGCAAGGAGTATGACCTTCTGCTTTTCCTGGCCGAGCATCCCGACACCGTCTTTCCCAAGGACCGGCTCTTTGACAGTGTGTGGGGGGTGGAGGCCATTGGCGATGTGTCCACCGTCACCGTCCACATCAAGCACATCCGGGATAAGATCGAGCTCAACCCCGACCGGACGCAGTACATTGAGACCGTCTGGGGCGTGGGGTATCGCTTCCGGGGCTGACAAATGCGACAAACAGAAACGCCCACCGAAACAGGCTTCGGTGGGCGTAACACATCGTTGGGCTTTATTTCCGCCGCTTTCCCTGGGTCTTGCCGGGGGAGCGGCTGGTTTGTTTTCCGGCGGACTTACTGCGCTGTGGGGCGGGGGCGTGCTGGCCCCTGCCCTGGGATTTGGCGGGGGCTTTGCCTCTGCCTTGGGTCTTGCCGGGTTTGCCGGACTTGGCGGCTTGTGCCGCTTCAGGTTTGCCGGGGCGGTTGGGGCGGAGGAGACAGTCGGGGCCGTAGCCGATGAGGTCCTCCCGACCCTCCCGGTGGAGGGCCTCCAGGACCAAGCGGCGCTTTTCCGGGCGTTTCCACTGGAGCAAGGCCCGCTGGAGCTCTTTCTCGTGGGGCGTTTTGGGGACGTAGATGGGCTTCATCGTCCGGGGGTCCAGGCCGGTGTAATACATGCCGGTGGCCAGGGTGCCGGGGGTGGGGTAGAAGTCCTGCACCTGCTCCGGCTGGCGGCCGGTCTTGTTGATCCACTGGGCCATGGCGATGGCGTCGGCCAGCGTCGCGCCGGGGTGGGAGGACATGAGATAGGGGACCAGGAACTGGTTCATACCGTATTTTTGGTTGAGCCGCTGGTACTTGTCCCGGAACTTCTCATAGGCCTGGATGTGGGGCTTGCCCATGGCGTCCAGAACGTGGGCCACGCAGTGCTCCGGGGCGACCTTGAGCTGGCCGCTGATGTGATGCTTGACCAGGTCGGCGAAGAACTCGCCGTTTTTGTCCTGCATCAGATAGTCGAAGCGGATGCCGGAACGGATGAAAATTTTCTTGATGCCGGGGATGGCCCGGAGCTTGCGGAGCAGCTGTAAATAATCCGCGTGGTCGGCGTCCAGGTTGGGACAGGGCGTGGGGGCCAGGCAGTCCCGGTGCTTGCACAGCCCGTGCTTGCGCTGCTTTTGGCAGGAAGGGCGGCGGAAGTTGGCCGTGGGGCCGCCCACGTCGTGGATGTAGCCCTTGAAGCCGGGGTGTTTCGTCAGGGCGGTGACTTCACGGATGACGCTCTCGTGGCTGCGGGAGGTGATCATCCGGCCCTGGTGAAAGGCCAGGGAGCAGAATTTACAGGCCCCGAAGCAGCCCCGGTTATGGGTGACGGAGAAGCGCACCTCTTCGATGGCGGGTACGCCGCCCATGCTGTCGTAGACCGGGTGCGGCTCCCGCATGTAGGGCAGCTCGGCCACGTGGTCCAGCTCCGCTGTGGTCAGGGGCATGGCGGGGGGATTGGCGATGAGATAGCGGTCCCCGTGGGGCTGGATGACGGCCCTGCCCCGGATGGGGTCGTGCTCATCGTACTCCACCAGATTGGCCTCGGCGTAGGCTTTTTTGCTTTGGCAGACGGCTTCATAGGAGGCGACGGTGAGAGAGGGGTAGTGGCAGGCCGCGGGGTCTTTGGCCAGGAAGCAGGTGCCCTTCACGTCGGTGATCTCGCGCACCGGCGTTCCGGCGGCCAGGGCCTTGGCGATGTCGGCCACGGCCCGCTCGCCCATGCCGTAGATGAGCAGGTCGGCCTGGGCGTCCAGCAGGATCGACCGGCGGACCTTATCCTCCCAATAATCATAATGGGCGAAGCGGCGGAGGGAGGCCTCTAAGCCGCCGATGATGAGGGGGATGTCCCCCCAGACCTCCCGAATTTTGTTGCCGTAGACGATGGTGGCGCGGTCGGGGCGCAGGCCGGCCTTGCGGCCGGGGGAGTAGGCGTCGTCATGGCGGCGCTTCCGGGCGGCGGTGTAGTGGGCGACCATGGAGTCGATGTTGCCGCCGTTGACTAAGACCCCGTAGCGGGGCTTGCCCAGGGCGGTGAAGGAATCTAAGTTCTTCCAGTCCGGCTGGGCCAAGATCGCCACGCGAAAGCCCAGGTCCTCTAATACGCGGCTGATGATGGCGGTGCCGAAGGAGGGGTGGTCTACGTAGGCGTCGCCGGTGATGAGCAGAAAGTCGTAGTAGTACCACTCTCGGTCTAAGAGGTCTTCTTTGGAGATGGGGAGGAAATCGTGGATGGTTTTCACATCAGGTCCTCTCGGACGGTATAGCCGATGTCTTTCTGCATCCGGTACAGGGTGCCGTAGGCCCCGGCCTCGGTGCCGATGGTGTGGAAGCCGTACTTTTGATAGAAGGCCAAGGCGTGGGCGTTCTGCTCGGAGCAGACCAGGCCCAGCTTGTCACAGTCCAGGGGGCGGCTGAGGCTCACGGCTTTGCCGATGAGCTGGATGCCGACGCCGTTGTTCCGCTGTTCGGGGGCCAGATAAAGGAAGGAGATGTAGGCCTCGTGCGCCTCCTGGCCCCGGCGGGGGTCCAGCTGGAGCAGGCCCGCCCGGTGGCTGCCCGCCATGGCGACGACCAGGCTCTTGGGGTTGGCCTTCCAGGAGTCATAGGCATCGTCCAGGAAGCCCGCGCCGTCATAGCGGTCTAAGTTGCCGTAGATGGTCTGCCAGGCGTCCTGGCGGCAGGCCAGGTAATAGTCGCGGTCGGCCTGGGTGTCCAGGTCTAAGTGGTCGAACCAGAAATTTACGTCGGGCCGCTGGTCGTTTTTGTTCCACCAGCGCTGCTTGGCCAGGGTAGAAATTTCTTCGGAGAGGTGGGAGTTGTCGTCTTTATAGACTACGGTGACGTGACCGTTTTCAATTTCCAGCTTGGTCACGGCGGTGTTGTCGCTGTGGCCCATTTTGCGCATCTCCTCAGAGGGGATCCCCAGGAACTCGGCCACGGTGTTGCGGATGAGGGTGCCGTGGGCGAAGGCGGCGACGGTCTGGCCGGGGTGCTGGGCGGCGATGTCCAGGATGGCCTTGCAGCCTCGCACCCGGATCTCCGGGAAGCTTTCGCCGCCGGGGGCGCGGAAGTCCGGGGAGGTGGCGGAGAAAAGGGCCATGCGGGCGTGTTCCCGCCGGTCGATCCCGGCCCAGGAGTAGTCCTCCCACTGGCCCATGCTGATCTCCCGCAGGTCGGGGCGGGTGACGAGGGGCAGGCCCTTGGGGACGAAGAGGGCGCGGGCCGTGGTCATGGTGCGGAAGAGGTCGCTGGAATAGACGGCGTCGATGGGCACGTCAGCGAACCGGTCCCGCAGGGCTGCGATCTGGCGGTAGCCGTTGTCGGTGATGAGACTATTATATTGGCCGTGGATGCGGCGGTAGAGATTGCCCTCCGCCTCGGCGTGACGAATGAGATAGAGTGTGGTCATGGAATGCCTCCGGGTACTCAAAAAATAAATCAGATGATAACACTTCATTATAACGAATCCCATAAATTTTAGCAACGGATTTTTCCGCCAATCGGGGCACACTAAGCACGTCTGCAACAGACAAAACCACGAAAAGGAGGAACGCCCTATGTGCTGCACCCATCCCTTCTGCGCCGGCATTGCCCTGGGCATGGCGGCGGGGGTTGCCGTCGGTATGCGCCTGAAGAGCCAGGAAAAGGAAGTCCGCCGCTCCCTGCGCCGCGCCGCCCGGACCCTGGAAAAGGCCATGGATGACCTGTCCCAACGCTGCTGAAACTTTTTTTGAAAAAATCCCAAAAAAGTGTTGACAAAGCGGCCCCCGTCTGGTATTATAACACTCGTCCCAAGCGACCGGGCAACAGCCCAACGCCAAGGACGAAACGAATACGGGGGTATAGCTCAGCTGGGAGAGCGCTTGAATGGCATTCAAGAGGTCAGCGGTTCGATCCCGCTTATCTCCACCAAGACCTGGAATCTTCGGATTTCAGGTCTTTTTCTATATTTTCTGGTCAAGGTTTTTCTTTAGGCAAAGCAAAAACGCAGGGAGTCGAGTGGCTCTCTGCGTTTTTATCTTAGGTCGTTTCGTCAAAGAGAAGCAAGTCCTCCCGCTGGGCGGCGAGGGCTTTTAGGTCGTCGGTGAAGCCGGAGGCGCTGAAGAGGACATACCAGACGGTGCGGTGGCCCCGCTCCCAGGGGACGGCGTCGGTTTTGGCGACCAAGTCCCAAAAGACGCGGGGGCCGACCGGTTCCTGCCAGTATTTGCACGCGCCGAGGATCAGGTTTTTGCCGTCTGGGTCCAGGGCGGCCAGGTCGATCTCGTGTTTGGCGTCCCAATAGCGGCCGAGCTTGGAGAAGTGGAAGGGCCAGGCGTTGGCAGCGTTGAGGTCCCACATGCGCTCCTGGCAGACGTCTTCATAGACGAAGGCGATGTGATTTTTCACCAGGCTCTTGCGAATTTTCTCTAGGACGAGGGCGCTGTGGCCGCTCTCGATGAAGCTCCTATTGGGGTAGACGAAGGCGAACCAGAAGCGCAGGTAGTTGTCCCTGATCTTGTAGAGACCCTTTTTGCTCTTCTCCGGATTGGGTTCAGTGACGGGGACCTCCCGCTCTAAAATATCCAGGTCGATGAGGGTCTTGAGGTATTTGGTCAGGCTGGTGGACTTGACCTCCAAGGTGGCGGCGATGGCGGAGAGCTTTTGGTTTCCGGCGGCGATGGACTTGATGATGGAGAAGTAGCTGCCCACCTCGCTGACCTCCTGCTGCAAGAGAAAATGCGGCTCGTCGTAGAGGTAGCCGGAGCGGTTGAGGATATTGGCTTGGATGGCCTGGTAGAGGTCCTGGCTGCCGGAGAACAGCTCGATGTATTTGGGGACCCCGCCGGTGACGGCATACCACTCGATCAGCTCCCGGCGGCTCTTTTCGGGGAAGAATTCGTGGTAGTAGGCAAAGGGGATCTGCTTCAGGCGAATCTGCGCCGTCCGCCTGCCGTAGAGGGGACTGCTGTAAGAGAGGGTCTGAGACTCCATCATGGAGATGAGGGAGCCGCATAAGATTACCATGACAGACCTGTCTTTGAGAATTTCTTCCCAGATGCGCTGGAAGATGGAGGGAAACGCCGGGTTGGACTTGCCCAGATATTGAAACTCGTCCAGAACGATGACGGGCTTGCGGTCAAAGGGTTTATCCAGGATGGTGCGGAAGAGGATGTCCCAGCTTTTGACCTTTGCACTGCGGAGCAGGTCGTTGTTCAAAAACTCTGCGGTTTTTTCCTTGAAGACGGCCCGGTTTTGGGGTTCGGATTCCTCGCTGGCCAGGAAGAAAAGCGCGGGCTTTTCCCGGATGAACTCGGAGATGAGGGTGGTCTTGCCTACTCTGCGCCGCCCGTACAGCACGACCAGGGCGCTGCCGGGGCGGTCATATTCGGCTTGCAGGGTTTGAAGCTCCTGCTCACGGTCTACAAAATGCTGCATGAGATCACCTCGCTGTTATACTTTCTATTATTATACCGCAGATTATTATAATCTCAAGTATAACTTTTCGAGAGGAAAACAAGTTGCAAATTTTGTCTCTAAAGTTGCTATTTTTGTTGAAATATTGAAAAGGGATGGAAGAATTCGTTATACTTGGGTCAACACGAAAGGGACAACAGCAAAAATGTTATGACAGAGGTGTTTTTCATGCGAAAGAGGAGTTTATGGATCATTGTTGTTATTGCGATAGTAGCTGCAGCAGCTGTAGTATGTGGGGTGTTGCTTTCTAAAAAGCACGATAACTTAGAGGCCGCATTTGCTGAAAAGATAAACAGTGGAATTGTGCAAGGGGAGGATTTGCCGAGCGATATACAATACATGAACAAGGTGCTGGAACACACGTCGTTTGAAATGATGGATGTGAGCAGTAGCAACAAGAAAATGACGGTGTCAATTTCCTATCCCAATTGCATAGAAATTGCCAACGGATATACAGGCGATGAAAATAATGCGGAAGATTACTACCAATATGCGATATCAGTCTTAGATGGGGAGCAAATGCCCTCTCTTACGGAAGAAATTGAGGTAGGTTATCAGGAAGACGAAGACGGAGTAATTAGTTTTGAAGATTCTGAAGCCTTGACAAATGCGCTGACCGGGGGAACCTATTCTTTCCTTGTTAGCATGATGGAGGAGAACTAAATGAAAAAATGTAGATTACAGAATGCCTTGATTTGCTTGCTGTTGGTGTGCGCTTTCTCTATCTCCTTAGCGGTACCTGCGTTTG
>SFHQ01000040.1 GCA_004556345.1 Clostridiales bacterium | reverse complement strand
AGAAACTAGATACGGAGCTTACCATTGACCCCCAGGATCAAGAGATGATGTCTCATATCCGTTACAACAAAGATGGGATCATTCTATTTCATCCAACGTCCCCATCTGGTCGCTGGAGTGCCGAATTGATCCACACAATCGAGCAGGACATCAACCAGATTTTACAGCTCAATGGCCGCCCCAATCGGACGGGTGGCATCGATGACACCGCAACGTGTATTGTCAAAGGCAGAAAGGACGCCTGGGAAAGTGGTCGGCAAATCATCCGGCGCTTACATAAAAAGGGTTCTTGTACCCCAAAACAGATCCAGAACGAAATGGAACGTCTGCTTTCTGAATCCCCGCGAAAACCATTTGTGGGCGTTACTGTTTACTATCTGCGGCGGAAATATCGACAGCTGATCCATCAAAATCATACCGGCTGATCCGCTCCACCGGCACCCCCACCAGCAGCATCACGCCCGCCCAGGCCAGGACCAGCTCCGGCTCCGCCCCCGCAAAGCCCCGCAGGGGCGTCTCCTGAGGCTCCAGGCTCCGTCCGGCCAGGGTGACCACCTCCCGCTGGAGCGCCAGGCACAGGCCGTCCTGGCCCAGGCTGGAGAGGGTCAGGGAGTCCCTGGGCGTCAGGCCGTAGCTCACCACCCACCCGGCTTCTAAGTCCCCTGCCAGCGGCCCCAAGCGCCCCGGCAGGAGCAGCGCCCGGCAGGTCAGCCCAGGGGGCACAGGGCGCGAGACCGGCCAGTCCGGGGCCACGACCAGCAGGTCATACATACCCCCGGCGCAGGCCGGGCGGCAGCGCTCCCACAGCCCCGGCGGCAGCGCCTGGGCCAGCAGATCTGCGCAGGCCGCGCCCCCGGCCAAGATCCCTATGCTGTGCATCCCCCACTCCCCCTTTTCTTCCCCTAGTGTGGAAAAATCCCCCGCGGATTATGCAGAGCAGGCCCAAGAGACTTGACAATTCCCCCCCTCGGCCCTACAATAGATTTTATCTGAACATATCTGTAACACCTGGGCGCGGCCCCTGTTTCGGTCCGCCGGGGAACTTTGAATAAAGGATGGAAACTATGGCTAAGGATAACAAAAAGAAAGTGGAACAGATCACCGACATGGAGGTGGATTTCGCCCAGTGGTACACCGACGTGTGCAAAAAGGCGGAGCTGATCGACTACTCCTCCATCAAGGGCATGTTCGTCTACCGCCCCTATGGCTACGCCATCTGGGAGAATATTCAGGCAGAGCTGGACAAGCGCTTTAAGGAGACGGGCCACGAGAACGTCTACCTGCCCATGCTGATCCCCGAATCCCTCCTGCAAAAGGAGAAGGACCACGTGGAGGGCTTCGCCCCTGAGTGCGCCTGGGTGACCATGGGCGGCAGCGACGCCCTGGAAGAGCGCTACTGCATCCGCCCCACCAGCGAGACGCTGTTCTGCGAGCATTATAAGAACGTCATCCAGTCCCACCGGGACCTGCCCAAGCTGTACAACCAGTGGTGCTCCGTGCTGCGCTGGGAGAAGACCAGCCGCCCCTTCCTGCGTCACCGGGAGTTCCTGTGGCAGGAGGGCCACACCATGCACGCCACCGCCGAGGAAGCCCGCGCCGAGACCCAGCAGATGCTGAATATCTACGCCGACTTCCTGGAAAACGTCCTGGCCATGCCCGTGGTCAAGGGCCAGAAGACCGACAAGGAGAAGTTCAACGGCGCCGAGGAGACCTACACCGTCGAGTGCATGATGCACGACCACAAGGCGCTCCAGTCCGGCACCAGCCACTACTTCGGCGACGGCTTCGCCAAGGCCTTTGACATCACCTTCACCGGCAAGGACAACACCCTGCACCACCCCCACCAGACCAGCTGGGGCGTGTCCACCCGGATGATCGGCGGCCTCATCATGACCCACGGCGACAACAACGGTCTGGTCCTGCCCCCCCGCATCGCCCCCGTCCAGGCCATGGTCATCCCCGTTGCCATGCACAAGGACGGCGTTCTGGACGCCGCCAACGCCCTGCTGGACCGCCTGAAGGCTGCCGGCATCCGCGCCAAGATTGACGACTCTGACCAGTCCATGGGCTGGAAGGCTGCCGAGTACGAGATGAAGGGCGTGCCCCTGCGCGTGGAGATCGGCCCGAAGGACATCGAGAAGAACCAGTGCGTCCTGGTCCGCCGGGACAACGGCGAGAAAGTCTTCGTCAGCCTGGACACCCTGGAGGAGACCGCCAAGGCCACCCTGGACGCCATCCACGACGGCCTGTACCAGCGGGCCAAGAAGAACCTGGAGGAGCACACCTTCCCCGCCTTCTCCCTGGAGGAGGCCAAGCAGCTCCAGGCCGAGCACGGCGGCTTCATCAAGACCATGTGGTGCGGCGAGCTGGACTGCGAGCTGAAGATGAAGGAAGAGGCCGGCATGACCTCCCGCTGCGTCCCCTTCGCCCAGGAGCACCTGGCCGACACCTGCCCCATCTGCGGCCGCGCCGCCAAAAAAATGATCTACTGGGGTGTCGCTTACTAAGCCCCCCAGCTTCCTAACATAGAGAGAGAAAAGAAGCCGCCGCAGAGTTGAATGACCCTGCGGCGGCTTTCTGCTTGCAGAAATTGTCGAACTTTGGTATACTGGCACCAAGCTATTCTGATCCGAAAGGGATCCTGGAGAAAAGGCGGTCTGCTCTCTGAAACCGGGGGGCACTTCTGTCGTCCCCCGACTGAGAGGAAGGGGGGAGGCCCTATGGCTATCGTTTCTTTGATCTGCAGTATCATTTCTGCAGGCTGCGCGGTATTCGGTGTTGTTTTCAGCATCTATCTGCATAAGCAGCAGCATCATAACGATGACAATAAGAAGTAACCGCCCGGCCTAGCCTCCGAGCGGTTACAGTCATCGTATGATGATTTAACTATCTGAGAGAGCGACCGTCACCAGTCACCCCTGATGGTTTCAGTATAGCCCAGAAAGGCCGTCCTGTCAAGACGGCCTTTCTTTTTTGCGCTTTTTGAAGGTTAGAGCACTTTGGAGAGGAACACCTTCGTCCGCTCCTCTTGGGGGTTGGTGAAGATCTGCTCTGGGGTGTTCTGCTCCAGGATCTTGCCGTCGGCCATGAAGAGGACGCGGTCGCCCACCTCGCGGGCAAAGCCCATCTCGTGGGTCACGACGACCATGGTCATGCCTTCCTGTGCCAGCTGCTTCATGACGTCCAGGACCTCGCCGACCATCTCCGGGTCCAGGGCGGAGGTCGGCTCGTCGAAGAGCATGAGCTTGGGCTTCATGGCCAGGGCGCGGACGATGGCGATGCGCTGCTTCTGGCCGCCGGAGAGCTGGTTGGGGTAGGCGTCGGCCTTCTCCACCAGGTTCACGCGCTCCAGCAGTTCCATGGCCAGCTTATCGGCCTCCTCCTGCTTCATCCGGCCCGTCTGAACGGGGGCCAGGGTGATGTTTTTCTTCACGGTCATGTTGGGGAAGAGGTTGAAGTGCTGGAAGACCATGCCCATTTGACGGCGGACGAGATTGATGTCCGTCTTGGGGTCGGTGATGTCCGTGCCCTCGAAGGTGATGGTGCCCTTGGTGGGCGTCTCCAGCAGGTTCAGGCAGCGCAGGAAGGTGGACTTGCCGGAGCCGGACGGCCCGATGACCACCACTTTCTCACCGGGGCTGATGTGGGCCGAAATATCGTCCAGGACCAGGTGGTCCCCGAAGGACTTGGAGAGGTTTTTAACGTCGATCACTTTGCCGCAGCCTCCTTTCCAGTTTACCCTGGAGCCAGGTCAGGATGATGACCAGGACCAGGTACATCGCCGCCGCGCCCAGGTAGGGGTAGGTCACGCTGTAAGTCTTCGCGCCCACGGCCTTGGCCGCGTACAGCAGCTCCTTGCCGCCGATGACGGTGATGAGGGCGGTGTCTTTGAAGAGGGTGATGAACTCATTGCCCAGGGCCGGCAGAATGGCCTTAAACGCCTGGGGAATGACGATGAAGCGCATGGTCTGGAAGTAGTTCAGACCCAAAGAGCGCCCTGCCTCCGCCTGGCCGGGGTCCAGGGACATGAGGCCGCCCCGGATGATCTCAGCGACGTAAGCGCCGGAGTTGATGCCCAGGGCGATGGTGCCGATGACGGTGAAGTTCCGGCTGCTGGCGAAGATGATGCTGCCCATGATAAGCATCTGGACGATCATCGGCGTGCCGCGGATGACGGTGGTGTAGATGGTCCCGATGGTGTTGAGCAGGAACAGGATCGGGTTGTGGCGGCCGGGCCGCTGCTGGTCGTGGGCCGTGCGGATGACGGCGACGATCACACCCAGAATAATGCCCATGATGAGGGCCAGGACCGTGACCTCAATGGTCATGCGCAGGCCGGACAGATAGAGCTTCCAGCGTGCCCCATCAATGAAGGCCCGGTAAAAATTGACGAAAAAGTCCTGGTAGAAGGGCAGATCCACATGGGCTTGGAGCTGCGCAGACAGGTCGGCATAGAGCTGTGCCCAGTTCACGGACATTCTCCTCTCTCTTTTGAAAAGTCAAAGCAGGCGGCCAACAAAGACCGCCCGCTTTGCGTGGGGTTCCGTTTCGGCGAAACTGACGCGGGATCAGTTGGCAGCCTCTGCGGGAATGTACTTGTCAATGATGCTCTGGACGGTGCCGTCGTCGATGAGCTCCTTCAGAGCGCCGTTGATGGCGTCCAGCAGAGCGGTGTTGCCCTTGGCCACGCCGATGGCGTAGTCCTCGTTGGCAAACTCGGTGTCCAGAATCTTCAGACCGGGGTTGGCCTTCACATACTCCTGGGCGGGGGCGTTGTCGATGACGACGCAGTCCACCTGGCCGTTGAGCAGGGCCTTGACAGCGGTGGCGCCGTCGTCATAGGCAGTGACGTGCTCTTCGCCGAAGCCGCCGTTTTCAGGGGTGTCGGAGCAATAGATGTAGCCGGTGGTGCCGCGCTGGGTGCCGATCATCTTGCCGTCCATGTCGTCGATGGACTGAATGTCGGAGTCCTCAGGCACGATGACGACCTGCACGCCCTTGGCGTAGCTGTCGGAGAAGTCCATGACGGCCTGGCGCTCTTCGTTCACGGTCACGCCAGCCATGACCATGTCGCTCTTGCCGTTCTGGGCGGCCAGCAGGGCGGCGTCGAAGTCCATATCATCGACCTGCAGCTCCAGGCCCAGCTTCTTGGCGATGGCGTCAGCCACTTCGATGTCGATGCCCTCGAAGCTGCCGTCGTCTGCGACCATTTCATAGGGGGGGAACTGGGCGTTGGTGGACATGGTGAGCTTACCGGCGGTGACGGTGGTCAGGTCCCCAGCGGTCTCGGTGGTGGCAGCGCTGTTGTCAGCGTCGGCAGCGGGATCCGTGGTGGTCTCGCCGCCGTTGCCGCCGCAGCCTGCCAGGGACAGCACGCCGACCAGCATCGCGGCGGCCATCAGGACAGAAAGCAGTTTTTTCATGATACAGTAACCTCTTTTCATTTTTGTTCTGCGTTTACAAGATCGAGAACAGAACACATTATACACAGTATGCAGTCCCCTTGCAAGGCCTTTTCCTAAAAAATCGAAAAAAGACAGCGCAGAAACCCTCTGCGCTGTCTTACTTTCGAGAATTTATGCAATTTTTTATGAATACTGCATGAATTCAAAAAAGTTGCACCAGAAATTACTGGAAGCTGGCCTTTCTCTTCTCCAGGAAAGCGGACAGACCTTCCTCAGCGTTGGGGTTCATGCGGGCAGCGGCCTGCATAGCGGTCTCTTCCTTCAGCAGCTCCTCGAAGGTGGTCTCGTGGGCCTTGTTCATCAGAGCCTTGGACATGGTGTAGCAGTTCAGGGGGCCCTTGGCGATCTTGTTGGCCAGCTTCATGGCCTCTTCCATCAGCTGGTCAGCGGGAACGACCTTGTTGGCGATGCCCAGGGTCAGCATCTCGTCGGCCTTGACGGCACGCTGGGTCAGCATCAGCTCCTTGGCGCGGTTGGGGCCAACGACGCGGGGCAGCAGATAGTGGCAGGCGCAGTCGGGGATCAGGCCCACCTGGCCGAAGGCCACGATGAACATGGCGTTGTCAGCCACCAGTGCGATGTCAGCGCCCATGACCAGAGAGGTGCCGGCACCGGCGATGGCGCCGTGAGCAGCAGCGATGACGGGCTTGGGGAAGGTGTTGAGCAGGGTGGTGAACTCGCCGGCAACGGTCATGAAGTCGAAGAAGGCAGGCTCAGTGTTGATGGTCTTCATCTCAGCGATGTCGCCACCAGCGCAGAAAGCGCGGCCCTCGCCGTTCATCACGACGCAGCGGACAGCAGCGTCGTCCTTTGCGGCGTTAAAGGCGGTGGTCAGATCGGCGAAGATCTGCTTGTTCAGAGAGTTCATAGCCTTGGTGCGGTTCAGGCTGATGACGGCAACGGGGCCCTCAACGCGATACAGTACGGTTTCCAGTTCCATTGGTAAATCGCTCCTTTGATAATATTTCATAAGTAAAAGAACGCTGGGCAAGTGCCCATGCTAGTACAGGTTAAATTATAACACACCGCCGAAGCAATGAAAAGAGAAACTTTTCCCCGCCCCGGAAAAATCCATCGGGCGGGGAAATGCAGAAAAATTCGTTCTTGCTGTTACTGATACCGCGTCCAGTCCGGTGCGCTGGTCAGCTTCGTCCACTTTTCGTTGACCGCGCCCTTGCGCTCAAACTCATGGCTGTTGGTCGCCTCTTGCACGGCGAGATAGTACCAATCCGTGGGCTTGTTGTCTGGCCAGACCACCATCGTACGCAGCAGATCCTTCTCATCCTGCGGCATACGGCAGAGCACACGGTTGATCATCGTCATCGCCTCCGCGCGGGTGATATAGGTGTCGGGGCGGAAGGTGCCGTCGGGATAGCCTGCGATCCAGCCGAAGGCCACGGCTCTCTCGATCTCTGCTTCCGCCCAGTGGCCGGAAATATCGGAGAAGCTGTTGCTGGTGTTGGTCGGCTTGGTGTTAAAGCGAGCGCAGATCGCGGCAAACTCCGCGCGGGTGATGGGCGCATCGGGAGCAAAGGTCTCCGCACTGCGGCCCTTCACGATGCCCAGCTTTGCCATGGTGGAGACTGCCTTGTTGAACCACTTGCCGTTGGCCACGTCGGCAAAAACATTCTCTGCCGTCAGGTTGCCGTCGCGGGTGTCCGCTTTGAGCAATCGGAAGAAGATCGTCGCCGTTTCTGCGCGGCTGATGTTCCCCTGCGGGTGAACGTTTCCGTCCGGGTAACCGATCACATAGGCGTAGTGATCGTCGCCGTTGAGCATATCCGGAACACCGGTCGCCACCCAGCCTGTATAGACCGTCTTGTCGCTGTTCATCGTCACGCTGGTGATCTTGTCGGTCAGCTCCTGATCCGCGTACCAGCCGGTAAACGTATAGCTCTCGCGGATAGGGACCTTATCCAGCGTCACCTTCGTGCCGGAGGAATAGCGCTCATCCTTGTAAGCCGTGCCGCCGTTGGATTCATACGTCAGCGTGTACTTCCTGGTCGAGTGGCTACCGCCGGAGCTATTCTTTTTCCACTGGGCGTAAACCGTCATGTTGTCGGTCACACCGGTCGCAGCGGTAAAGGCATCGCCCGTACCGTCCGCCTTCGTGTTCCAGCCCTTAAACGTGTACCCGCCGCGGGTCGGTTCAATCGTCGGCAGGTCAAAGTGATTGACAACGCCTGTAACCTTGTCCTGCATCATGATACGGGGGTCGGCCTCGGTATCGCCGCCGTTCTTGTCGAATATGACACGGACACCATTGGCCACCTGCCACATATAGTAATCGTTCGAGCCATCGGCATCGGCCATGCGCTTGAGGAACCAGCCGTCTCCCACGGCATCGGCATTGCCCAATACAAACACATCCTGTGCGGGGGAATCGGTGTTTTTCTTGGAAAGAATGTAGTTGTCACCAAGTGCAGGTTTTTTCAAAGTCTGCCAGTCAGCGGGGTCCACCGTGTTGACCGTGGTAGTGCCGGTGGAAAGGCCCTTGATTTGTACAGGAATCGTACCGGTATCATAGTTTGCACCGGGCGCGATTGTCGGCAGCCGCAGTTCGCCGTTGGTGGCGGTGTAATCATTCTGCAAATAAGCCGATCCCATCAGCGCCATTACGCCATTGTTGGTTACCGCACCACTCAGGTTGCTTGTGCCGTGATTGATCAGGTGGCCGTTGGAACCAATCTGCGTTGTGCCGTTGACAAAAATATCGTTGTAATTGTCGGTCTGGCTGTGCAGCTGCTCCCAGGTGCCGTTAATGACAGTATCGCCCCAAATCCAGACCTGACCGTTATCCGTTGTCAGGCTGCTGCCTTCCTCTACCAACAAGCCGGCATTGCTGATCATAATATGGGCAGTCACTGCGGAATTGTTTGTGATATTGACTTGCGACATTCCCTTGATGAACGGAATGGTTGCCTCACAGTTATAGACATTGGCAACCGGGAATTCGGTCGAGTAGGAGCTTGCCTGTGTTCCGCGGATACCGGTGCGAATTTTCGGCTTTCCGGTGACATTAATGGAAGACCCCGCCGGTACAGTTTCCTGATCGGTAGCCATCACAAGACCCGCATCACCGCCGTTTACCGTTACGGTCACAGGGCCGACCGCGGTAGCTGGGATACCTCTTTCCCACAGACCGAAAATATATCCCTCGTCGTATTTAGTATTATACTCACTATTTTTCAGTTCAACATCGGTTGCATTGACCGTAACTGAACCCTGAACAACCGAATCGCTTGCACCGAAAATGTTCTGCACATGAGATCCGTGGGCATTGATCGTAATATTGCCGCCTACGTTACCGCGCAAGGCTCCGTAGATTTCCGGCAGATCATACGAGGTGGGCTCAGTTCCTTTGTCCCATGCCCATGCATTTTCATAGGTGTCGATCGTAATGTTGCCGCCTACCGTATAATTGCCCTCAACACCGGGATAGGTTGCAAAGCTATTGCCTGCGCCGACAATCGGCCAGTTGCTACCTAACCGAAGAATCCGATCGGTATTCTCATAAGCAGGATTACCTGCAATGATATGCAAATTACCGCGAATGATGGATTTCTCCAGCGGCTCCTCCGTACCGACAATGCCCGCTACACAGCCTGCACGAACATCCAGAGTAACATCCCCCTTCATTTCGCAGCCGTATGTGCCTTCAATTGCAGGAGACGCGGTACTACTTTTGTTGTCATAAATCAGCGTAGCATTGCCGCCGACATAGACATCGGGCACATTCCTGCCGTCGCCGCTGGTTCCGTCGCCCTTCATGCAGCCGGGGTTCAGGTGGTTGCCGCCCTGCATTTCAATATCACCCGTGATTTCCAAATAGGTATTGCCATCAACATTGCCCTGATACGAGCCGCCGATCACATCGTGCAGACCGCTGGAAGAGGACGGGTTGATATCGCCGCTGGCGGCAATCACTACATAAGTGCTGTTCACTGTGGTTTTGTAGCCGCCGCCGTAGAGTGTTTCGCTTAAATGGATCTGACCGTTTTCGGTGAAAATCGTCCGGTATCCGTTGCAGAACAGTCTGCTTCCGGTCACATTGACATTATCAAAGGTGCAGTCGCCGTTCAGAATTCCATACCAGGGAAAGGAAAGTTTCTTCATTCCCCCCTCGTCGCTCTTTACCGTAATATGCTTGCCGTCAACGCCAAAGGTGGTTGTATAGTTTCCCCCTGCGGTAACTGGTGCATTCAGGTTGGCTTTCAGCACAATGGTCGCTTCGGTATCGGCGCTTGCCTCAATCTTCGTCAGCGCGGTGCTGAGGTCATCAGCGGTCAACACCTCATAGGTGTTTTCAGAAGCCCCGTCTGCCGCAAACGCAGCAGTTGGAAGCATGGTCATGAGCATTATAACTGTCAAAATACTTGCGATGATCCTTTTTTTCATAAGCTCTCCTCTCTGGTCACATGAGAAAATGGTATACACAGTTCTAGAACATCACCGCCAGGGGCCACAAAACAACGCCATTTTACCACCGTCTCCCCCAAATAGTCAATGCAATGTCGTTAGAAAAATCAACGATACTGCAATGTTTATAATGGCACCGTCATTGGTTAGACTAAACACAAGGGCGGTGAGGCTATGCGAGAGAAAAAGGAGATCAACATTGCGGTCGGAAATCATATCCAACTCATTCGGGAAGAGGCAGGGTACACGCAGGATACCCTCTCGGAATTACTGGACATCACGCCGAACCACCTCAGCGCGATCGAGCGCGGGGTTTCCGGGATCTCCCTGGAAACATTGCAGCGCCTGTGTCTCCTGCTTGGCGTCAGCGCAGACCGAATCTTATTCGGTCTGGACGCGCAGGAGCAAGAGGCCCTGGCCATTGCACGCCGTATCACAGATCTAAAACCAGAAAACCGCAAGCAGATCCAAGACCTGCTCTCGATCATCCTAGATATGCTATGACAGCAAAAAAGTTCCCCGCCCGGTGTATTTTCCCGTGGCAGAGAACTTGACAAAAAAAGATTTCCCTGTTACCATAAATATAAAGAAAGGGCGCTGCGACAAGCGGTTCAGCCCGAAATGGTGTTATTGGACATATCACTTATGTCAACAAAACCGTCACTTGGCCGAGTGGCGGTTTTGCTTTTTTATTCTGATCGTCACGGTAAGTCCGAAGACATGCAACGTCAAAATAATCGGCATAGGCGTCACCTCCTTTCGGAGGGAGTGGCCGAACCGCCTGCCGTATGATCACAGCGCTCTTTCCTGCCCTGGAAACAGGGCAGACTTATTTTAGCATAGGATAGGAGAGCTTGTCAATTTTGCTCGAATCGCTCATCGGGAAACAACGACAATGCCCAATGCATAATTTCTGCGACTTTTTTTCACACTATGGGGAGAAAAGGGGGAATGGCGATGCACCGCATTGGGCTTTTGGAGGGCGGCACGGGCTGTGCCTGGCGCTCCAGCGGGAGGTCGTCACCCTGGCCGGCCGGAGCCTGGAGCCGCAGGAGGTGCCCCTGCGGGGCTTTGCGGGGGTGGCCCCAGAGCTGGTGCTGGCCTGGGCCGGGGTGCTGCTGCTGGCGGGGATACCGCCGGAAAAGCTCCCGGCTTCGCGTGCGTGATCTCGATTGGAAATAATTATATAAGTGTTATAAACAGCTTGTCATGTGATAGAGAAGCTCTGGCGGCCCTCGTTGAGCAGACGGCAGGCGATTGCTGCCACCTCGCTACGGAGGATCTGGCTGTCTGGCGCAAAGTGGTGCGCCTCATCGCTGCCCGCCAGGACGCCCAGACGGTAGAGCAGGTAGATGTCCGCCGCGTTCGCATCGTCCATCGCCACATCGGGGATGGAGCCGTCCGGCACGGTGTTGATCGGCTGCACCGTTTTCTGCATTGTCTCACTGCTGCGATACACCGCCGCGAAGAGCTGGGCAAACTCAGTCCGGGTGATCTTCGCGTTGTAGTCGGCGTACTCCCACGGCAGATCGTGCGTCTTTGCCCAATCAATATAGACCTGATACCACGGCTGCCCCTGTCGGAAGCTCTGCCCCTCGTCTGCGGCCATGCGGACGGCCAGGGTGATCGCCTCGGCGACGGTCATGTTCGCGTTGGGGGAAAAGGTCCCGTCCTCCATCCCCTTTAACAGACCTTTGTCGGCCATGCTCTGGATATACGGGGCATACCAGTCGCTCTCATCCACATCCAGAAAGCTGCCGTACCGGGCGTAGCGATAGGTTATCTCGGCGAAGTCCGACCGGATGGAGACCGTTCTGCCCTCGGCGTCATAGGAGAATTCCTGCCAATCGCCATCGTTGTACGTCACACGCAGGAGCTGTCCCTTTTCATTATAAGTATACTGGCAAGAATATTCGTCCCGTTCCCAGGAGATGAGCCGTCCCTGCGCGTCGTAGTGGAAGGTCGTGCGCGGTGTCGTGCTGTCGCCGTAATAGGCCCCGAGGAAGCAGCCCCTGTCGTCGTAGGCATAGCGCACCCGCACAATGTCGTCTGTGCTATCTGCAGCGGGGATGCGGGTCTGGCCGATCAGATGACCTGCCTCGTCATAGTTCCAAAGGTAAGTCTCTGCTTTGTCGGCTTTCCGCATCGTCATGCGGCCCGCTGCGTCATAGGTATACTGCACCCCACCGTCAGTCACGTTCCCGTTTTGATCCAAATAGTTGATCCGGATCGGACGATCTTGGGCATCGAAGGTAATGCGCAGGAAGGGCAGGCCGTCTGCATCGATCTTTTCGCCATAGGTCCGGCCATCAGCGTCTGTGCCGTAGCGATAAGTGATGTGATGGCGGACCGTTTCATCCCACTCATTCTTCGTGGAATAGGTATAGTCGATCAGCCGTCCTTGTGCATCATAGGCGCAGAACCGGAGCCCATCCGACAAAAGCGCCCCGTCAGGCGTGTAGCAATAGCGGACGTTGCGTTGCATACCGGAAGAGTCCTCCCAACGAATCGTTTCACCATGTTCATTATAAGTTTCGCGATTCCACTCTCCGCTCTCGAGGATTCTGCTCGTCTTCTCGCGGACATACCAGACAGAGCGGTCGTAGACGAGGCTGGCACCGCCTGTACCCCAGCCGTACATCTCGCCGTTTGTCTCTGGATCACTTGGCTCTGTGGGGGCTTTCGGTGGGACAAACGGCTCCATCGGGGCCGTGGCCGCAGCGCCAACACCCAGACCCAGGGCCAGCACCCCAGCCAGAAGTCCGGCCAGGAGGATCGAATGCAGGTATCGTACCATAAAAATCCCTCTCTTTCCCTGTCTTATTACGAACAGGATAGCATATTCTGCCGATAAGGTCCAGTATTTCGCCTGCTGTCCGAGAAAGCGCTTTCTGCTTGCAGAACCTGTCGAACTTTGGTATACTGAGTGTAAGCTATCCTGTCCCCAAACAGCAGCATCATAACGATGACAAAAAGAAGTGATGAACCGCTCCCTGTCAAGTAGACAGATGAAAAAACAAAAAGTTTTTCCAGGATTTCAGAAATGAGGTCCTGGTTTTCTTTTATGCAGCTTCCAGCAAGCTGCGGTAATCCATTGGTGCAAGGCAATTTAGCCGGTGTTGACGTCGCTGGTGGTTGTAGTAATGGATAAATGGCCTACAGCATGAACAAGTTCCTCATAGGTTTCAAAATGGTTTAGATAATACATCTCACACTTCAGGATGCCCCAGAAGCCCTCCATCGGACCATTGTCAATGCATCTGCCAACACGAGACATGCTTTGCCGCATTCCCTGTTTTTCCAGCATGTCCTTG
>SFHQ01000001.1 GCA_004556345.1 Clostridiales bacterium | reverse complement strand
AATAGAAAGAGGGCTGAGAAGCCCAACGATAGACACGGTCTTTAAGATAGCGTTCGCGTTAGATATAAAACCTCATGAGCTGATTCAAGTGATCGAAGAAAAGGTTCCCTTCTATTTTGATGAATGAGGATAAAACGAACCACCCACGCCGAATCATGAGGGCGTGGGTGGTGTTCTATATCAGTGGTTCGATTATGCAACGAGCTGGCCGCAGGGGTCTGCGGCCACTACATTTTTTAGGAAGAGGTTGGTGGGATGGGAAAGTCATTTGATAGGGCGGCTTCCAGCCAAGCGCGTTTTGCGTCTTTGGCAGCCTCCACCGCTTCCTTTGCTGTTTCTGCGCAAGTGATACATCCCCTCAGCTCAGGGTAGGATGCGACAAACCCGCCTTCGTCCGGGTCTTCGATCAATTCTAGTTTATACGGGCGCTTCATCAGTTCTTCCAGTTTTGTCATGAGCGATTCGCCTCGCTTTCTATCTGCTCTTATGTAGTATACCGTGCGATAGAGGAAAGGGTCAAGAAAATGTTATTTTCCACACAACATCCCCACCATTCCCTGGAAGACCTGCCAGAGGGTCAGGCGGGGGACGGGTTCTTGCGCGGTCAGGGGGAGGGTTTGGAAGGGTTCGTTGTTCACCAGGACGGTGAGCGTTCCGAGCTGCTGGCCTGCTTCGACGGGGGCTTGCAGGGTGTCCGGGAGGGAGACGGTGGTGGTGAGCTTTCCGGCGTCTGCTTTGGGCAGGAGGAGCTGGGCGGGTTCGGAGAGGACGGGTTGGACGCTCTCGGCCACGCCCAGGGTCACGGGGATGGGGGAGAGGGGTTCAGAGGGGGCGGCGGTCACCAGGCTGTACCCGGCGAAGCCGTAGTTGAGCAGGGCTTTGGCGGCCTCGAAGCGGTCGGCGGAGGTGGGGGAGCCGAGGACCACGGCGATCAGCTCCATGCCGTCCTTCTCTGCCGTGGCGGAGATGCAGTAGAGAGCGCCGTCAGTGGAGCCGGTCTTGAGGCCCGTGGCCCCGTCGTAAAAGCGGATGAGCTTGTTGGTGTTGGCCAGCTGGAAGCTCCCGTCCCGCAGGGTATCCATCCAGATGGTGGTGTAGGTGCGGATGTCCGGGTGCTTCAAAATCAGCTCACGAGACATGAGGGCGATGTCGTGGGCGGTGGAGTGGTGCCCCTCGGCGGGCAGGCCGGTGCAGTTGCAGAAAACGGTGTTTTCCATGCCCAGCTCGGCGGCGCGGGCGTTCATTCGCTCCACAAAGGCGGCTTCGCTGCCCGCCAGATGCTCGGCCATGGCCACGCAGGCGTCGTTGCCGGAGGCCACGGCGATGGCCTTGAGCATATCGTGGACGGAGAACGTTTCGCCTTCCTTCATGTAGACCTGGGACCCGCCCATCCCGGCGGCGTTGGCGGAGACAGCCACCATCGTGTCGGGGGTCAGCGTTCCGTCCTCCAGGGCCTCCATGATGAGCAGCATGGTCATGACTTTCGTCACGCTGGCCAGCTCCAGCGGCTCTTCGCCGTGTTCTTCATACAGAATGTCTCCCGTGGATTTTTCCATCAGCAGCACCGCCTTGGCCTTGACCTCCGGCCCCGCCGCCCACGCAGCGGAGGGAAGGAGGCCCACGCACAGGGCCAGGCAGAGAGCGAGGGCACAGAGTTTTTTCATAGCAGGACCTCCCAGTGAAACTGAAGTCCTTTGAGTGTATGGAGATGCGGAGAGAAGTATGCAAGCACCGCCCCACTGCGTTGGTCAAAACGCGGTGAGGCGGTGCAGATCGTTAGGATATGATTATTTCGCCAGCTCGTTCAGTGTCTCCGCCCAGGCGGCGTACTTTGCCACCTTCTCCTGGCTGTCGGTGCTGTCCTTGCCCTTGGCGAGGACGTAGACCTTGATCTTCGGCTCTGTGCCGGAGGGACGGACGACGATGGTGGTCTCGTCGGCCAGGTCGTAGGCCAGGACGTTGGAGCCGACCAGCGCCATGGGAGAGACAGCGCCGGAGGCGGTGTCGCGCTCGGTGCCGTCCTGATAGTCCTTCTGGTGCAGGACCGTGGTCCCGGCGATCTCGGCGGGGGGAGTCTGGCGGAGCTTGGCCATGAGGTTGGCCATGAGCGCCATGCCCTCCAGACCGGGCATGACCAGGTTCAGGGTCTTTTCGCCGTAGTAGCCGTACTTGGCGTAGAGGGCGTCCAGGGCGTCCAGCAGGGTTATGCCCTGGGCGGCGTACCAGGCGGTCATTTCCGTCAGCAGCAGGGAGGCGGTGACGGCGTCCTTATCCCGGACATAATCGCCGATCATATACCCGATGGATTCCTCGTAGGAGAAAATGACGTGACCCTGACCGGCGGCTTCCAGCTGGTTCTTCTTCTCGGCCATGAACTTGAAGCCGGTGAAGGTGTTGTAGGACTTGACCCCGTTGGCCTCAGCGACCACGCGGGCCATGTCCGTTGTCACCAGAGACTTGAGGGCCACAGCGTCGGCGGGCAGGGTCCCGGCCCGCTTTTTGGCGCCGATCAGATAGTCCAGCAGCAGCACGCCCGTCTGGTTGCCGGAAATCTGGACGTATTGGCCGTTCTTGTCCTTGACCTGGATGGCCACGCGGTCGGCGTCGGGGTCAGAGCCGAGGATGAGGTCGGCGTTGACTTTTTTCGCCAGGTCCAGCGCCAGGGCGAAGCTCTCCGGCGTCTCCGGGTTGGGGGACTTGACGGTGGGGAAGGTCCCGTCGATGACCATCTGCTCCGGGACGCAATGCAGGTGCCGGATGCCCAGCTCACCCAGCACATAGGGGATCTGCTGGTACCCGGTGCCGTGGAAGGGGGTGTAGACCATGGTGAAGGTATCCGCCACCTTGGCGACAGAGGCCTTGTCGTTGATCTGCGCCAGGACGTGGGCGAGGAACTTGTCGTCGGTCTCCTTGCCCATCAGGGTGATGAGGCCCTTGTTCAGCGCCGTCTCATAGGCCAGGGACTGGATGTCGTCAAATACGTCCAGCTGTTCCATCTGGGCGGCGATGGCGGCGGCGTGCTGGGGGGGCAGCTGGGCCCCGTCGGACCAGTAGACTTTATAGCCGTTGTACTCCGGGGGATTGTGGCTGGCGGTGACGTTCAGGCCCGCGGCACAGCCGTACTCCCGCACAGCGAAGGACAGCTCCGGGGTGGGGCGCATGGCCTCGAACAGGCGCACAGGGATGCCGTTGCCCGCCATCACTTCGGCGGCGGCACGGGCGAACTCCTGGGAGTGGACCCGGCAGTCGTAGCAGATGGCAACGCCTTGGGCAGCAAATGCTTTGCCCTCGGCCAAGATGACGTTGGCAAAGGCCTGGGTGGCGTGGCGGATGACGTGGACGTTCATCCGGCGCAGGCCGACGCCCATCACGCCCCGCAGCCCGGCGGTGCCGAACTGGAGCAGGGAGAAGAAGCGGTCTTCGATCTCGCCTGCGTTGTGGGAAAGGGCGGCCAGCTCGTCCTTCTCCGGCTGGGAGAGGGCGGGGCTGTGCAGCCAGCGTTCATATTGTGCTTGGTAGGACATCACACGAACTCCTTTCGCGTTGCGCGTCACCGGTTTGGGGTGACGGGTTTATTTGTGGTAGCGGGTCCCAGCGTTGATCTGAAAGGCCCGGTAAATTTGCTCCAGGACCATCACCCGCGCCAAGTGGTGGGGGAAGGTCATGGGGGACATGGAGAGCCGTAACTGCGCCTTCTCCTTCACCGAGGGGTGCAGGCCAAAGGACCCGCCGATGAGAAACGTAAAGTGAGAGGCCCCGTCCACCGTCCACTTGGCCAGCTCCTGGGCCAGGTCCGGGCTGGAGAGCAATTTCCCCTCCACGCACAGGGCGACGATCTTAGACCCCTTGGGGATCTTGGCCAGAATGGCCGCGGCCTCTTTTTCCAAGGCGGCGTCGATCTGGGCCTGGGAGGGGTTGTCCGGCAGGCGGTCCTCCGGCAGCTCCGTGACCGTGAGCTTACAAAAGGCCCCCAGCCGCTTGACGTATTCCGCGCAGGCGGCTGCAAAGTGCTTTTCCTTTAGTTTGCCCACGCAGAGCAGCTGGATATTGACCATAGGGGCCTCCTGTCTCAGAAAATCAAAGGATGGAAAAGAAGAAAAAAGTGGACGGCAGGCAGGCCCACCGTCCACAGGCAATCAGCCTTAGGGAGCGCCGGCCCAGGGGCCGGACAAGGGAAGCGGGGGCTTTTTGGAATCAGCCCACGCCGTTGCTGCTGCGCCAATCCTCCTCAGGAATGACTTCCTCGTGGATGTCTGCGCCCAGCTTGCTGAGTTTTTGGACGATGCCTTCATAACCGCGCTCGATGTGATAGACCTGGTCGATCTCGGTCACGCCGTTGGCGGCGAGGCCTGCCACGATCATGGCAGCGCCGGCCCGCAGGTCGCAGGCGCACACCGGGGCACCGGTCAAGGCCCGGACACCCTCGATCACGGCGACCTTGCCGTTGACCTGAATGTTGGCGCCCATGCGGCGGAACTCGTCGGCATAGCGATAGCGGTTGTCCCAAACGCCCTCGTTGAGGATGCTGGTCCCCTCGGCCAGGCACAGGACCGCCGCGATCTGGGGCTGCATGTCCGTGGGGAAGCCGGGGTAAGGCATGGTCTTCACGTTGGTGCTGGTGAGCTTGCCCTCCCGGCGGACGATGAGGGCGTCGCCCTCCTCTTTGATGTCCACGCCCATCTCCACGAGCTTGGCGGTGATGCAGTCGAGATGCTTGGGGATGACGTTGTTGATGCGGACCTCGCCCCCGGCGGCGGCGACGGCGGTCATGTAGGTGCCCGCCTCGATCTGGTCGGGGATGATGGAGTAACATCCGCCCTTGAGCTTTTCCACGCCCCGGACCTTGATGACGTCCGTCCCCGCGCCCATGATGTCTGCGCCCATGGAGTTGAGGAAGTTGGCCAGGTCCACGATGTGAGGCTCCTTGGCGGCGTTTTCGATGATGGTCAGGCCGTCGGCCAGAGCCGCGGCGATGAGGATGTTCATGGTCGCGCCCACGGAGACCACGTCCAGGTAGACCTGCGCTCCGTGCAGGCGGCCGGTGGGGGAGGCGGCGTGGATGAAGCCGTTCTCCACCTGGATCTCCGCGCCCATGGCGGAGAAGCCCTTGAGATGCTGGTCGATGGGACGCACGCCCAGGTCACAGCCGCCGGGAGGGGGAACCTCCGCCCGGCCAAAGCGGCCCAGCAGTGCGCCGATGAGATAGTAGGACGCACGGATCTGGCGGGCCAGCTCATAGGGAACGTTCTGCTTGTATACCTTGGAGCAGTCCAGCTCCACAGTGGTGGGGTTGATGGTGCGCACGTTGGCGCCCAGGTCCTTCATGATCCCAAGGATCATGGTTACGTCGCTGATGTCGGGTACATTTTCAATCCGGCAGACTCCATCCACCAGAAGCGCGGCGGGAAGAATGGCCACAGCGGCGTTCTTCGCACCGCTGATCTCCACCTCACCGTGGAGAGGCTTTCCGCCGTGGATCACATACTTTGTCAAAACGGCACCTTCTTTTATATTGGTTCTATCATGAGGAATCATTTCTGGTTCATATCTCACGAGACAGGGCAAACCGCGCCGCCGGAAAGCGAGAGGGGACCCCTCCCTGCTAGCTTGTCCGAAAATGCCGGGCAAATGTGCAAGGCGGCGAGATAGATAGGCTTCGCCCGGTGGTGTTAGGCCACCACCATCTCATAATTACTTGCATTATAGCATTAAGTGGGAAAAAATGAAAGATAAATTTGAACAAAATGTGATATTTCGGTGAACTTTTTCCCATTCATCACCACAAAAATTGGGAAAAATCTCCGCTCTGAGGGAGCAATGGCGGAAAAAATGCAAATTTCAGCGCGGGAGCGCCTGCGCTTTAACATAGTTTATATGTAGGCTTTTGTTCCGGTTCTGCCGGAAGCGGACGGGGACGGACAAAAACCAACACCTGTTCCCGGCTGGGGAAGACCTCCAGCTCCGGCTGGAGCGGCAGGGCCTGCCCGTTCTGGATCAGGGCACGGCGGACCAGAGGGAGCAGGGTATCGTCGGTGAGCGGCTGTCCGGCGGGCAAATCCTGGGGGGAGAGACACAGCAGCGGTCCGGCGGCGGTGGGGAAAATGGTCATAGGAACCTCCTGTTGGGTAGAATCGTCCCCTATTATACTGCCCTTTGCCGGCAGAGGCAAAGGGAATGGTTCCCAGCGAAAAAAGTTGGCAGCGGGGCGGAACTGTGCTATACTGTGGGGGAAAATCCATAAGAAATCGAGGGATCGACAGATGGAACTGAAAGAAGAGATGGTCTCCCAGGAGACCGTATACCAAGGGATCATTGTGAATGTGCGCCGGGACAAGGCCAAGCTGCCGGACGGCCGCCTGACCAACCGGGAAGTGGTGGAGCACCCCGGCGGCGTGGCCATCTTTGCCATGGACGACCAGGACCGGGTGGCTTTGGTCCGGCAGTACCGCTACCCTATGGGGGAGATCGTGCTGGAGCTGCCCGCCGGAAAGCTGGAAAAGGGCGAGGACCCCAGAGACAGCGGCCTGCGGGAGCTGCGGGAGGAGACGGGGTTGATCCCCGGTGTGTTTGAATCCATGGGCGTGAGCTATTCTTCCCCCGGCATTTTGGCCGAGCGCATCTACCTCTATTTTGCCAAGGACCTGAAGCAGGGTTCCACCCAGCCGGATGACGGGGAGTTTGTGGAGACGGTCTGGATCCCCTACCCGGAGCTGATGGACATGGCCCGCCGGGGCGAGATCGTAGACGGCAAGACCCTGGCCGGGCTGCTGAAAGCCTCTTTCCTGCTGGGGAACTAAGCGGAGAAGCCTAGAGCAAACAACAGGAGGCGGCGCAATGGAAAAACAACAGACAGTCCTCATCGTAGAGGACGAAAAAAATATCGTGGACATCCTCCGCTTCAATTTGCAGAAGGAGGGCTACGCCACGCTAGAGGCCTTTGACGGCGTGACCGGCCTGCGGCTGGCCCTGGACGAAAACCCGGACCTGATCCTGCTGGACCTGATGCTGCCGGAGATGAACGGCTTTGAGGTCTGCAAGCTCCTGCGGGACAAGGGGCGGAGCACCCCCGTCCTCATCATCACGGCCCGCGAGGAGGAGAAGGACAAGATCCTGGGCCTGGACCTAGGGGCCGATGATTACATCACGAAGCCCTTCTCCATCCGGGAGCTTATGGCCAGGGTCAAGGCCAACATCCGCCGGGTGGTCATGGTCAGCCAGGCCCGGCCGGAACCCAAGGGGGAGGTGCTGACCTTCGGCCGGCTGAGCATCGACCGGGAAAAGAGCAGCGTCACCAAAGACGGCGAGGACCTGGAGCTCACGCCGAGAGAGTTTGAGCTGCTGTCCTATCTGGCGGTCCACGCCGGGAAGGTCTTTTCCCGCCAGGAGCTGATGGAACGGGTGTGGAACTACGAGGGCTATGTGGGCGACGTGCGCGGGGTGGACGTGGCCATCCGGCGCCTGCGGGAAAAAGTCGAGGACGACCCCGCCCAGCCCAGATACATCATCACCCGCCGGGGCGCGGGCTACTTTTTCCAGAAGGATGCATAACGCCATCCGCAGGACCCGCCCGGAGGGGCAGAGAGGGGGAGGACCGTGCTGCGAAGCCTGCACACCAAGCTGGTGTTGATCATGATCCTGCAAGTGGTCTGCTTGATGACCATTGCCGGAGCGTTTCTCATCAACTCCGTGAACCGCTTCTATTTGAATGAATTTTACAACCAGATGGTCGAGGTCTTCAGCAAGGACACCGAGTTCGTCCGGGATCTGGTGACGCCCGGCGAAGGGGAGACCGACGGCGTACAGGCCATTGATCAGATCCTCGTGGCCAAGATGGGCCCCCTGGGCGTGGACGGCAAAAACCGCAACTATTACATCCTGGACGGCGGCGACGGGTCCATCCTCACCTCCTCCGATGACGAGGCGGGCCAGACCCTGGACGAGGTCACCCCCAACCTGCTCATCGCCCTGAACGAGAAGCGGGAGGGGACCGAGAGCGACTTCACCGCCAACTACATGGACCTGGCCCTGCCCATCACGCGGGGAGACAGCGACTACATCATTTACATCCTGGACCAGCGGGCCTCCGTCCGGGAATTGAACAGCCAGCTCTTTCAGCTCATCATCGAGGCCCTGGCCTTCGGCCTGATCATCTCGGTGCTGCTGTCCTTCCTGCTCTCGCGGGCCATGGTCAACCCCATCCGCGCTCTGACGCGGGGCGTCAAGCGCGTGGCCGACGGGGACTTCAGCCGGGAGATCCACTCGGAATCCCACGATGAGATCGGCGTGCTCACCACGTCCTTCAACGCCATGGCCAGCCAGCTTCAGCGCACCCTGCGGGAGGTGGAGAGCGAGCGGACCAAGCTCAGCACTCTCTTCCTGCACATGACCGACGGCGTGGTGGCCTTCGACCGGAACGGCGCAGTCATCCACTCCAACCCCGCCGCCGAGGAGATGCTGGACATGGCCATCCCCGTGGGGGGCAGCGTCACCTATCAGGATCTCTTTGAGGACATTGCACCCCTGGAGAAGATCCTGACCCTGGACCAGGACTGCCTGGAAAACGAAATGGTCCGGGGGGAGCGCATCCTGCTCTTCTTAATGGCCCCCTTTGACCAGGAAAAGCAGGTGGGTGTCCTGGTCGTGGTCCACGACGTTACCCAGCAGGTGAAGAACGAGACGCTGCGGAAAGAGTTCGTAGCCAACGTCTCTCACGAGCTGAAGACTCCCATCACCAACATCAGCAGCTATGCCGAGACCCTGGTAGAAACGCCGGGCCTGCCGGCCAAGACGTCCGTCAAGTTCCTGAACGTGATCCTCAACGAGAGCGACCGCATGACACACATCGTCGATGATCTGCTGACCCTGTCCCGGTTCGATTCGGGGTACAGCCAGCTCAATCTCACGACCTTCCCCTTTGCTGACGTGCTGGAGGACAGCTACCAAGCCATCCGCATCGAGGCCCAGCGCCACGAGCACACCCTGATCCTGGAGGGGGAGCAGGTCCTGCCGACGGTCCGCGCCGACCGCGAGCGGGTCTTGCAGGTCATTATGAACATCCTCTCCAACGCCATCAAATACACCCCCGACGGCGGGCGCATCGTCATGTCCGCCGGGTTCGACCTGGACCGGGTGTGGCTGGAGGTCACGGACAACGGCATCGGCATCCCCCCGGAGGACCGCGAGCGCATCTTCGAGCGCTTTTACCGGGTGGACAAGGCCCGCTCCCGGGAGTCCGGCGGCACGGGCCTGGGCCTGTCCATCGCCAAGGAGATCATCCGGCAGCATGAGGGCAAGCTCCTGCTGGTGGATCGTCCCGGCCCCGGCACGACCCTCCGCATGGAGCTCAAGCGGGAGGGACCGAAGGCATGAGGGAACACCGGAAGCGCATCGACCGCCTGCAAAATCTTCTCATCGCCGTCCTGGTCTGCACGGCCCTGATCCTCATCAACCAGACGGGCATGTTCCGCAACCTCACCGGAGGAAGCGCAGGGACGCCCGTGGAAGCTAGCTTCACCGGCGTGCAGGACACTGCCCTCTCCCGGCAGGCCCCGGTGGCCCTGCTCATCCAGACCTCGTCCGGCCGCTACGGCGTGCAGTACGACCAGGACACGGTGGACGGCCTGTACAACAATGGTCTGTCCACCCTGCTCACCACCGCCATCGACCATGTGGAGGGCGTGAAGACCACCACCGAGGAGGATTGGCAGGACGCCGTCACCCAGGGGGATCAGTGGATCTTCTACGATTTTCTCTATGACGTGGCCTTCACCGGCCAGGACAGCGAGGGGGAGGGCTCCGCTCGCCGCTTCCTGCTCTCCGGCCGGAACGGCCGGGTGGATACCATCCGCTATTACAACGAAAAGACGGGGACCTATTACCGGGGCCAGATCCGGGAAAGCGACCTGACCCTGCCGGAGGCCCAGGAGGGCCTGACGCCCATCGGGGGCCAGCTGGCCTTTGAGAACGAAGCCTTGGCGGAGAGCCTGGACCCCAATACCCTGGTCCTGCCGAAGGCCCCGGTCTGCCCGGTGTACACCGTGACGAACCCCCTAGCCGCCTGGGACAGCGAGACCCGGAACGAGCTGCTGGAAAGCCTGGACTTCAATCTACGCGCCGCCGCCGTCTACCAGGCCACGGACGGCCTGGTGGTCCAGGAAGGCTCCGACACTCTGCGGATCCAGAAAAGCGGCAAGCTGACCTTTCACGCCGCCGAGAGCGGCCCGGCCCGCTTCCAGGCCCTTTCCGCACGGGAGAAAGACCTCCAGCTCCAGGCCGAGCGCATCCTGAACACCGTGGCCCAGCCCCGGCTGGGGGAGGGGCGCCTCGTCTGCCAGGCGGTGGAGATCCAGGAGGACGGCAGCGTGGTCCTGAACTATGCCTGCCTGCTGGGTGGGTCCCAGGTCCAGCTGTGGGACGAGGGCTGGCTGGCGAAGTTTGTCTTTGAGGGGACGGATCTCTCCAGCTTTGTCATCTGCCTGCGGACGTACACGAAGACGGAGCAGACCAGCCAGGCCCTGCCCGTGCGCCAGGCTGCGGCGGCGCTCTCCGCCATGGGCCAACAGGGGAAGGATCTACAGCTGTCTTACCTGGACGACGGCAGCACGGATATGCTCACCACCCAGTGGACGGTGCGGGAGCGGACATGAGGGGAGGCAGAGCATGGAACGCACAAGGCTAAAGCTGGCGGTGATCTTCCTCCTGGCCGCCCTGAATGTCGTCCTGCTGGGCTATGTGCTGCTCCAGGCCCAGCAGAGCAAGGACTATGAGGACTTGACCCGGCAGCAGATCATGACCTATCTGACCGACCACGGCATCGCTGTCTCCGAAACACGCATTCCCTGGGACGAGGACTGGCGGGCGGTCGTTTTGGAGGAGGAGAGCAACAACATGGGGGGAGATCCCCTCCCGGAGGGGGGGCTGCCGGAAAACTGCGAGGTGGAGACCGCCCGGAGCGCCGTGACGCTCCTCATGGAGCTTGCCGGGGGCCTGTCTGACCTGGGCGTCTCTTCCGCCACGATCCAATCCATCGAGACGGGCTACCGCTACGCCGGCGAGGGGGACCGGGGCGTTCTCACCCCCATGTGGAAACTGGAAACTTCTGGACAGAGCTACTACCTGAACTGCGCGACGGGGGAAGTGACCCTCCCCACAGAGTAAGGAGGAACTTTTTATGAAGCGAAACCATTTCAAACGATTTGCGGCCTTGGCGCTCTCTGCCGTATGCGGTGCGGCTTGCTTGGCGGGATGTGGTACGCAGCCTACGGCGGCGACTGCCTTGGAAACGATCCAGCAGCCGAAGACAGGAAGCTACGAAGACTGGGAGCTGATCCAGCAAACCAGGCAGGAGAACCCCGTCTCGGAAAGTACCTTTACGGCACTGGACCATTTTGCCTACACCACCGCCGCCCAGGTCTTGGGGGAGGACGCAGACGGGAGCTACTCGCCCCTGTCCCTCTACTATGCCCTGGCCCTAGCCGCCACCGGCGCGGCGGGGGAGACGCAGACACAGATGCTGGACCTGCTGGGCATCTCTGACCCGGCCCAGCTCTCCGACCAGTGCGCCAAGCTCTATCGCCTGCTCAGCCGGGACAACGAGGTCGGGACCCTGCGCCTGGCAAACTCCCTCTGGATGGACCAGCGGGTGGACTGGAAACAGTCCTTCGTGACCCAGGCAGCCCAGAATTTTTACGCCGAGGTCTACCAGGTCGATTTCACCACCGACGAAGCGCCTAAGGCCATGGCCCAGTGGGTCGCCCAGCAGACTGGGGGCCTGCTCACCCCCACCTTCCAGCCCACCGACCAGCAGGTCCTCTCTCTACTGAACACGATCTATTTCAAAGACGAGTGGTATGACCACTTCCAAGACAAGAACACCAAGCCCGATACCTTCACCAAGGCTGACGGCAGCCAAGTGACCTGCGACTTTATGAACCGGGAGGATCAGGGCCGTGGCTTTTTCCGGGGCAAGAACTTTACCCGCGCTGACGTAGGTTTGAAAAATGCAGGCTCTATGAGCTTTATTTTACCTGATGTGGGAACCTCTGTGGAAGAATTGCTTGCTTCCCCGGAGACGTTGCAGGAGGCCCTTTCCGGCGGGGAAGAGCGCTCTGGCACGGTGACCTGGAAGATCCCCAAATTCGACCAGAGCAGCAAGCGGGCGCTGGAAGCATCGCTCCAAGCCATGGGGATCGAGCAAGCCTTTACCAAAGGGGCAGACTTTTCCGGCCTGTCGAATGAGGCTGCGACCCCCATCTGGATCAGCAGCGTCACCCAGGAGAGCCGCGTTGCCATCGACGAAAAAGGTGTGGTCGCCGCAGCCTACACCGAGGTCGAGATGAATGCAGGGGCGGCTCCGATCGAAGACCCGGACCAGGCGGATATGATTCTGGACCGTCCGTTCCTCTATGCCATTACCGGGCCGGAGGGGGAACTGCTCTTCCTGGGCGTCTGCCAGGACCCTACGGCTTAAAGAAATATACAGCGAAACGAAAAGACCAGCGGGTGAAGTTCACTCGCTGGCCTTTTCACGCTCGGCGGATCAAATCAAACCATAGCGCTCTTTTAATTGTAATACCCGCAGCACGCTCTCGTCCAACCGCTGCTGGGAGATGGTACCGTCCTTTACGGCGGAGAGGACGGCGGTGTAGGCGGCGGACAGATCCTCCGGCTGGAGCAGGATGTCGGCCCCGGCCTGAAACGCCCGCAAGGCGGCGTCTCCGCTGTCGTAATGCTGGGCGATGGCGGGGTCAGACAGGGGGGCCGTCATAATGAGCCTGGAGAAGCGCAGCTCGCCCCGCAGCTTGCTCGTGATCATCTCCTGGGACAAGGAGGCGGGCAGGCCGTCGCTGCTGGCGTTGGGGGTGGTGACGTGGGAGACCATGATGGCGTCCGCCCCCGCTGCCATGCCCGCCTGGAAGGGGTAGAGCGACGTCGTCCGCATCGTCTCCCAGGTCTCCGTCAGGGCGGCCCCTTCGCTGGCGTTGGTCCCGCCCTGGCCGGGATAGTGCTTCAGCACGCAGGCGACCCCGCCCTCGTGAAAGCCCTCCACGGCGGCGCTGGTGCACATGGCCGCCTGCTCCGGGGTTTCACTAAAGGAGAGGGCGCTGCCCACGTCGCAGGTGGGGGCTAAATTCATCTGGAAGCCCAGGTCGGCCAGGGCCTTGCCGATGGTGGCGGCGGCGTCCTTGACTTTGGCCCCGTCTCCGGTGGAGCCGAGGGCGGCGGGGGTCTCGGTTTTGGCCAGGCCAAAGGCTTCCTTCCCGGCAATGGTCGCCCCCATGCCGCCCTCTTCTTGCAGGGCGAACAGGGGCGTGACGGAAGACGTTTTTTTCAGGCGCCCCACGAGCTTGTCCAACTGGTCTTTGTCCTGGATGTTCGACTCGGTGAGGACGAAGCCGCCCACAGGGTAGGTCTCCAGGGCCTTCAGCTCCTTGGCGCTCAGGGTCGTGGTGCCGGCTGCGGCCGGCTCCTCCGCCAGCGCGTCCGGCAGGATGAGGAAGAGCTGGCCGACCTTCTGCTCGGTGGAGAGCTTTGCCAGCAGCGCCTCGGCGTTGCCCGCTGTGGTCTGCTCGACCTCGCCGGGTTCTTCTTGGAAGAAGTCAGCCTCCCCGCCGCCGCTGCCCTGGCGGCCCAGCAGGCAGATGACCACGACCATCACCACGATCAGTCCCGCCAGCGCAGGCAGGATCCATTTTTGTTTCAGCATAGATGCCACATCCGTTTCCGTTGTACTCTGTTGCCCAGTATAGCCCGTTTCCGGCGAAAGTACAAGAGAAAAAAGCTGTGCGTGCCGGAGGGGCGGCACGCACAGCTTTGGCTGCGTTTGGAGGTCGTTAAGAAGCAGGGGAGGGGATCAGCCCTCTTCCTGAATGGCTTTTGCGTCGGCAATGGCCTTCTGCTGGGCCGCAGGAGGCGCTTCCTCGTAGCGGACGAAGTGGAAGGTGAAGGAGCCGCGGCTCTGGGTCAGAGAGCGTAGGTCGATGGCGTAAGAGGTCATCTCGGCCATGGGGACCTCGGCCTCCAGGACCTGGTTGCCGTCGTCGGTGGGGTTCATGCCCATCACGCGGCCGCGGCGCTTGTTCAGGTCGCCCATGACGTCGCCCAGGTAGCTGTCGGGGATGGTGACCTGGAGGGCACCGATGGGCTCCAGGATGGTGGGGCTGGCGTTGGCGATGCCTTCCTTATAGGCCAGCTGGGCCGCGGTCTTAAAGGCCATTTCGTTGGAGTCCACGGGGTGATAGGAGCCGTCGTACAGGGTGGCCTTCAGGCCGACCAGAGGATACCCGGCCAGCACGCCCTTGTTGGCGGCTTCCCGCAGGCCCTTTTCCACGGCGGGGAAGAAGTTCTTGGGCACGCTGCCGCCGAACACTTCCTCGGCAAAGACCATATCATCGGACTCATACTGCGGCTCGAAGCGGATCCACACGTCACCGAACTGACCGGAGCCGCCGGTCTGCTTCTTGTGCCGGCCGTGGGCCTCGACCTTTTTCTTGATGGTCTCGCGGTAGGGCACGCGGGCGGGGCTGAGCTCGGCTTCCACGCCGAAGCGGCTCTTCAGGCGGGAGACCAGCACGTCCAGCTGCATGTCGCCGGCACCGGAGAGGACCACCTGGCGGGTCTCCGGGTTGTTCACCACGGAGAAGGAGGGGTCTTCCTCGTTCATCTTGGCCAAACCGGCGGCGACCTTGTCGTCCTGGCCGCGGGTCTTGGGGGCGATGGCCTTGGAGTAGCAGGGCTCGGCGAAGGGGATGCCCTTCAGGGCCACGACCTTTCGGCTGTCGCACAGGGTGTCGCCGGTCTTGACCTTTTCCATCTTGCCGATGGCGCCGATGTCGCCGCAGGTCAGCTCCTTGACCTCGGTGGCCTTCTTGCCGCACATCTGGTACAGACGGCCCAGCTTTTCGGGGTTGCCGGTGCGGGCGTTGACCAGGGACAGGTCAGAGGTGATCTCGCCGGAGAGGACCTTGATGAGGGAATACTTGCCGTATTGGTCGGAGATGGTCTTGAAGACGTAAGCCGTGGGCACGCCGCCGGGGGAGACGACGAATTCTTCCGTTTCGCCGTCCTGGGTGGTGGCCTTGTGGTGGTTGCCCTCCATGGGGTTGGGCAGCAGGTCCACGATGTAGTCCATCAGCATGAGGGAGCCCATGCAGTTGATGGCGGAGCCGAAGAAGACGGGGAACATGGACAGCTCCCGCACGCCCTGGCGCAGGCCGCGGATCATCTCAGGGTAGGTGAAGGACTCGCCGCTGAAATACTTGTCCATCATCTCCTCGGAGGTCTCGGCGACGGACTCTTTCAGGGCCTCGTTGAACTCGGCGACCACATCGGCCTTCTCGGCAGGGATCTCGACCTCGACGCCCTTGTAGTCCTGCAACTCAAAGGCACGCTTGTTCAGCACGTCGATGAGGCCGGTGGTGTGTTTATCCTCGTCCCACATGGGAACGGCCAGGGGAGCGATCTTGTTGCCATAGCGCTCGCGCAGGGCGTTGAAGGTCGCGTTGTAATCGCTGTTCTCCTCGTCGGTCTTGGAGATATAGATGAACCGGGGCATGTCGCGCTCCTGGCAGTATTTCCAGACCTTTTCAAAGCCCACGGAAATGCCGTCCTTGGCGGAGCAGACAATGATGGCGGCGTCGGCGGCCCGCAGGGCCTCCATGACCTCACCGGAGAAGTCGAACGCACCGGGGGTGTCCAGGACGTTGATCTTACAGCCCTTGTATTCCAGGGGGGCTACCGCGGCAGAAATGGAGATCTGGCGGCGAATTTCTTCGGGGTCATAATCGCAGACGGTGTTGCCATCGGCGCAGGTACCCATGCGCTTGATTGCACCGGTCATAAACAGCAGGCTCTCAGCCAGGGCAGTCTTCCCGCTGCCGCTGTGGCCCACCAAACAGACGTTTCGGATGTTTTGCACAGAATAACTCATAGCGATGTTCTCTCCTTATTTCAGATGGAACAAGAGGTACTCATCTCCCCTCGGTCCATGACGGAGTCGCACACTCCATCGTCATGTTCACAGTATACCGCATCTTTAAGGCAATGACAACACAAAATGCAAAAAAAAGAAAAATTTTTTGTAACATACAGCAAAATCCACTGTCAGAACGGGTCTGGCAGGGGCTTGCGTGCTTGAAAAACCTGGGATTTTAGAACATTATCCCCTCAAAAGAGCGGCTTTTCCGCCTCTTTCCGTCTCCTGAGGGACGAAAACGACGGAAAAACTTTCTGCACTTGCATTTGAGAGGATGAATCATCGGTCGTCAAGTGAGGGGGGATCTTTCAGCTCTCGCTGGATGCCCGCCGTGACCCGGTAGACATCCTCTAAGGTCGTGATCTTGGAGATCTCACTCTTCCAATACCCGGCGTAGGGCACGCCCTTGAGATACCAGGCGTAATGCTTCCGGGCCTCCAGGCAGGCGATCTTCTCACTCTTGTTTTTCGCGGCCAGCTCAAACTGCCGCACGGCCACCTTGCACCGATCCGCCAGCGGCGGCAGAGGGGGAATGGGCTTGCCCGCAATGGCGGCCTGGGCCTGCTGGAAGATCCAGGGATTGCCGAAGACGCCCCGCGCGATCATCACCCCGTCGGCCCCGGTGTAGCGCAAAATGCGCTCGGCGTCCGGCCCGGAGAAGACGTCGCCGTTGGCGATCACGGGGATGGACACGGCGTTTTTTACCTCTCGAATATAGTCCCAGTTGGCCGTGCCGGAATACATCTGCACCTTGGTCCGGCCGTGGACCGTCAGGGCAGAGACCCCGACGGATTCCAGCAGCTTCGACAGCTCCAGGCAGACGATGTTCCCCTTGTCCCAGCCCAGACGCATCTTGACGGTCACGGGGGTCCCTTTGGCCCCCCGGATCACGGCCTCCGCCACCCGGCAAGCCTTATCCAGGTCTTTTAAGAGGCCGGAGCCGTCGCCGTTGTTGGCGACCTTGGGGACCGGGCAGCCCATGTTGATGTCGATGATGTCCGGCCGGGCGACCTCCCGGATGATGGCTGCGGCCTCCTCCATGCAGGCCAGGTCACTGCCGAAGACCTGCACCCCGGCGGGGTGCTCGTCCGGCCCCAGCTCCATGAGGGGGAGGGTCTTTTTATCCTGATAGCACAGGGCCTTGGCGCTGACCATCTCCGTGATGGTGTACCCTGCGCCCAGCTCCCGGCAGATGGTGCGAAATGCCAGGTCCGTCACCCCCGCCATGGGGGCCAGGACCAGTTTGGAATCAATATTGACGGAACCGATCTGCAATCGGATCACCTCATTTCTGAAAAATCAAGTAACATTTTATTTTATCATAAGAAGTCACTGCTTGCAAAGCCCCTAAAATATGATATGATGGACAAGACGCACAACGCCCATGATATTTTCGTAGTGGCCGCAGACCTCTGCGGCCATGGATCCCACCCAAAGAGGAGAGAACCCCCATGCTGACCCCCAAACATCCCCGTAATCCCGTCACCGCCTTTTTCCGTGGTCTCTACGCCGAGCTGGCCTTCAGCGGTGAGAGCCTACGCATCAACGGTGTGGGTCTGCTCTTCGGCCTGGTGACAGGCCTTGTCGTCGGTGTCTGCGGCGGCGTGTTTGCCCGCCTGCTGGATGTGGCCGCCGATGTGCGCAACGGGACCGCCTGGGCCATGTACCTGCTGCCGCTGGCGGGCCTGATGGTGGTGTGGATGTACCGCCGGGGCGGCATCAAGACCGCCGGGGGCACCGACCTCATCATCCAGGCTGCCCGTGGGGAACAGCCCGTCTCCCGCCTGCTGGCCCCGGTGATCTTCGCCGCGACCTTGCTGACCCACGTCTTCGGCGGCTCCGCCGGACGGGAGGGCGCGGCCTTGCAGCTGGGCGGTTCCCTGTCCGAGCTGATCCGCAAGGGGGCCGGGATGGGGGAGAGCTACCAGGACCTGGCCATCATGTGCGGCATGAGCGCGGGCTTCTCCGCCGTCTTTGGCAGCCAGATCGCCGCCGCTCTGTTCGCCCTGGAAATTTCCTGCGTGGGCATCCTGCCCCTGGGCGGGCTGTTTCCCTGCGTCGTCTCCTCCCTGACCGCCGGGACCATCGCGCGGGCGATGGGGGTGCATGGGGTCAGCTTTATTTTGACGGCCTCGACGGCCGACGTGGTGTTTTATGGTCAGGTCGTGGCGCTCTCCCTCGCCTGCGGCCTGCTCAGCACCATCGTCTGCTATACCTTCGCCGGGGTGCGGTCCGGGCTGGAGCGGTTGTTCCCGAACCCCTACCTGCGCGTCCTCGTGGGCAGCGCCGCCGTCCTTGGCCTGACGACCCTGCTGGGCACCAAGCTCTATCTGGGCACCGGCTCAGACATGATCGCCGGGGCGATCCGGGAGGGGAGCGCCCAGCCTCTGGACTTCGTCTGGAAGCTCCTGCTCACGGCCCTGACGCTGGGGGCCGGGCTGAAGGGCGGCGAGATCGTGCCGTCCTTTGCCATCGGGGCGTCCTTCGGCTGTGTGGTCGGGCCGCTGCTGGGCCTGCAAGCGCCCTACGCCGCCGCCATTGGGATGGTGGCGCTCTTCTGCGGCGTGACCAACTGCCCGCTGACGGCGCTGGTCTTGAGCTTTGAGGTCTTCTCCTTCTGCAACCCCGGCGGGTTTCTCATGGCGGTGGCGGTGAGCTTTCTGGTCTCCGGCTACGGCGGCTTGTACGCCAAGCAGAAGTTTGCCTTTTCCAAGTCCGCCAGCCCCGAAGGCCTGGCGCATACGGACCGCCAGGAGCACGACGAGCCCCGCTGAAAACATGGCTTGCACCGACCGTTCTCCCATGGTATAGTAAACCCAGCGGGCGGCGTGGAACCTGCCCGCGGAGTCTACCCCCAAGAGATCGAGAAAGGATTGACCTACGATGAAAAAACTCCTGTCCCTCGTCCTGTCTCTCGCGTTGGCCTTCAGCCTGTGCGTCCCCGCCATGGCTGCCAGCGAGAGCATGGCAAACTTCCAGAAGATGGCCACCTACAACAACCAGTTTTCCGACGTCTACGCCAGCTACTGGGCGACCCCTTCCATCAAGCTCTGCTATGAGTACGGCTTCATGAAGGGCACCACCCCCAAGCAGTTCAGCCCCACCGGCGCCCTGACCGTGGCCGAGGCCATTGTCATGGCCGATCGTCTGCATGAGATCTACACCACCGGCCAGAGCACCCTGACCAACGGGGAGCCCTGGTACCAGACCTATGTGGATTACGCCATTGAAAACGGCATCGTCCAGTCCGGCGACTTCACCAGCTACACCGCCAAGGCCACCCGCGGCCAGATGGCCTACCTCTTCTCCCGCGCCCTGCCCGCCTCCGTGCTGCCCTCCATCAACAACGTCCAGACCCTGCCGGACGTGACCAGCAGCACCAAGTACAGCCAGGAGATCTTCTCCCTGTATAACGCCGGGGTCCTGACCGGCAGCGACGTCTTCGGGACCTTCAAGCCCAACGACAACATCATCCGCGCCGAAGCCGCCGCCATCCTCACCCGCGTGGCCCTGCCCGAACAGCGCAAGACCGTGGTGCTCATGAAGCAGGTGCAGTGGGGCGTTGCCAAGCTGGCCATTCCGCAGAGCGCCGGGGTCGGCGTCACGGAGAACGGCGTGTACAGCGTCACCTCCGAGCAGGACGCCTGCGGCGTCATCGCCACCAGCGTGACCGACTCTGCCTACAAGGGCCTGAGCGTGACGGTGCTGACCGAAGCACAGATGAACAGCATCCTGACCCAAGCCTTTAGCGGCACTGACGGGAAGCTGACCAACGCCAAGTCCACCAAAGTCTCCTTCGGTTCCGTGAAGGCCTACCGCACCGTCGGTATCCTGACCACCGACGAGGGCGCAGGTGACTGCCTCATCTTCACCTACATCATCGGCAACAAGATGGACATGATCTGCCTGCTGGCCTATGAGAACGATACCGCGCTGAAAAATATGGCCAACGGCCTGATGGTGGGCGGTGTGACGGCCTCGCCCCAGTTCTGAGTAATATGTTCCATAGATGAAAGAGTCCCCGGCAGGAAAAGTTTTCCTGCCGGGGACTCTAACGTTTTTAAGAATGATTGGTGCTGATGCTCAGTGCTCATACCAACCAGGGGCGCCGGGGGTCAGGTTGATGTTGACCTGCTTGATCTCCTGGTATTCCTCCAGGCCGTGGACGCCCAGCTCGCGGCCAATGCCGGACATCTTATAGCCGCCCCAAGGTGCTTCGTTGAAGGTGGGGTTGAAGGCGTTGACCCAGGTGATACCGGCGCGGACCTCTTTGACCACGCGGATGGCCCGCTCCAGCTGATGGGTGAACACACCGCCGGCCAGACCGTAATCCGTGTCGTTGGCCATCGCAATGGCTTCTTCCTCGGTCTTGAAGGTCTGAATGGTGACCACAGGCCCGAAAATCTCTTCCCGGACGATGGTCATGTCGGGGGTGCAGTGATCGAAGATGGTGGGGCGCATGAAGTAGCCCTTGGCACACTCGCCCTCGGTGAAGCGTTCACCGCCGCAGACCAAGGTAGCGCCCTCTTCGAGACCCTTTTGCACATAGCTGAGCACGTCACGGAGCTGGCTCTCGCTGACCACGGGGCCCATGTCGGGGTTGTCCAGCGGATTGCCGATGGTCATGGCGTTGGCCCGCTCAGCAAAGCGCTTAACGAAAGCGTCGTGGATGCTCTCTTCAATGATGATGCGGGAACCGGCGCAGCAGACCTCGCCCTGATTGAAGAAAATACCGATCATAGCCCACTCGACAGCGGCCTCCAAATCCACATCGGCGAAGATGATGTTGGGGGATTTGCCCCCCAGCTCCAGGCCAATCTTCTTTACATTATTGGCAGCGCACCGCATGATACTCTGGCCTACAGCAGTAGAACCGGTGAGGGTGACCATGCCGATGTCCTTGTGGGAGGCCAGGGCCTCGCCTACGGAACCGCCAGGCCCCAGGATCAGGTTGGCAGCGCCCTTAGGTACGCCCGCCTCTTCCAGGATCTCAAACATCTTCACGTTCGACATCACGGCGTTGGAAGCGGGCTTGAAGATGATGCTGTTGCCGGCAGCCAGAGCCGGTGCGATCTTCCAGGACCCCATGACAAAGGGGAAGTTCCAGGCGCTGATGAGGGCGACAACACCTACAGGCTCGTGGATGGTAAAGGAATGCATTTTGCCAAAGCCCTCGTTGACGTCGTAGACACCGCCGTAAGGGGCCTTGATGAGGCCGGCGTAATAGCGATAGCAATGGAGCGCATCGTCTACATCGCCTTCGGCCTCCCGCAAGGGCTTGCCCATGTCCATGGATTCAATGCGGGCCAGTTCGTCCCGGTTCTTGTCGATGAGGTCGGCGATCTTCAGCAGGATGTCACCTCTGGTCTGACTGTCCATATCCCGCCAGTCACGGGTCTCATAGAAGGACGTTTTGGCAGCGGCCACAGCGCGCTCCACGTCTTCCAGACCGGACTGAACGACCTCAGCCAGGATCTCACCGTTGGCAGGATTGTAGGTAGGCGCAGTCTTACCGCTGACGCTCTCGACCCATTCACCGTTAATATAGTTTTTGCAGATCTTCATGGATAAATCTCCTATCAGTCATAAGGTGGAAGGGGCGCTCCGGCGCAGAGAGTTTCTCTGGTGGGAGGATGTATTGCATGAGACGAAGGAACAGATGGCTGCCTTAGAGTCCGAACACTTCCTTCGCCTTGGCTGCCGCCTTGTCGGAGGCATCCAGGATCTTTGCGATCTCCTCGGGGGTGAGAGAAACGGGGGGCTCAAAGCGGATGGACTTGGAGTTGTTCAGGGTGCCGGAGATGATGACGTGCTGGTTGTACATCTCCTTGGAGAACTCATAGCCGTACTCATCGGAGAAAAACTCCACGGCCATCATCATGCCGACGCCGCGAACTTCCTTGATGACGGTAGGATACTTTGCCTGAATAGCTTCCAGACCGGCCTTGATCTTGGCACCCTTCTCCCGAGCCTGACCGGGGACATCATTCTTGAGCTGGAAATCCAGAGCGGCGATGGCAGCAGCGCAGCAGACAGGGTTTCCGCCGAAGGTGGTGGAACCCAGCAGATAGGGATTTTCCACCAGTTCCTCGCTCCACATCTCGGGCCGGAAGATGAGGCCGGTGATGGGCATGACGCCGCCGCCGAAAGCTTTGCCGAAGGTCATGATGTCGGGAACGATCCCCTCTGCGTCGCAGCGCCACAGGGTACCGGTGCGGCCCATGCCGGTCTGGATCTCGTCGATGATCAGAAGGACATTCAGTTCGTCACAGATGGCACGGACTTCCTTCAGATAGCCTTCGGGAGGAATGATAACGCCGGCTTCACCCTGGATCGGCTCCAGGACCACGGCGGCGATGGATTCCCCGACCTCCCGCAGATTCTCAATGGCAGTGCGGATGGCGGCAGCGTTGCCGTACTCCACGTGCTGCACCTGCTGAATCAGAGGGAGATAGGGCTGGCGATAGATCCCTTTGGCCGTGAGAGAGAGGGAACCACCGGTCTTGCCGTGAAAAGCGTGGGTAGTGGAGATGAACCACTTGCCCTTACTTTTGAAACGGGCCAGTTTCATGGCGATCTCAACGGCTTCGGTACCGCAGTTGGTGAAGAAGCACTGCTGCAGGTCACCGGGAGTGCAGTCTGCCATGGCCTTGGCCAGGTAACCGCGGAGGGGATCGATGAGTTCCTGGGAGTGTAGCCCTTGTCGGCTCAGCTGAGCCTTCACCGTGTCGATGATCAGGTCTTCGCTGTGGCCGGCGACATAAATACCAAAACCACCCATAGCATCCAAGAACACTTCGTTGTCGTACAGTCCGCGGAAGTAGGAGCCTCCGTCCTCCCATTCTAGAACGGCGTTGCCTTCGGTCTCGGAGGAGATACACTTTCTGTAGTTGATCCAACCGGGGCTGACGTAGGAGTTGAAATGTTCTACGGTCTCCTTGACCATCTGAGCCTTTTCCTCTTCGGGGATCTCGTCTGCTTTCATGTGGATGAGCTTGATGACTCTGTCCAGATCGTTCACGACCTGCTCTCTGTTTTTTTCGTAGTTATACATGATGGATCCTCCTTTTAGTTCAATATTATGCGGATATACAATTGGGCGAAGAGAGTTTTCTGACTTCCACTTACCTGTTGTGTCTTGCTAATATTTGATCAACATAGAGAAGTTGATGAAAATGGGAGATTTGGAACGATTAAATCCTCCGATTTTATTATACGGGAACACCTTAGTTCCTGAAATTCTTTTATTCTTCTATTTCGTACTTGATTTCTTTTATTTTCACATGTTTTTAAGTATGTTTTTCTGCGCTTTTTTCTGCTATACTGAAAAAACTAAGAAGTATATCCGTAAAATGAAGAACACAGGAGGGCTGCTGTGATAAGGAAAAATGTTTTTTTGATCCTGAACAATGTGGTCTGTGAGCTGTACCGATGCCAGACCTATGCGGAATTGGGACAGTTTTTTCTTCCGGTGCTGCGGATGCTTATCCCTTTTCGGTATGCCAGCATCATGCGCCGGGAAAACACCACAGAGCACATCCGGCTGGTGGATCCGCTCTGCATTCCCTCGGAGTTTTTGGAAGCGGAACAAAACTATATGCGCTTTGCCGACGATGATTATACCGGCTGGCTCAACTGCTGCCGAGAGTCCACCCTCTTCCGAGAGAGCGACCTGGTCGGGGAGCAGCAGCGGCTGCGCTCTACCATCTATCAGAAGTGTTACCAGAAGTTCCATGTTTACGACTCCCTTCAGTATGGCATCGTGTTCAACGGGCGGCCCCTGGGGGCGCTGAGCCTATTTCGCCACCGGGAGGACGGTCCTTTTACCAGCGACGACCTCTTTTTACTCAGCTCGGTGGGGATCCATCTGAATCAGCATATGTCCTCCCTGCTGGATAAAATGTATCACCGGGAAACGGTATCGGGCTATGACCTTTCGGCTGTGGCCAAGAAATACAAGCTGACCGGCCGGGAAGTCCAGCTGATCGAGCAGCTTACCCGCTTCCGGGACAATCGGGAGATCGCAGAGGCGATGCAGGTGCGGGACTCTACCTTACAGAAGCATTTCCAGAATATTTTCCGTAAGCTGGATGTATCCTCACGGTGGGAGATCATGCGCCTTCTTCTGGAAGGTGACCCCAGAAGCTGAAGCACAACAGGAGAAAGGTCCACATTACAAAAAACAACAAAAAAGAGAATACCACAGGCCAATGTCATAACCAAAGGTAGACAGAGCATAGCATACCGAATTCTTGTCCTTCCACAAAACACATTCTATATCTATGCGGAGGCGTTACACTTTATGGCTCCATTAGCGCCTTTCGCGGAAAGGGAGATCATCGATCTATGTACGGAACCTATGGAATCATCAGTCTTCTTCCTGTGCTTACGCTTATTGTCGTTGCTCTGATCACCAAACGAACCTTTGAATCCCTGCTCGTTGCCACCCTCCTGGCCTTGATCATCGGCTATAAGGGAGATTGGTTCTCGGCCCTTGTGGAGCAGCTTCAGACGGTTGCTGCGGAAAATATCTGGGTGCTTCTGGTAGTTGGCCTGCTGGGAGGTCTGGTGGGCGTTTTTGAAAAGTCCCGCGTCGCTATGGGCTTTGCAAATGTGCTCTCCCGTTTTGGCACCACCAAAAAGAAGTCCCTGCTGGCGGAGTGGGCCCTCAGCGTTCTGCTGTTTGTGGATGACTACCTGAACATCCTCACCACTGGCTCCATTGGCAAACGGTTGAACGACCCACACCGGATCCATCGAACCATGACAGCTTACGTCATTGGATCCACCTCTGCGCCTGTGGTGGTGCTCATCCCGCTCTCCTCCTGGTCCATCTACTATGCCAGTCTGATCGAGAATGCCGGTGCTGCCCCCGAAGGGGGGAGCGGTGTGCTGGCCTATATTCAGTCTATTCCCTTCATGTTCTACCCCATGTTCTGTTTGCTGATCCTGCTCTTGGTCATTGCCGGGGTCATCCCGCTCTTTGGCCCGATCCGAAGATACCAGAAGCAGGCGGAGGAGACCGGACAGCTCTACCCAGAGACCGGCCCGGTCGAAGCGGAGAGCACCGCAGTGGAGGACGCAGACACGACCCAGCGCAAGACAGGCGGCATGATTGACTTCATCCTGCCTATCCTGGTCCTGCTGGTCGCCACTGTCTATTTTGATATTGACGTGCTGCCGGGCATCATGATCGCCCTGGTCTTCACCTGTATCCTGTACATCGCCCGAAAGCTGATGTCTATATCCGAATTTGTGGATACAGTATGGGAAGGGTTTTCAACGATGATTTCTGTGTTGGCGCTGCTGGTCATTGCGTTTCTCTTCAAGGCAGCCTGCGAAAATCTGGGGATGTCTGAGTACATCATCAGCAAGGTCGCTCCCCTGATGGCCGGCCAAGCGCTCCCCTTTGTGGTGTTCCTGGTGTCAACCCTCATGACATTTGCCATGGCCAATGCTTGGGGCGTGTCGGCCATCATGGTGCCCTTTGTCATCCCCTTGGCGCAGGCGATAGACGCGAATCTGGCCGTGGCGATCGCAGCGATCTTCTCCGGCTCGGTGTGTGGCACCCAGCTGTGTTTCTACTCGGATAACTCTATCCTCATCGGCCAGGCCACGGGGATCCAACCCCTGGACCACGTAAAGACCCAGATGCCGTTTGCCCTGTGTGCCGCTGCACTGACATCTATCACCTACTTGGCGTATGGCTTCCTCTTCTTAGGCTGATTTTCTGCGGACCTCTGTTTTCCGGCCCTGGAGACACGAGCGAATGAGAGTCTATGCAAAAACATGAGAAATGAAAAAGGACTCCGAACGGAAGTGCAGGATCAAACTGCATCCGTCGGAGTCCTTTTTATGACCTTGGAAAGACAATCAGGGATTCTGAGCAAAGTACTCCCGCGTCTGGTCGGCGTTGTGCATGACCTCGGCGGTGAGGGCCTCGAAGGAGGGGAACTTCCGCTCCTCCCGCAGGTACTTGTAAAACTCCATCTGGATCTTCTGGCCGTAGAGGTCGCCGTGGAAATCCAGGATGAAGCCCTCGATGGTCAGCTGGTTGCCGTCGTCGATGGTGGGGCGGGTGCCCACGTTGGTCACGGCCAGGTGGGTGTCGCCGTTTTCCAGGATGACCTTGGTGGCATAGACGCCCTTGGCGGGGGAGAGAACGTTCTCCTTCAGCTTCAGGTTCACCGTGGGGAAGCCCAGGGTGGTGCCCAGCTTCTTGCCGTGGGACACCCGGTCGCTGAGGGTGTAGGGATGGCCCAGAAATTCGTTGGCGCGTTCGATCTCCCCCTGGGCGACTAAGGTGCGGATATAGGTGGAGGAGACGGTGATGCCGTCCTGCTCCACGCGGGGGATGATGTCACAGCCGACGCCCAGCTCCTGGCAGGTCTCTTTCAGCAGCTGGGGGTTGCCCTCGCCCTTATAGCCGAAGTGATAGTCGTGGCCGGCCACCAGATGGATGGCCCCCAGATCCTTGATGAGGGTGTCCACCAAAAACTCCCGCCAGGGCTGCTTCATCCGCGCGGGGGTGAAGGGCTCCACGATCACGTCCTGGATGCCGTAATACTTCCGCATCAGGTCCGCCCGGTCCTCCGGGGAGGTGAGCAGGGGCATGGGACGGCCTAAGATCACCGTTTGGGGATGGGGGTCAAAGGTGAAGGCGGAGGGGGTGGCTCCCGTCTCCTTTGCCACCTGGGCGGTGCGGCGCATCAGGGCGGCGTGGCCGTTGTGCACGCCGTCGAAAAAGCCCAGGGCAATCACACGTTTTTTCTGTTCCAAGTTCTTACACCTCGAAAAAGCTTTTTATTGTGGTCAGCACGCCCTGGGTCAGCCGGCTCAGGGCGAGAAAATCCCCCGTCGGGCCATAGACCCGATAGACCCCGTCCGGGGCCTCCAGGGAGAGCGTATTTCCGTTGCGGACTTTCTTTTCCGCCCGCTGGCTGGTCAGGGTCAGGGCCGGGTGCCCGGCAAAATAGGCGTCCACCGGCAGCAGCAGGGCAGCGGGATCTGCCGCTGCCTGTACCTGCTCCAGCGTCACCGCCTGGCCCAGGGCAAAACCCGCCGACTGGGTCCGGCGCAGGGAGAAAAGCGTTCCCCCACAGCCCAGCGCCTGCCCGATGTCATGGCAGAGCGTGCGGACATACGTCCCCTTGGAGCATTTGACCCGCAGGGTATAGTCCGTGGGGGAGAGCTGGTCCAGTAACTCCAGCTCGTAAATGGTGATGGGCCGGGGCTGACGCTCCACCTCCTGCCCCCGCCGGGCCAGCTCATAGAGCTTTTTGCCCTCTTTCTTGATGGCGGAGTACATGGGGGGGATCTGCCGGATGTCTCCCCGGAATTGGGCTAAGATCTTCTCCACATCTTCCCGTGTCACAGAGACGGGAGCGGTGGAGAGCGTCGAGCCGGTCACGTCTTGGGTGTCCGTGACCTGCCCCAGGCGCAGCCCGGCCAGGTATTCCTTTTCCCGTTCGGCGGCGAACTCCACCGCGCGGGTAGCCCGGCCCACAAAGACGGGCAGCACACCGGTGGCCATGGGGTCCAGCGTTCCCGCGTGGCCGATGCGCTTTTCGTGCAAGATCCCCCGGAGCTTGGCCACCACGTCGTGGCTGGTCCAGTCCGTGGGCTTGTCGATGATGAGGATACCGTTAGCCATGCTGCACCTGCTCGATGGCTTTCAGCATGGCGGCCTTGGCCTGGGCGGGGGTGCCCTGGATGGTGCAGCCAGCGGCAGCTGCATGTCCGCCGCCGCCGTACACGGCGCAGACCGCCGAGGCGTTCAGGGTCTTTCCGTCGGTCCGCAGAGAGATCTTGCACTCCTCTGGCTTGAGCTGCCGGATGGTGACGGCGTTGTCCACGCCCTCCAGCTGGCCGATGAAGGCGGAGATGTCCTCCAGGTCCTCCTCGGTGGCTTCCAGCTCCCGGATGAGATCCAGGGTCACATAGGCAAAGACCAGCGTGCCGTTCTGAGCCAGGTCCATCTCCCGAACGAGGCGGCTCTCGATCTGCATCCGCTTGAGGGACTTGACCCGGAAATGCCGCTTGTTCACCCACTGGGCGTCAAAGCCGGTCTCCATGAGCGCGGCGGCGATGCGATGGGTGTCCGGCGTGGTGTTGGAGTAGACGAAGCAGCCGGTGTCCGTGGCGATGGCCATATACAGTAGCAGGGCAATGGGGGCGGTGATGCGCACGCCCATCTCGACCAAAATGCGGTACAGCAGCTCCGCGCAGGCGGCGCAGTCGGGATCGACCCGCGTCTGCTTGGCGTAGCCCTCGTTGGAGCCGTGGTGGTCGATGGCCAGGTCAATGCGGTCGGCATAGGCCTTGCCGCTGCCGGGGAGCATCCCCAGGGCGGCCGTGTCCACCGACACGACGAACTGGGGCACGAACTCCGCCGGGGCCAGCACGCCCTCGAAATAGGGGGTGAAGAGCCCGTGGGCGTCCTCATTGGGCAGCACCCAGGCGGTCTTGCCCAGCTGGCGCAGGGCCAGGCACAGGGCGCAGGCGCAGCCGATGGTGTCCCCGTCCGGGCGGCGGTGGGTGAGGATGAGCACGTTCTCCATGGCCAGCAGACGCTGGGCGGTCTGATGGTCGGTCATTGGTCCCCTCCCGTTTCCTTCCGTTCGATGTCGTTGAGGAGCTTTAAGATATGGGTGCCCTTGTCGATGGAGTCATCGGCCTGGAACACCAGCTCCGGGGTATAGCGCAGGGAGAGGGCGCGGCCCAGCTCCCGGCGCAGGTAGCCGCCGGCGGACTTGAGGCCCTTGATGACTTCTTTCACGTCGCTCTTGTCCAGCACGCTCACATAGACCTTGGCGTAGCGCAGGTCCGGGGTGGTCTCCACGTGCGTGATGGAGACCAGCCCATGCACACGGGGGTCTTTTACGGTGCGGAAGAGCGCTGCCAGCTCCCGCTGGATCTCTTCGTTGATCCGTCCGATTCGATTTGAGGCCATAGAATTTCCCTCCGAAAATTCAAAAGGGTCTCCCCGCCCCGTCCGGGCGGGGAGACCTGGATTTGTTGTTCTAGCGGGGCAGAGAGGATCAGACCTCGATCTGCTCCATGATGAAGGCTTCGATCACGTCACCGACCTTGATGTCGCTGTACTTCTCGATGCCGATGCCGCACTCGTAGCCCTGGGCCACTTCCTTGACGGCGTCCTTAAAGCGCTGCAAGGAGGAGATGGTGCCCTCGTGGACGACGATGCCGTCCCGCACCAGGCGGATCTGGGCGTTGCGCTGCACCTTGCCCTCGGTGATATAGCAGCCGGCGATGATGCCCGCGCCGGTGATCTTGTAGACCTCGCGGACCTCGGCAGCGCCCAAGGAGACTTCCTTGAACTTGGGGGCCAGCATGCCCTTCATGGCCGCTTCCATCTCGTTGATGCAGTCGTAGATGACGCGGTACATTCTCATGTCGACCTTGGAGCGGGCGGCCGTGTCCTTCGCGTTGGCATCGGGGCGGACGTTGAAGCCCACGATGATGGCGTTGGACGTGGAGGCCAGCATGACGTCGGACTCGTTGATGGCACCGACGGCGCAGTGGATGACCCGCACGCGGACCTCCTCGTTGGTCAGCTTCTCCAGGGAAGCCTTGACGGCCTCGGCGGAGCCCTGCACGTCGGCCTTCACGATGATGTTCAGGTCCTTCAGCTCGCCCTGCTGGATCTGAGAGAACAGATCGTCCAGAGTAACTTTTTGGCTGGAGGAGTTGGCGGCCATTTTGTTCTCGTGCTTGCGCTGCTCCACCAGCTCGCGGGCCATACGCTCGTCGGCCACGGCGTGGAAGTCGTCGCCGGCGCCGGGAACCTCGCCCATACCGGTGATCTCCACAGGCACGGAGGGGCCGGCCTCGTTGATCTTCCGGCCCTTGGCGTCGGTCATGGCGCGGACACGGCCCACGGCGGTGCCGGCGATGATCACGTCACCCTGGTGCAGGGTGCCGTTCTGGACCAGCAGGGTGGCCACGGGGCCGCGGCCCTTGTCCAGGCGGGCCTCGATGACAGCGCCGTGGGCGGAGCGGTTGGGGTTGGCCTTCAGCTCACGCATCTCGGCGGTCAGGACGACCATTTCCAGCAGGTTGTCTACGCCCATGCCGGTCTTGGCGGAGATGGGGCAGCAGATGGTGTCGCCGCCCCACTCTTCGCTGACGAGACCGTACTCGGTCAGCTGCTGCTTGACGCGCTCAGGGTTGGCTTCGGGCTTATCCATCTTGTTGATGGCCACGATGATGGGGATCTCCGCGGCCTTGGCGTGGTTGATGGACTCCACGGTCTGGGGCATGATGCCGTCGTCGGCAGCCACCACCAGGATGGCGATGTCCGTGATCATGGCGCCGCGGGCACGCATGGCGGTAAAGGCCTCGTGGCCGGGGGTGTCCAGGAAGGTGATGGGGGAGCCGTTCACATCGACCTGGTAAGCGCCGATGTGCTGGGTGATGCCGCCGGCCTCGCCCTCGGCCACCTGGGAGTTCCGGATATAGTCCAGCAGGGAGGTCTTGCCGTGGTCCACGTGGCCCATGACGACCACGACGGGGGCGCGGGGAACCAGGTCCTCCTCTTTGTCCTCGGCGGTGTCGATGAGCTTCTCCTCGATGGTGACGATGACTTCCTTCTCGACCTTGCAGCCCAGCTCCATGGCCACCAGGGCGGCGGTATCATAGTCGATGATCTCAGACAGGGAGGCCATGACGCCCAGCTTCATGAGCTGCTTGACGACCTCGGCGCCGGTCTTCTTCATGCGGGAGGCCAGCTCGCCCACGCCGATCTCATCGGGGATCTTGACGGTGAGGGGCGTCTTCTTGGCGATCTCCAGCTGGAGCTTGCGCATCTTTTCCTGCTCTTCCTGGCGGCGCTTGTTGCCGAAGGTAGCGCCCTTGCGGTGGTTGTTGCGGCTCTGGATCTTCTGCTTGCCGCTCTGCATCCGGTTGGCCCGCTCAGGCGCCAGGGTCTCCAGATGCTCGTCGTACTTATCCAGGTTCACGTTGCCGCCCTTGCGGGTGTCCACCAGCTTCTTCTCAGGTACGCGGCTGGTGGGGCGGTTCGCGGGCTGCTGGGCCTGCTGGTTGTTCTGGCTGCCAGACTTGGGGGCCTGGTTGTTGTGCTGGTTCTGGCCGCCCTGCCGGTTCTGCTGGCCGCGGTCGTTTCTGTCGTTACGGGGGCCGCGGTCACCGGGTCTGCCGTTGCGGTCGTTTCTGTCGTTGCGGTCATTCCGGCCGCCGTCGCGGTTGTCCCGTCTCTGGCCCTGCTGGCCGTTGCGGTCGCCCCGGTCGTTCCGGTTGCGGTCACCGCCGCGGTCGTTTCTGTCGTTGCGGCCGCGGTTCTCGCCGCCCTTGGGGGCGGTGGCCAGGGAGGCCTGCATGTCGGCCACCTGGTTGTGCTGGGTCATATACTCAAAGACGATGGACAGCTCCTTGTCGCTGAGCACCTGCATGTGGTTCTTGGGGGCCGTAGCGTATGTGGTCAGGATCTGGGTGATGTCCTTGGTCTGCTTGCCAAAGTCCTTGGCTACCTCGTGTACACGATATTTATTCTCAAAACTCAAATAAAGCCACCTCCATAATTATGCTTTCCTGCGCTTCCCCTTGTTCTTGTTGGGGGAGCGCTTGGCGTCCCGGCGCTGTTTCACGCGGGCGGCCTTCTGGGCTAAGGTCTGCCAGGCTTCGCCGTAGGTCTCCTGGTCGTCCTGGGCCAGGCGCTCGGCGATGGACGCGGCAAAGCCCACGTCCGTCACGGCGACCATGGCGCAGCTCGTGCGGCCCAGGCCGCTGCCCAGCTCCTCCTTGGTCAGGGGGAGGGTGAGACAGATGGTTTTTCCGGCTTGGCTGAAATGAAGGGCCCGACGGATGGTGTTGTCCGCCGCGTCGCTGGCCAGCAGCAGCAGGTACCCCTTGTGGCACCGGCAGGCTGTCCCAACAGGCTCTTCGCCCACGGCAAGCCGCCCTGCTCGCAGCGCAAGGCCCAGCAGGGAAGGAATACTATCCATCCAGACCACCTCCTTCCATCTCCTGGGCAAGGGCGTCGTACACGGCGTCGGGAATGGGCAGGTCAAAGGCCCGTTCCAGGGCTCTCGACTTGCGGATCCGCTTCAGACATGCCGGGTCGGGGCAGAGGTAGGCCCCGCGCCCAGGCTTTTTGCCGTGGAAGTCCAGGCTGATCTCGCCCTGGGGAGAGCGGACCACCCGGATCAGCTCCCGTTTCGGTTTCATTTCCCGGCAGCCAAGGCATTGGCGCAGGGGGATCTTCTTCGGCACGGTGCTGCCTCCTTCCTTCTCTCTATCCGATCTATGGTATAGACGATCAGCTTACGCTGTTGGTCTTTGGGTCAGGCCTCCGGAGCTTCGGGGGCTTCTTCTGCGGGGGTCTCGTCGTTGGATGCTTCCTCGGCGGGTGCTTCCTCCGTGGAGTCCTCGGCAGGTTCCTCAGCGGCAGGGGCCTCGTCGTCGGGCAGGGTGTCCTCGCCGTCTGCGGGCTCCTCGGCAAAGACAGCATCCTCAGCCGCTTCCTCGGCGGCCTGGGCGGCACGCTCGGCCTCGGCCAGGGCGTCCTCTTCCTCCCACTCGTGGGCGGCGGAGGCGGACTTGATGTCGATTTTATAGCCGGTGAGCTTGGCGGCCAGACGGGCGTTCTGGCCCTCCTTGCCGATGGCCAGAGAGAGCTGGTCGTCGGGCACCACCACGCGGCAGCTTTTGCTGCCCTCCAGGGGCAGAACGGAGAGAACATCGGCGGGGGAGAGGGCGGCGGCCACATACTGGGCGGGGTCGTCGCTATATTTAATAATGTCGATCTTCTCGCTGCCCAGCTCGGCGACCACGTTGTTCACGCGGGCGCCCTTGGGGCCTACGCAGGCACCGATGGGGTCTACGTTCTCGTCGGCAGACCAGACGGCCAGCTTGGAGCGGCTGCCCGCCTCGCGGGCGATGGAGCGGATCTCGACGGTGCCGTCGTAAATTTCCGGCACTTCCAGCTCGAACAGGCGCTTGACCAGGCCGGGGTGGGTGCGGGAGATGAGGATCTGGGGCCCGCGGCTGGAGCGGCGGACCTCCACCACATAGACCTTCAGACGGTCGCCCTCGTGGGCCACCTCGCCCCGGACCTGCTCGGAGGGGGAGAGGTAAGCGTCGGTGGATTCGCCGTCGCTGGTGATGCGCAGGGTGACGGCTCCGTTCCGGGGATCCACGCGGGTGACGGTACCCACCAGCATCTCATGCTCCTTGGAGCTGAACATGTCGTAGATCATGCTGTGCTCGGCTTCCCGCATGCCCTGGATGATGACCTGCCGGGCCGTCTGGGCGGCGATGCGGCCGAAGTTCCGGGGCTTGATCTCGATGCGGACCACGTCGCCGCTCTGGGCGGAGGGCAGGCTCTTGCGGGCCTCGGCCAGGGCGATCTCGGTGGCGGGGTTCGTGACCTCCTCCACGATCTCCTTCTTGACGTACATCCGCACGGTCTCGGTGATCTCGTTGGCCTCCACGAACACATTGTCGGTCACGCCCTCGTGGTCCCGCTTGTAGGCGGAGACCAGGGCCTGGGTGATCTTCTCCAGCATGTAGTGCCGGGGGATGCCCTTCTCTTTCTCGATCAGGGTGACGGCGGCAAAGAATTCCTTGCCGTCCAGCTCATTGCTTTTCGCTGCTTTCTTCGTTGTTTTTTTTGCCATGACTTTTGATCGTCTCCTCAAACTCAGTGGTATGGAACGGCACAGAGCGCACAGACTAGGCTCTGGACCGGGGTTCTTTTCGAGTAAACTTAAAATCCAACGTGCAGGCGGACCTGGGCCACGTCCTTCTTGGCGAAGGTCACGGGGCCGTCGCCAAGGTCCAGGGTCACATCGCCGTTGTCATAGCCGACCAACGTGCCGGTGACGGCCTTCTGGCCGTTCACGGGCTGGTAGAACTTGGCGTCCACCTGCTCGCCCAGAAAAGCCGCAAAATGCTCCGGCTTTTTCAAGGCCCGGTCGGCCCCGGCGGAGGAGACCTCGAAGGTATAGGCGTCCTGAATGGGGTCCGCCTCGTCCAGCAGGTCCGACAGGGTCCGGCTGACGGCCTCGCAGTCGTCGATGGAGACGCCGGTCTCCTTATCAATATACACCCGCAGATACCAGCTGCCGGCTTCCTTGACGTATTCCACGTCCCACAGGGTACAGCCGTTTTCTTCCACCACAGGGCGGGCCAGCTGTGCGGTCAGATCAGTGATTTTGGACATAGTAACCTCCATGCGCCGGGGGGCGCTGCACGCAACGTATTCATAAAAGAAAGAGCGGGGCAAGCCCCACTCTGTCCTAACTTACATCTTCAAATCATGCACATTATAGCACACCCACCGGCAACATGCAAGGGGTTTGGGACAATTCTCAGGAAAAGATAGGTACCGTCGGAATCGGACGGATGTTCTGCCTTACCTTATTATAGTATCCGTTTTTTATCTTGACGAAAAGATGCGAAAGTGTGAAAAAAAGATGATGAAATTGGAAATCCTGGCAAAGTTGAGCCAAAACTATTGCCGAATAGGGGAAAATTGGGTATACTGTTTGTGCTTGTGTGCATTTGTATGCAGGAAAAACACAGACAAAGGAGGCCGTAGCTGTGGCCAAAAAGAAAAAGCGTCGGCTGAAGAAAAAATACCGCATTTTGCGCGGCATCTATATCGCAGTGGTCGTGATCGCTGCCATCATCGTGATCGCCTATGCAGCGCTGAAGTTCACCGTCCGTGCCCCGGAGATCAAGCAGCCGGATGACACGGGAAGCCAAACATCCCAGGAAATAGTCCCCGGTATGACCACCGGTGACCACACCAGACGAGAACAGACCTACACGTTCATGCTCTGCTGTCCCGACCAGGCCAGCGGCAATGCGGACGCCATCATGCTGGTGACCTATGACGTGCCCAACCAGAAGATCGGCATGCTCTCTGTGCCCCGTGACACCCTGGTGGACCAGTCCAGCCCCAAGATCAACGCCGCCATGCACAAGGGCGTGGAGAACCTCCAGTCCATGGTCTCTGATTTGGTGGGCTATCCCATCGACTTCTATATCCAGATCGACCTGGACGGCTTCCGGGAGCTGGTGGACGCCGTGGGCGGCGTGGACTTCAACGTCCCCGTGGAGATGTATTACAACGACCCCACCCAGGACCTGAGCATTTTCTTCCAGCCCGGCATGCAGCACCTCGACGGCGAGGACGCCATGAAGGTCTGCCGCTTCCGTAAGAACGGCGACGGCACCGGGTATCCCATGGGCGACATCCAGCGCAGCGAGACGGTCCGGAAGCTGATGATCACCGTGGCCAAGAAGCTCGTGGCCAACATCGGCAAGCTGGACCAGTTCGTGAGCATCATGCAGCGGAACATCGAGACCAACCTCTCCGCCACCGACCTGACCTGGTTCGTGACCAAGGCCGTGGGCGTGAATCTGGACAGCGGCGTCTCCGGCGATGCGCTCCCCGGCGATGGCAGCGTGACCTATGGCTCCACCCGCTACTGCTATGAGCTGGAGCCGGGCAAGAGCCTGGAGATGATCAACCGCCTGGTGAATCCCTATACCGCTTCTCTGACCGCGGAGGACGTGAACATCTTCCAGATCAGCAAGCAGAATGGCCGCGGCTACCGCGCCACCGCCAGCGACTTCCAGACAACGGACAGCAGCACCGACACGACAGACACCTCCAACACGACGACCACCGGTCGTGACCCGGAATATGACTGATACGATGCAGCCCCCTCCCACAGGGGCACCCAAGACGGGAGAGACGAACAACGTCTCTCCCGTCTTTTTTAACAAATCACTTCGATAAAAGAATTGACGGCTTAGCAAAAATGACTTGCAGAAAAAATAGGAAAATTGAGGAAGAAAAAAGACGAAAAAGAAAAAATTTCCTTTGTGCTATTTCCATAGAAAACAAAAAATAGGCTTTTGACAGGCAAAGTGTTCACAATGCGTCCATAAAAAATTTGATTTTACGTCAAAAATGCGGAAAAAACCGAGCAATAGCAACAAAAAACGGGATGATTTCTTGTGCAAATAATGTATATTTGTGTAAAATACCGAAGCAAAAGGCCTTGCGTTTTGTGTAAATCGTGGTACAATGAGCTTGCATCGATGAAAAGACGTGGAAAAGGAGAAGGACTTTACTTTTCACAGTAAAGTCGAAGGAAAAATTGCAAGTTAAGCAAACAGTGTATTTTTAGTAGGAGGGAACGTAATGAACTTAATGCTTCCTAGTGCCCGGCGTAAAGACGGCGCGAAGCAACCCTGCATTAAGATCTGGAAGTTCGATCTTCGGATCCCCTTCGTGCATTACGAATGGGAAATTCCAGAAATGATCCAGGCTTGCGTCGTGTTCATGACCGGCTCCGCAGCAACTGCATATCTGCAGGACCTGTTCGGATTCACATTTGAAATGGCACTGTCCATCGTGTTCGTCCATGAGCTGCTGTACATGGTCAACAACACCTTGGGCGACCCCCTGATCGGCGGCTGGATCACACCTGCCGTGCCGTTGATCACCGCATTCCTGTTGAACTTCGAGGGCGTTGCTCGTATGCATGCTCTGGTCGGCATGGAGTTGATGCTTGGTTTGATCTACGTCATCCTGGGCGCGACCGGCATCGCCACCAAGATCATCGACATCTGCCCCCAGTCTTTGAAAGCAGGTATCTTGATCGGCTCAGGCTTTGCGGCCTGTGTCGGCCCCTATGGCTTTAAGGCGCTGGATGCCGGCGGCAAGGGCTTCTTCATGTACCCTGTCTCCTGGTCCATCGGCTGCTGCTTCGGCCTGTTCCTCCTCTTCTCCAACGGCTTTGCCAAGGTCAAGTTTGGTAGCAAGAACCCCTTCATCAAGCTCATCACCAAGGCCGGCTTCGTGCCTTCCATCATCCTCGGTGGTATCATTGCTTGGATCATCGGCGAGGTCGACCTGCCTGACTTCTCCACCGTCACCAGCTTCTGGTTCAACCCCCTGCCCGGCCTGAAGTGGGTCTGGGGCAACTTCTCCATCCTCGGCATCGGCATTCCTCCTGCGTCCATCCTGGCCAAGGACCTGCCCATGGCCATCATGTGCTACGTTATCGCATTCGGCGATATCGTCGGTGGTACTGCCTTCATGGAAGACACCAAGCGGTATCGTGAGGACGAGTACATCGACGTCAACCCCGACCGTACCAACATGTGCTGCGGCTTCCGTAACCTGCTTGAGGCTTTCTTCAGCCCCACCTGCACCATGTCCGGTCCTCTGTGGTCTGCTATGACCGTGTCCGTGGCCGAGCGTTATAAGACCGGTAAGGAAAACATGTACTCCATCTTCGGTGGTTCCTGCACCTTCAACACCACCAAGTGGATCTGCCAGCTGATCGTGCCTCTGATGGCTCTGATCAAGCCCATCCTGCCTCTGGCCATGGCCCAGACCCTGATCATCCAGGCCTTTGGTTCCTTCTACGTCGGCATCAACATGACCCGCACCAACGTGGAGCGTGGTGTTGCCGGTATCACCGCCGGTGCTATCGCCACCTGCGCCAACCCATCGTATGGCTTGTTCGTCGGTATCGTTCTCTGTATCTTCATGGAGATCGTGGGCATGAACAAGAAGGAGCGCCGCGCCAACATCGAAGAGGGTATCGAGATCTATATGAAGAATACCCGCGCCGAGCTGGACGACCTGGACGGCAAGGCTGTTGCTAAGGCTGCCAAGAAGGCGTAAGCTTCTCCATACATCACCTGACCCACTCTTTCATCCCCAACCGTATTTTTCCGAATCCAATCAAAACGATTGACTTTCTGATGCACCTGAACCCGGCTCCCTGCTTTGGCAGGGAGCCGGGTTTTTCTCTGCAAAAAGAGACAGAGCGCTCACGATGCGCTCTGTCTCTCTATAATATAATGTATATCCTGCGGAAGTAAGTGGGGAGCGGTTACGTCTCCTCGTCCCGCAGAAAGTCTTTGTACAGCATACTGGGCTGGACTCCGGTATTGTTCTGGTATTTGCCGGACTCGTATTTCTCATAGTCGCCCAGGATGGTGTGGTAATAGATCTGGCAGATCTCTACGTTGGGGTAGATCACGATGGGGTGGATGCAGAACATCTCCAGCGTCCAGTACCCGGCAAAGCCCACGTCGCCAAACCCAGCCGTCACATGGATGAACAGACCCAACCGGCCCACAGAGGAGCGGCCCTCCAGCATGGGGACGAATCGATCCGTCTTGGTGTACTCCACCGTGCGGCCCAGATAGAGCTTGTTGGCCTCCAGCAGCAGTCCGCTTTCGGGGATGGTCAGGTGCTTGACGGGGTTCTTGGCTTTCATGTCCAGGGTGTCGGTGTCGTAGACCAGCAGCTCGTTGGAAAGGCGCAGGTTGTAGCTGTTGGGGTTGAGCTGGGACGGGCGAAAGGGCTCGATGATAATGTCTTTGCCCAGGTTCTTTTTGATCTCCTCGCCGGACAGCAGCATGGGGGTCCCTCCTTCTCTCAAATTCTCGTGGAAGTGTCTCTATAATAAGATAAGGTATCTTGGTGAGGGCAGGGAAGCGGTCAGCCGGACTGCTTCGCGGCGGCGCGGTTGAGCTCCCCAAACTGAAGGCAGATGCCTTTGATGCAGGTTTGCAGGGCTTTCCGCAGGTGGCCGTGATAGGTCTGGTTCAGCAGCTCCACCAGCGGCTCCGGCCCCCGGTGCAGGTCGTAGCCGGTGAGCAGCTCCCGGATGAAGCGGCGGCCCAATTCCGTGGCCATGGTGCAGTCTGCGTCCTGGATGATCCCTCCGGGCATCTCCGCTGTGACCACCAGGACCAGGTGGGAATAGAGCTTCTGGGCGGTGGTGTTGTCGGGCAGCTTGGCGTAGCCGGATAGAAAAACCTTGGGCAAGAGAACCCCCTCCAAAACGATAGGATAATGCCAAACGATCCCGATTGACAAAGAGATGATTTCACCTGCAACCAGATATTCAGCACATTTTAATGTACCACATGTCGGTAGGGATGTCAACAATACAAAAAATTAGCCTAAACTTCCTGAAAAAGACAGAAAAGATGACTGTTGCTACAAATTAGCCTCTGCAAACTCACAAGAAAGTGGCGAAAAAATACAAAAAACCAGCGAAAACCTGTTGACATTCTGTTTTTCAAGTAGGATAATAAGGACGGATTTAAGGAACTCTGCAAAGCAGAATTTTAAGGATGTGAATTTAGTATGCAGCCAAACAATCTTGCAAAAGAAATCCGGAAGCTGCTTCCGGGTACCGACTGCACCGGCCACGGCGGATGTGGATTTGCCTCTTGTGACAAATGTGCCGAAGCCATCGCCAAGGGCGGTTCGGTGAACCTATGTCCCGCCTGTACCGACGAGGACATCATCGCCATTGCTGCGCTGACCGGCGGGGAAGCCCTGCCTGCCAAGCACGAGACAGCCTTCATCAAGTGCACCGGCTGTGCCGCCGGCAAGTCCCGGCTGAAGGTCTACGCTTCCTGCGAAGAGGCCGTGAAGAGCGGTTTCCTGGCAGGAGAATGTACGTATGGGTGCGTCGGCTCCGGCTCCTGCGTGGATGCCTGCACCTTCGGTGCGCTCACCATTGAGCACGGCAACGTGCACCTGGATAAGTCCAAGTGCAACGGCTGCGGCGCCTGCGCCGATGTCTGCCCCCAGAAGCTGGTCCACATGGTCCCCGACGATGCCTCCAACTTCGTGCCTTGCTCCAACCAGGACGAGGAGGACGTTGCCCTGCGTCTGTGCGGCCACAGCTGTATCGGCTGCGGCGACTGCGCCGAGGCCTGTCCCGAAGAGGCCATCTCCATCGTGGATAACTGCGCCGTCATCGACTATGAGAAGTGCGTGGGCTGCGTGGCCTGCACCGTCTCCTGCCGCAAGAAGATCATCGAGGATACCTACCATGATCTGACCAAGCTCAAGTCCACCGTCGCTTTCGTCCGCTGCCGCGGCGGCTGGCACAACCATGAGGTCTATGCCCAGGCCGGTGCCACCAACTGCCACGAGGCCGTGAAGATGGCCCTGGACGGCCACTGCAACTTCGGCTGCGCCGGCTTCGGCGACTGCGTCCAGGCCTGCCGCTTCGACGCCATCGAGATCGTCAACGGCACCGCCAAGGTCGATCCCGACAAGTGCGTGGGCTGCACCGCCTGCGTCCACGTCTGCCCCCAGGAGCTGCCCGTCATCGTGCCTTACAAGGGCGCCAAGCTGGTTCCCTGCGCCTCCCAGGATGATCCTGAGGTCCGCAAGCAGCTGTGCTGGGTCGGCTGTATCGGCTGCGGCGACTGCGCTGCCAACTGCCCTGACGGCCTGATCCACATGGAGAACGGCCGTGCCGTCATCGAGCCTGAGCGCTGCGAAGACTGTAACATCTGCTCCTATGTCTGCCCCAACGGCGTGATCAGCGCACGGGAGATGCCGGAGTTCACCTATGTTCAGGTTCGTGCCATGGCAGCACAGAAAGGAGGCGCGGCAAAATGAAAAAAGTGAAAGACACCAGACCCTTTAAGAGTATGGACGCGAACACCGCCGCCGGCCACGTCGCCTATGCTTTTACTGAGGTAGCCGCTATTTACCCCATCACCCCCTCTTCCCCCATGGCAGAGCACGTGGACGAATGGGCCAACCAAGATAGAAGAAACATCTTCGGCAACCGCGTGAACATCGTGGAGATGGAATCTGAGGCCGGCGCTGCCGGTGCCGTCCATGGCTCCCTGTCCACCGGCGCCCTGACCACCACCTTCACCGCCTCTCAGGGCCTGATGCTGATGATCCCCAACCTGTATAAGATCGCTGGCGAGGGCCTGCCCGGCGTGTTCCACGTCGCAGCCCGTACCCTGACCACCCACGCCCTGTCCATCTTCGGTGACCATCAGGACGTGATGGCCTGCCGCGGCACCGGTATGGCAATGCTGGCCTCCGGTACCCCCCAGGAGGTCATGGACCTGGCTCCTGTTTCCCACCTGTCCGCCATCGAGGGCAGCATGGGCTTCATCAACTTCTTCGACGGCTTCCGTACCTCCCACGAGATCCAGAAGCTGCGTACCTGGGACTATGAGACCCTGAAGGGCATGGTCAACTGGGATGCCGTGGATAAGTTCCACGCCGAGGCCAACCTGCCCCACCACCCCTATCACCGCGGCTCCAACGAGCCCCCCGAAACCTTCTTCCAGCACCGTGAGGCTTCCAACCTGACCTATGACAAGCTGGTCGACATCGTGGTCGGCAACATGAACAAGGTCAACGAGGCCATCGGCACCAACTACAAGCCCTTCAACTACTACGGTGCGCCCGACGCCACCGACGTGGTCGTGGCTATGGGTTCCGTCTGCGGCACCCTGGAGGAAGTCGTGGACGTGATGACCGCCAAGGGCGCCAAGGTCGGCGTGCTGGAGGTCCACCTGTATCGTCCCTTCTCCGCCAAGCACATGCTCTCTGAGCTGCCCAAGTCCGTCCAGCGCATCGCTGTTCTGGACCGCACCAAGGAGCCCGGTGCATTCGGTGAGCCTCTGTATCTGGACGTTACCGCTGTGCTGGACGACGCCGGCATGAAGGACATCCGCGTCATCGGCGGCCGGTATGGCCTGTCCTCCAAGGACACCACCCCCGCTGACATGTACTCCGTGTTCCAGCACCTGGCCAAGGGCGGCCACAACCACTTCACCGTGAGCATCGTGGATGACGTGACCCACCTGTCCATCGAGAAGTGCGAGTTCGAGCTGCCCCACGATCCCACCCAGGCTTCCGTTAAGTTCTGGGGCATCGGTTCCGACGGTCTGGTCGGCGCTTCCAAGAACACCTCCAAGATCATCGGCGACCACACCGACAAGTATGTTCAGGCATACTTCCAGTATGACTCCAAGAAGTCCGGCGGCCTGACCATCAGCCACCTGCGCTTTGGTGACAAGCCCATCCGTTCTTCTTACTATGTCGGCGCTGCTGACTGTGTGGTCGTGGGTAACCCCGCCTACATCGGCAAGTATGACATGGTCCGCGACGTCAAGCCCGGCGGTATCTTCATGATCAACTGCGACTGGGAAGGCGACGAGCTGGAAGCCCGTCTGCCCGCCGACATCAAGCGTGCCATCGCCAAGAAGAAGATCAAGCTCTACACCGTCGATGCCGTGAACATCGCCCGCAGCATTGGTCTGAAGGGCCGGATCAACACCATCATCCAGTCCGCTTACTTCAAGCTGGCTGATCTGATCCCCGCTGAGGATGCCATCGAGTACATGAAGCAGGGTATCATCAACGACTACGCCGCCAAGGGCCAGAACATCGTTGACATGAACGTGGCCGCCGTCATGGCCGGCCAGACCGCTGCCAAGGAAGTCAAGGTCCCCGCAAGCTGGGCCGACGCTGTGGACGGCGAGAAGCCTGAGCTGAAGCTCAACACCGTGAACGCAGAGCAGGATGCTTACGTCCGCAACATCCTCATTCCCACCAACAACCTGGAAGGCGACGCCCTGCCCGTCTCCGCCTTCCTGCCCTATGCCACCGGTAAAGTTCCCTCCGGTACCGCTGCCTTCGAGAAGCGCGGCATCGCCGTGGACATCCCCGTCTGGCACGCCGAGAACTGCACCCAGTGTAACTGGTGCTCCACCGTCTGCCCCCACGCTGTCATCCGTCCTTACATTCTGAAGGAAGAGGATGCTGAGGGCCTGACCACCGTGGACTGCAAGACTGCTCCCGGCAAGAAGTTCTTCATCGGCGTCTCCGCTGAGGACTGCACCGGCTGCGGCTCCTGCGTGGAGATGTGCCCCGCCCGCGGCAAGGCTCTGGCTATGGAGCGCTCCGCTGGCCGTATGTTCCAGGATCAGGAGAACTTCGAGTACGCCAAGAAGAAGGGCGTGCAGCAGGGCTCTGACAAGACCGTCAAGGAAGCCCAGTTCCTGCGTCCCTATCTGGAGTATTCCGGCGCTTGCCCCGGCTGCGGCGAGACGCCTTATGCCAAGATGGTCACCCAGCTCTTCGGCGACCACGCCATCATCGCCAACGCCACCGGCTGCTCCTCCATCTGGGGTGCTTCCGTGCCCAGCATGCCTTACGTCGTGGACGAGAACGGTCGCGGCCCCGCTTGGGCAAACTCCCTGTTCGAGGACAACGCTGAGTTCGGCTACGGCATGTCCGTGAGTATGCGCACCCGCCGCACCGCCCTGCGCAACACCGTGGAGCGTCTGGCAAAGAACCCCGCTTTCGCTGGCACTGCCGGTGCTTGGCTGGAAAAGATGAACACCCCCGAGGCAAACCACCTGGGCGAGTATCTGGTCGCCCTGTGCAAGGTCTATGCCGACAACGAGGATGCTCAGTATATCATCAAGAACGCTGACCTGCTGCCTCGTCCCTCCATGTGGATCTTCGGCGGCGACGGTTGGGCTTACGACATCGGTTACGGCGGCCTGGACCACATCCTGGCTTCCCGCGAGAACTTCAACGTTCTGGTCTTCGATACCGAGGTCTACTCCAACACCGGCGGTCAGTCCTCCAAGGCTACCCCCACCGGCGCTGTGGCTCAGTTCGCCGCCGGCGGCAAGCCCACCCCCAAGAAGCGTCTGGCTGAGATCGCCATGACCAGCGGTCACGTCTATGTGGCTCAGGTCGCCATCGGCGCCAACCCCGCCCAGACCCTGAAGGCCCTGCGCGAGGCCGAGAGCTACGACGGTCCTTCCCTGATCATCGCCTATGCTCCCTGTATCAACCACGGTCTGAAGGCCGGTATGAACCGCTCCATGGTGGAGATGAAGAAGGCCGTCCGCGCTGGTTATTGGAACCTGATGCGTTTCGATCCTCGTCTGGCCGAGGCTGGCAAGAACCCCCTGCAGATCGACAGCGCAAAGCCCAATGAGGATTACCAGAGCTTCCTGAAGGGCGAGGTCCGTTACGCCTCCCTGACCATGAAGAACCCTGCTCACGCAGCCATGCTGTATGAGGAGTCTGAGAAGAGCGCAAAGGACCGCTATGACAGCCTGATCCAGAAGCGGAATAGTCTGGAGCCGAAGGAGGGACTGGCGAAATGATTAACAACGTAAGAGAAAGAAATCCCATGCCTGAGCAGCCCCGCGAGGTTCGTTGCTCCAACTTCGACGAAGTGGCACTGGGTTATACCGAGGCCGACGCCATCCGCGAGGCCATGCGGTGCCTGAACTGCCGCAAGCAGCCCTGCGCCGCCGGCTGCCCCATCCATCAGCGCATCCCTGAGTTCATTGCCAAGGTCGCTGAGGGTGATTTCGAGGCCGCCTATGACATCATCACCGTGAGAAGCACCATGCCTTCCATCTGCGGCCGTGTCTGCCCCCAGGAGCAGCAGTGCGAAAAGAACTGCGCCCATGCAGTGCGCGGCGAGGCCGTGGGCATCGGCCGCCTGGAGCGCTTCGTCGCTGACTGGCACGCAGCCCGCCACGGCGTGGACGCCCCCGTCGTGGAGAAGAAGGGCAAGAAGGTCGCCGTCATCGGTTCCGGCCCTGCCGGCATCGCCTGCGCCGGGGACCTGGCTCTGCTGGGTTATGACGTGACCGTGTTCGAGAAGCTGTCCTATGTGGGCGGCATCCTGACCTACGGCATCCCCCAGTTCGTCCTGCCCAACAGCGTGGTGGACCGGGAGATCGAGACCCTGAAGGCCCGCGGTGTGGAGATCTGCACCGGCAGCGCCATCGACAAGGACAAGAGCGTGGACGACCTGTTCGCCGCTGGCTATGACGCCATCTTCGTCGGCAACGGCGCCGACGTGCCCCAGACCCCCCGTGGCCTGGACACCTCCCTGGAGGGTGTGTGGTCTGCCAACGACTACTTGACCGAGGTCAACCTCAACGGTGCCAACCTGCCCGCAAGCATCAAGAACGCCAAGCGCGTCCTGGTGGTCGGCGGCGGTAACGTGGCCGTGGACGCAGTCCGCTGCGCCCGTCGTCTGGGTGCGGAGACCATCATGGTCTACCGCCGTACCATCGCCGAGGCTCCTGCCCGCCGCGATGAGATCGCCCACACCTACGAGGAAGACATCGAGATCCGCGAGCTGACCAACCCTGTGGAGTGCTACAGCAAGAATGGCGTCCTGACCGGCGTCCGCTGTGAGAAGATGCTCCTGGGTGATCCTGACGAGTCCGGCCGTCGCCGTCCCGTCAGCACCGGTGAGTTCATCGATGTGGAGTGCGACAACCTGGTCATCGCCACCGGTACCTCCTACAGCGAGGACGTGGTGGACACCACCAAAGGCATCGACAAGGATCAGTGGGGTGGCATCGCCACCGATGAGAACGGCAAGACCAGCCGTCCCGGCGTGTTCGCCGGCGGCGACGCTGTCACCGGCCCGCAAACCGTGGTCAAGGCCATGGGTGCCGGCAAGAAAGCTGCCGTGAGCATCGACGCTTACCTGTCTGCAAAATAAGAAGCATACTGATTCACCATCCATAATGGCAAGGCCGGGGAGACGTTTGACGTCCCCCGGCCTTGTCGTTTCCGGTTTTTTCTGACCATTGTCTTGACAGGGTAGAATTCTTTTTGTACCATGGTTATAGCAAAAAAGTGAGAACAGGGAGAGGGGAGTGACCCTGAGGTCACTTCACAGCTTACAGAAAAACGGCAGGGCAGCCATGACAGCGTGCCCCACCGTTTTCCTGGATGGAGTCTTTCCCAATATAGAAGGATTATGAGAGGGTCAGTGCTTTCCCGGACACCGACTATGGAAGGTGTGCGACAGGGACGCGCGGAGGAACTTGATGTCCCTGTTGTGCTTAGCATACCGCATGAACCTTAAATTTACCTAAATGATTCAAAAAATTTGAAAATGAACGAAAAGGAGGGCCGGTCCCATGGCCCGCTATCGCACGGATATGAACAGCATTTATATCTCGCCCCGCGCCCAGGAGGCACTGGAGCCCATCGCCCAGTGTCCCCTCACCACCGTTGTGGCTCCCATGGGTTACGGCAAGACCACTGCCGTCCAGTGGTTTCTGGACCGCCGGCGGGAGGCGGGAGACCAGGTGGTGCGGGTGAGCATCTATTCCAATGATCTACCGCTCTTCTGGCGCAGCTTTCAGGCGGCCTGGCGGGGCACGCCCCTGGCCGGGCAGCTGGACCCCATGGCCTTTCCTGTCGGGGACACGGCCCTGGGCCTGCTGTCAGAGCGTCTGCTGGATCTGCTGGACGGGGCGGGGGACTACTACCTCTTCCTGGACGACTACCACCTGATGAAGGACGACCAGGTCACGGCCCTGCTCCTGGCCCTGGCCCGTCTGCCGGGAGCGCCGCTCCATCTCATCGTGGCGTCGCGGGATCAGGTCTTGTCTCCCAGTCAGGCCCTTCGCCTGGGCCGGGACCTGCACCAGATCACCGCCGGGGACCTGGCTTTGAGCCAGGAGGAGGTCTCGGCTTACAGCCGCCGGTGCGGCGTGGCGCTGCCGCCCACTGACCTGGCCCACCTGGCCCAGACCAGCGAGGGATGGTTTTCTGCGGTCTATCTGAATCTCAAGGCCTACCAGGCACACGGGACGTTGCTGACCAGCGGGCACGACATCTACGAGATGCTCAACGAGGCCATGCTGGACCCACTGCCCCAGGAGCGAGTGGATTTCCTGGCCCGCATGAGCCTGGCTGATGAGTTCACTGCCGAGCAGGCGGCCTTTGTCACAGGTCTGGCGGAGAGCCGGGAGCTGGTGCGGGCGCTCACGGAGAGCAACGCCTTTCTCCGCCGCCTGCCCGACGGCCAGAACTACCGCCTGCACCACATGATGAAGGAGTGCCTGGGCCGGCGCTTCCGGGAATATCCTTCGGAAGAACGGCGCCTCGTCCACTGCCGGCACGGAGCCTGGTATGAGCGGCAGGGGGAATATCTGCGGGCGTTCCACTTTTATTTGCAGGCCGGAGACGATGCCTCTGTCCTGCGCCTGATCGACGTGGACACCGGCCTGCAAATGGCGGGCCTGGCCCCGCAGAAGCTGCTGTCCTGGCTGGCCCAATGTCGGGAAGAGGCGCTGCTGACCGCCCCCAGAAGTCTGCTGGTCTTGATGCGCCGCCTGTTCTCCCTGGGGGCCATTCCTCAGATGCTGACGCTGAAAGACCTGCTCCCCCGTGTCTTGGAGCAGAGTGACTTGCCCGAACGGGAAAAACAAAATCTCCGGGGCGAGTGCGACCTGATCCTCAGTTTCCTGGGCTACAATGACATTGCCGCCATGAGCGTCCGCCACCAAAGCGCCTGCCGCCAGATGGACCGCCCCGCCATTTCCATTCATAAGAACGGGGCCTGGACCTTCGGCTCCCCCTCGGTCCTGATGATGTTCCACCGGACGCCGGGGGAGATGGGGCAGGAGCTGGAAACCATGCTGCGCTCCATGCCCTATTACTATCAGGTGACTGATGGCCACGGCATGGGAGCCGAGCGAGTCATGGAGGCGGAGGTCGCCTACGGCCAGGGGTGCTTTGTGGACGCCGTCATTGCCCTGGCCCAGGCCCGCAGCGCCGCGGCGGCGGAGGGGCAGCGCTATATGCTCCTCTGCTGTGACTTCCTCTCCCTGCGCCTGGCCCTGACGGGGGCCACGGAGTTTGAAGGGGACTGGTATCATAAGCGTCGGGCCGAGTGGGTCCCGGCCCTGGACCCGGTCCTGCTCATGGCGCTGGACGGCTGCCGGGCCTATCTCCGAGCCTTGCTGGGCCTGCCGGAGGAGCTGCCCGGCTGGCTGGCGGGGGACAGCCTGGAGGGGGCGAATCTGCTCCGGCCTGCCCGCCCCATGTTTGAGGTGATCCTGAACCAAGTGCTGCTGGCGCGGGGGGAGTACGCCAAGGTCCTGGGGCGGCTGCCCCAATGCCTGGCGCAGTGCAGCACCTACCCCTACGCCCTGGGGACCTTACATCTGCTGCTCCAGCAGGCCGGGGCTTACGATGCCCTGGGCAAGGGGAACGAGGCCTACGAGGCCCTGCGTCAGGCCGCCGAGCTGGCGGCCCCGGACCGGTTCTGGATGCCCTTTGTGGAGAACACGCTGCATCTGAAAAATCTGCTGCCCCACCTGCCCGCCCAGTGGCGGGGGGAAATTCAACGGCTGACGGAGCCTTACGAGGCCACCTGTGCGTCCCTCCTCCGCCACCACCGCCGCCCGGCACCTTTGGCCGGGCTGTCGGAGACGGAGTATCAGATTTGTCTGGCCATTGCCGAGCGACGATCCAACCGGGAGATCGGCCAGGCTCTGTTCCTCAGCGAGGGGACCGTGAAGCAATATGTCAATCAGATCTACACCAAGCTCCACCTGACCGGGGCCGCCAGAGACAAACGGCGGCTACTGGGGGAGCTGGTCAGCCGGAAAAACTAACCAGAGGTTACTATCTTTCCAAAACATCCCACCGTACACTGAGCTTGTACGGTGGGATGTTTCTATCCCGCCCCATCGGGAAAAAGAGGAAGGAGGAACCGATGTGAAAGAGAGACGACATGGATGCACGGCGCTGCTGCTGGCACTCCTGCTGGCGCTGACTCTGTGCGCCTGCGGCCAGACAGATGAGCCGGTCCCCCCGGAGGAGGAGCCGGACCAGAGCGACACCCAGGACGAGACGATCCCGGAGGACGACGGCAAGGGAGACCTCATCCCCGAAGACGAGGCAGCACCCGCCGCCGGCACCACCACGACGAGCACCACGACCAACAACACCACCGTCATCCACCACAGCACGCCATCCCCCAGGCAGGAAGGCCGGGGTGACGTGATCTACGACGACGGCAGCTGGGACAGTTACCGCCTCACCGAGGACGATGCCTACGAGGACTATGATGACGGCTGGGGTGACTACATCGAAGATGAGTATGATTACAGCTACGATGACGAAGGTTGGGGCGATTACGTGGACGATGACGGTTGGGGAGACTACGCAGACGACGAAGGCTGGGGCGATATTTTCTGAGCCCCCTTCCCGCCCGACGAAATGAGAAAGGAGCACCTTGCAATGAAACACCTGAAACGACTGATCTCCGCCCTGCTGCTGACGGCGGTGCTGGCGACGGCGGTCTTTGCCTCTGCCGCCACGATCAAGGATGTACCCGCGAAAAACTGGGCTTACCCCTATGTCTCCAAGATGGTAGACATGGACATCATGCAGACGCATGACGGCGGCTATTTCTACCCGGACCTGCCCACCAGCCGGGGGGAGTTCGTCCTCTATCTCTGGCGGGCTATGGATGCCCCGGCCATTGGGGTGGACGCGGGCTTTACGGATGTGTCCTGGGATGATCCCTGGTCCGGTGCCGTGAACTGGGCCGTCGGTGCGGGCATCACCAATGGCGTGAGCCCCACCCGCTTTGACCCCTACGGCGACCTGACGCGGGAGCAGGCCTTTACCTTCCTGTACCGGGCGATGGACTACCTGGGTGTGGCCCCTACCTACGGGGAGGACCATGAGTTCTACACCCAGATCAGTGAGTTCCACGATTATTTGCAGGTCAGTTCCTGGTCTGCCGACGCCATTCAGCTGCTCCTGGACATCAGCATCGTCCAGGGCACCGACAACGGCTACCTCATGCCCAAGCGGGACGTGAACAACGCCGCCACCGCCACCATCCTCTACCGGGCCATGGACTACATGGACCTGCTGTACTGAGCGAGGACCTGCCATGGAGGATAAACGGCAAGTGGTTCCCGGCTTAGAGGACAACCGGGACGTCACCACAACGCTGGGCGTACAGAAAGCCAAAGGCGGCTTGGGCAAGGTCATGGGTGGCCTGGGCAGTCTCTTGGTCCTGGTCGGCTTTGTCGGCTCGAATCTGCCGCTCATCGTTGGCGGCATCGTGGTTGCCGTCGTCGGTGCGGTCCTGGGCAACCACGCCCAAAAGGTCGGCCAGGCGGCCATCAGTCAGCGCCTGGTCCCCGGCGCCCTGCACCAGGTCTTTGAGGCGGTGGAGTATCCCGCCGCCCAGGACCTGACCCGCGCCCAGATCGCAGAGGGCAGCCCCGGTCTGCCCCGGTTTGACAGTTTATATACCAACGACGTGGTCAGCGCCAGCTACCAGGGCCTGCCCGTCTGGCTGGCGGGTCTGAAGCTCTGCGAGATGGCATTGTACCGGGACCCGGAGACAGAGATGGAAAAGGAAGAGGAACGGGAGATCTTCCTGGGCCTGTGGTTCGCCTGCGACTTGGGAAAGGAGATCGGGTGTGACTGCACCATCACGCCCAAGGGCGTCCTGGGACGCCTGACCGGAAGCCGCAATGCCCTGGGCAGCGAGGTTTTTGCCCGGAAATTCCAGGTCCAGACCGACCGGCCCGACTGGGCGGAGCGCCTGCTCACCCAGCCCGTCCAGGAAGCCATGCTGAGCTTGCTCAGCATGGGCAAGACCTATCTCCGGCTTCGTCCGGACGGAAAGCTGACCCTGGCTGTGTCCATGGGCAAGCCGATGTTTTATTTGGGGAAAGGAAGCGTCCAGGCGGAGAGCATCCAGCGACGGTTCGTGGAAGAACTGCGCGGGCCCACCCGCTTGGTCGATGCCCTGCGGCGCAGCCTGCCGTAAGGTCCTTTTCAAATAGGGAATTGGGAAAAGAAGATCCCGGCGAGAAGCAGAAGCTCGCCGGGATCTTCGTCGTGGTGTGAGAAAAGAAGGCCGCTCAGCGGACCCGCAGCTCCCAAAAGGCCACGGCGCTGGCCGCGGCGACGTTCAGAGAGTCCACGCCGTGGGACATGGGGATACAGACCGTGTGGTCACAGCCTGCAATGGTCTCGTGAGCCAGTCCGTCCCCCTCGGTGCCCAGGATGATCGCCAGGCGCTGGACGGCCTTGAGCTTTGGGTCGTCGATGGAGACGGCGGTGTCGCTCAGGGCCATGGCCGCCGTCTCGAAGCCCAGGTCGTGCAGACGGCGCAGACCCGTCTCCGGCCACTGGGTGTGGTCCTCAGCCAGCCGGGTCCAGGGGATCTGAAAGACCGTCCCCATGCTCACACGGACGGCCCGCCGGTTCAGCGGGTCACAGCAGGTGGGGGAGAGTAAGACGGCGTCCATGTGCAGCGCCGCCGCCGAGCGGAAGATGGCCCCCACGTTGGTGGTGTCTACGATGCCCTCCAGCACCGCCACCCGGCGGGCGTCCCGGCAGATGGCCTCCACCGTGGGCAGCTTCGGCCGCCGCAGGGCGCAGAGGACCCCGCGGGTCAGCGGGTAGCCGGTGAGGGAGGCCAGCACATGCCGGTCTGCCGTGTAGACGGGAATGTCCCCGCAGCGCTCTAAAATATCTTTGGCCTGCCCCTCGATGTGGCGGCGCTCCATGAGCAGGGCCACGGGGATGTGGCCGGCGTCCAGGGCCAGGCGGATGACCTTGGGGCTTTCCGCAATGAAAACGCCCTTTTCCGGCTCCAGCCGGTTGCGCAGCTGGGCCTCGGTGAGCCGGGCGAAGAGGTCCAGCTCCGGAGTGGTGATGTCAGTGATCTCTATGATAGCAGCCATAGCGGCCTCCTTCTGTGTCAGCAGGATGGTTTCTTGGCTTTCAGTATAGCACGAACGGCGCCACCTGCCAACGGGCAAAGCACAGACGGGGAAAGAAAGCCCCGTCCGGGGGAGCTTGGGGCCGCGCGAGGGAGAAACCGTGAAATTTCCCCGTCCAGCGGGGTTGTAAATGCCGGGGAAATATACTATAATAACTTGAATTATCATAGGCGCGTCTACGCTGCCGAACAGAAAGGGAGGTGGGAGCAATGACCGCGTTTCTGCAATTCTGCGTCAATACGCTGGGCTATCTGCGGTTGATGACGGTCTCTGACCTGATCGACATTGCTATCCTGTCCTTCATGTTTTATAAATGCATCGGGATCTTCCAGCGGACCAACGCGGCCAAGGTCGCCAAGGCGCTGCTCATCATCGTGGTGGCCATGTGGATCTCGTACCAGTTTAATCTCAACGCCATCAACTTTATTTTAAGTAAGGCCGTGGAGCTGGGCTTGCTGGCTCTGGTGGTCATTTTCCAACCGGAAATTCGCCGCTTTTTGGAAAAGGTGGGCAGCAACAGCGTCTCCGGCTTTTCCCGCTATTTCCGCAGCGAGGCACCGGTCACCGATCTGGAGCAGGCCATTGCCGAGACGGTGGAGGCCTACGCCGAGCTGTCGAAGAGCAAGATCGGCGCCCTGATGGTCTTCGAGCGGGAGACGGACCTGTCCCACATCATCGCTTCGGGGACGCCCTTCCAGTCCACCGTGACCAGTGAGCTGCTGAAAAACCTCTTCTATCCCAAGGCCCCCCTTCACGACGGCGCGGTGGTGGTCCGCCGGGGGAAGATCGTTGCGGCGGCCTGTATGCTCCCCATGTCCGAGAGCATGAACCTGAGCAAAGACCTGGGCATGCGCCACCGGGCAGGCCTGGGTATGAGTGAGCGGTCCGACGCCGTGGTGGCTGTGGTCTCGGAGGAGACCGGCGCCATCTCTGTGATGATCCGGGGGACCCTCCGCCGCCACCTCTCCCCAGAGACGCTGGGGCGTATTTTAAGCAATGAGCTGCTGCCGCGGGAGGAGACCGGTACCCAGAAAAAGCATAGCCGCCTGCTGTTTTGGAAAGGGAGGGGAACGCCATGACCAATCCCAAGAAAAACCGCAAGGTCTTCAATATCATCTTAGCCATCGTCTTAGCCGTGGGCGTGTGGCTGTACGTCATCAACGTAGAAAACCCCACCGGTACCGTCCCCATCCGGGACATCCCCGTCTCCCTCGTCGGGGAGGATTCCCTGGCCGAGCGGGGCCTCATGGTCACAGACCAGAGCCGGGACAGCGTGAACCTCAAGCTCTCCGGCCGCCGGAAGACGCTGATGAAGCTGAACCGAAAGAACCTGACGCTGGAGCTGGATGTCTCCACCATCACCTCCGAGGGCGAGCATACCATCAGCTGCCGGGCCTCCTTCCCCAATAACATCGGCACGGACAACGTCTCCGTCTCCGACTGGGAGGACCTGCGCGTGACCGTGACCGTGGAGAAGCAGGAGACGAAAGAGATCCCTGTCCGGGGCGAGTTTATTGGTACCGAAGCGGAAAATTGCCTGGCTGGTGCCGTCAGCACCGACCCGGAGACCATTACCCTCACCGGCCCCGCCGAGGCCCTGGACGGCGTGTCCTATGCCCTGGCCACCATCGGCGGCAAGGAAGTCAGCGACACCATTACGGAAACGGCCAGCGTGGTCCTTATGGGTCCGGGCAGCAAACCGGCCTCGCGGAAAAACATCACCCTGGACCAGGAGACCGTAGACGTCACCGTCCCGGTCCGCCAAGTGGTGGCCCTGCCCTTGACCGTGACCCTCACCGGGGGCGACACGACCTCGGCCGCGGATGTGACGGTCGACATTTCCCCCAAGAACCTCACCGTCGTGAAAGAGGCCGGGGCCGACCTGCCCCAATCCATTTCCCTGGGGGAGATCGACCTGAGCAACGTCCTGGCAGACACTTCGTATGCGCTTCCCATCCACCTGCCGGACGGCGTGGTGGCCTGGGGACAAGAGGTCCGCTTTGCCACTGTGAGCCTCTCCTTTGATAAGGTCAAGGCCCGGCAGCTGGAGACGAAGCAGATCACCTTTACCAACGTCCCCGAAGGCTGGAAGGCCAGCCTGGTCAACGCCACCCTGAGCGTCTGGGTCCGGGGCGATCCGGAGCAGGTGGAGCACCTGAGCGCCGACCAAATTCAAGTCACTGTAGATTTGAGCAAGGCCGCTACCGAGGACGAGCTTCAGCGGGCCGCCGCCAAAGTGAGCCTGAAGGAGGGGGCCGGAGAGAAGGTCAGCATCCTGGGCAACCACTATTCTGTGGCCTTCTATTTGAGTAAATCGTAAGCTGAAACAAGAGAAAAACAGAGAAACAGACCCTGATAAGGAGGTTTTTCTATGGAACAGATCGCAATGGTAAAATCCGTCCAGGGCAACGGCATGGCTGTCGTCGCCGTCCAGCGGGGCACCGCCTGCGGCGCGGCCCACAACTGCGCTGAGTGCAACGGCTGTGAAACGACCCTGACCCGGAAAGAAAATCTCGTCACCGCCTACAACGACGCCGAGGCCAAGCCCGGCGATATGGTGCGGGTGTGCAGCGAGAACGGCACCTTCTTCAAGACCGCCGCCATCGTCTATATCCTGCCCCTGGTGCTGGCGCTGGTCTTTTACGGCGTGTCGTCGTTTCTGCCCTTCGGCGGCAACGAGATGCTCCGGGCCTTGTGCGCGGGCATCGGCTTTGTGGCCGGTGTGCTCGTGGCCGTGGCCTGGGACCGGCACATGAAGCGGGTCGATGGCCTGCGCTTCCATGTGGTGGAGATCGTGCGGGCGTGTTCGGGTATGTAAGAGCGGTCACCGCCGTCCTGCCTCCGGAGGAGCAGGCGCGGTATCGGGCCGTCTACTGCGGCCTGTGCAAGACCTTGGGGGAGCGCTATGGCAAAGCCGCCCAGCTGACGCTGAACTATGATTTTGTCTTTCTGGCTCTTCTCCTGGCCCCGCCGGAGGAGGAAACGGCCCTGTTTCGCTGTCCCGCCGCCCCTTGGAAGAAGAAACCGGTTTGGCCAGGCGACGCGGCCCTGGAAGCCGCCGCCGATGCCACCGTGATCCTGGTTTGGTGGAAGCTGCAAGACGCCATCCGCGACGGCGGGGCAGGGGAGAAGCTCAAGAGCCGCTCCGTCGCCCTGGCGCTGCGCCGCTCCTATCGGGCCGCGGCCCAGCGCCGCCCGGACTTTGACCGGGCGGTCAAGACCTGCCTGGAGGAGCTGCACCAGCTGGAGGAGGCCAACACTCCCTCTCTGGACCGCCCTGCCGATGCCTTTGCCCGCCTGCTCCAGGCGGCGGCCATAGCAGTCTCTCCGGCGGCCCGGCAGAGCGCCGTGGCGCAGATCCTGTACCATGTGGGCCGCTGGATCTACCTGGCTGACGCCTGGGACGATCTGGCCGAGGACCGGGAAGCAGGGAATTATAATCCCCTCCTGGCCCGCTATGGCGACCAGGCGGAGCAGCATCAAGCCGCCCTGCGGGAGACGATGCACGTTTCTCTGGGCCTGGCCAACACCGCCTACGCCCTGTTAGACTGGGGCGTTTGGGAGCCGCTGCTGGGCCATATCCTCACCATCGGCCTGCCTGCCGTGGAGGAAGCCGTTTTCACCGGCCAATGGAAGCAGGCCAAGCACCCCCGTTTATTCCAACGTGACCAAGCTCCCGCCCTTCCGGCGGGGGAGACCGATAAGGAGAACAAAAAACTATGAACGATCCCTATGCCGTGCTGGGCCTCAGTCCTTCCGCCAGCGATGAGGAGGTCAAACGCGCCTACCGGGCCCTGGTGAAGAAGTATCACCCGGACAACTATGTGAACAACCCCTTGGCCGACCTGGCCGAGGCCAAGATGAAGGAGATCAACGAGGCTTATGACGCCATCGTCAAGGGCCGCACCCAGGGGGGCTATCAGCAGCAGGCCCAGTCCAACGGGAACCGTTACGGCACCGGCGGTCAGGCCGGCCAGAACCCCGCCTTCCTTCAGGTGCGTCAGCTCATCGTCCAGAACAATTTGGCCGAGGCGGAGCGTATCCTGCGCTCCACCGCCGCCAACAGTGCCGAGTGGTACTTCCTCATGGGCAGCATCGCCTACAAGCGGGGCTGGATGGACGACGCCCGCCAGAATTTCTGGACGGCCAGCAGCATGGAACCCAATAATATAGAATACCGTCAGGCAGTCAACCAGATGAATTTACAGGCCCAGCGGGGCAGCTACCAGGGCGGCGACGACCTGGCCAACCTCTGCACGACCCTGTGCTGTCTGAACTGCCTGTGCAACTCCTGCAATTGACCCCAGCGGCACCGACGGGAGTGGACAATAGAGAAAGAGAACTGAGAATGAGGTGTTTTTCGTGATACGAAGTATGACAGGCTACGGCCGGGGCGAGCAGGTGCTCCACGACCGGACGATCACCGTAGAGCTGCGGGCCGTGAACAACCGTTATCTGGACTGTTCCGTGAAGCTGCCCCGGCTGTATGTCTTTGCCGAGGAGGCCATCAAGGCCCAGGTGCAGAAGAGCGTGGGCCGGGGCAAGGTGGATGTGTTCCTGACGATCGACTCCGCCGCAGCGGACAAGGTCTCCGTGACCCTGAACAAGCCCGTGGCTGACGGCTATTACACGGCCCTGACCCAAATGCGGGATGCCTACGGCCTGCGGGATGATATTTCCGTCTCCCTGCTCTCCCGCTTCCCGGATGTGTTCCTGGTGGAAAAGGAACAGGGGGATGCCGAGGAGATCGTGGCCGACATCAGCCAGGTGCTGGCCCAGGCCCTGGAGGAGTTCAACGCCATGCGCACCCGCGAGGGGGAAAAGCTGGCCCAGGACATCCGGGGCAAGGCGGAGAAGATCGCCCAGCTCGTGGCCCAGGTAGAGGCCCGCTCCCCGGAGAGCGTGAACGAATACCGGGAAAAGCTGCGCCAGCGGATGCAGGAGGTCCTGGAAAACACCCAGCTCGACGAGACCCGCATCCTGACGGAAGCCGCCATCTTTGCCGACAAAGTCGCCGTGGACGAGGAGACCGTCCGTCTGCACAGCCATCTGGACCAGCTCCGTGAGATGCTGGCCCAGGACGGTTCTGTGGGACGGAAGCTGGACTTCCTCATCCAGGAGTTTAACCGGGAGGCCAACACCATCGGCTCGAAGTGCAGCGATGTGGCCCTCTCCCGCGTGGTCGTGGACCTGAAGGGCGAGATCGAAAAGATCCGCGAGCAGGTCCAGAACATCGAGTGACGGGGAGAGGAGGCGAGCCATTGAGACTCATCAACATCGGCTTTGGCAACATGGTCTCTGCCAGCCGGCTCATCGCCATCGTAAGCCCTGAGTCGGCCCCCATCAAGCGCATGGTCCAGGAGGCCAGAGAACGCGGGGTCCTGGTGGACGCGACCTACGGCCGCCGCACCCGCGCCGTGCTCATTACAGACAGCGATCATATCATCCTTTCCGCCCTTCAGCCGGAGACCGTGGCCAGCCGGCTCAACGGACGGGAAGAGATCCCAGGGGAGGAAGAAGAATGAAGCGAGGGACCCTATTGGTGGTCTCCGGTTTTTCCGGCGCAGGCAAGGGCACGGTTCTGTCCAAGGTGCTGGAAAAACGGACGGACCTATATTATTCTGTATCCTTCACCACCCGCGCCCCCCGCACCGGGGAGCAGGATGGCGTGAACTATCATTTTGTGACCCGCGAGGCGTTTCAGGAGCGCATCGACCGGGGAGAATTTTTAGAGTACGCCGAGTACGTGGGGAATTTTTACGGCACGTCCATGGCCGTGATCCGGGAAAAACTGGACCAGGGCGTGGATGTGATCCTGGAGATCGAGAGCCAGGGCGCGGCCAAGGTCCGGCAGAAGATGCCGGAGGCCGTCTCCCTCTTCCTGGTTCCCCCGTCCTTCGAGGAACTCTCCCGCCGTCTGCACGGCCGGGGAACGGACTCGGAGGAGGTCATCCAGCGCCGCCTGGCCACCGCCCGGAAAGAGGCCAAAGAGCTGGAGCACTATGACTATATCGTCATCAACGACACAATAGAAAATGCGGTGGGGGAGATCTTAGCCATCCTCGTCGCCGAGGGCTGCCGCAAGGAGCGGCGCCTGGAACTGTTCAAAGGAGTGTAATGAATTATGATGCTGTATCCCGCAATGAGCGAACTGTTGAAGCAGGTCCCCAGCCGTTACCAGCTGGTGAACGTGGTGGCCGCCCGCGCCCGTAAGATCGCTGCCCGCGCCGAGCGCGAGGGCCTGATGCTGGAGGAAAAGCCCGTGAGCATCGCCGTTCAGGAGATCGCCGACGGCAAGCTGGACGAGCCCGTGGAGGAGGTCATGCAGGAGGAAGGCGTCCTGCAGGGCCGCTTTGCCCATGAGCAGGAGAACGCCCCCGGCCACGAACAGCCTCATCACGCCGCCCCCGTGGAAGCCACGCCCGCAGAGCCTGCCTTTGAGGAAGCCGCGCCGGTCCTGGAGAGCACTGCCCCTGCCGAGGAGCCTGCTCCCGCCGCTGAGGACGCGGAGAAGCCCGCAGAATAACCGACTGCGGCCATGCGCATGGATAAGCTCGTGAAGACTGCCAAGGTGGCCCTGGCGGCCGCTACCTTTGCCATCGACCGGCCCTATACCTACCGGGTGCCCGATGCTCTGGCGGAGAAGCTGGTCCCTGGGATGCGGGTGCTGGTCCCCTTTGGAGCGGGCAACCGGCCCAGCGAGGGGCTGGTCCTCTCCCTGGCCGACGAGGTGCCGGAGGGGAGACTCAAAGAGATCGGCACCCTGCTGGACCCCAGGCCTGTTCTGACCCAGGAGGGCATCCGGCTGGCCCTGTGGATGCGGGAGCGCTTTTTCTGCACGGTCTACGCCGCCGCCCTCACCATGCTGCCCACCGGGCTGTGGTATGTGCTGCGGGAGAGCTATGCCATCGCCCCCGGCGTTGACCGGGAGACTTGGGAAGAGAAAACCGCCCGAAGCCCCAAGGCCAAGCAGATCATGGGTCTGCTCTACGCCGCCGGGGGACAGGCGGACCTGGACCAGATCAAGGCCATCCCGGACCTGAAGGACCCCCGCACCACCCTGCGGGAGCTGGAAAAGGCGGGCCTCATCACCCGCCAGACCCAGGCCAAGCGGAAAGTGGGGGACAAAACGGAGCCGATCGCCCGCCTGACCATGGACCCCGCCGAGGCCATGGCGCTCTTAGCGCCCAAGCAAAAGACCTCCCCCATGGGCTACCGGGTCACAGAGCTGCTCTGCCGCTTGGGCAGCGCCAGCGTGAAGGAGCTGTGCTACTTCACCGGGGCCTCCCGCGCCACCATCAAGAGCTTGGCGAAAAAGGGCGTGCTCGCCCTGGAGGAGAAAGAGGTTTTCCGCCGCGCCATGCCGGAGACGGGGGAGAGCACTCCGCTGTCTACCCTCAACGACCAGCAGCAGGCGGCCTATCAGGGCCTGCTGGACCTGATGGAGGAGCCTGCCCCCCAGGCGGCGCTGCTGTACGGCGTCACCGGCAGCGGCAAGACCCAGGTCTATCTCCACCTGATCCAGAAGGCCCTGGAGGCTGGACGGGGGGCCATCGTCATGGTCCCAGAGATCGCCCTGACCCCCAGCTTACTGCAAATCTTCTTGGCCCATTTCGGCCGGCAGGTCGCCATCTTACACAGCTGCCTGCCCACGGGCGAGCGCTATGACGAGTGGAAGCGCGTCCGGGACGGACGCGCCAAGGTCGTTGTGGGTACCCGCTCGGCAGTTTTTGCCCCCCTGCCCGATCTGGGTCTCATCATCCTGGACGAGGAGCAGGAGAGCAGCTACCAGTCCGAGAGTATGGTGCGCTACCATGCCAGGGAGGTGGCAAAGTTCCGCTGTAAGCAGCACAAGGGCCTGCTGCTCCTGGGCTCTGCCACCCCAGCGGTGGAGAGCCGCTACGCCGCCGAGACGGGACAATATCATCTCTTTACCTTGCAGCAGCGCTACAATGCGCATCAGTTGCCCAAGGTCGTGCTGGCGGACATGAAGCAGGAATTACGGGCTGGAAACAACTCCGGCGTATCCGAGCTGCTCCGGACGGAGCTGGAGGAAAACCTGCGGCGGGGAGAGCAGAGCATCCTCTTTCTCAACCGCCGGGGCAACAGCCGCATGGCCCTGTGCAGCCAGTGCGGCGAGGTCCCCACCTGCCCGCGCTGTTCTGTCCACCTGACCTACCACAGCGCCAACGGGCGGCTCATGTGCCATTACTGCGGCTACTCCATGCCCCTGCCGGAGGTCTGCCCCCACTGCGCGGGCCGGTTCCAGTTCGTGGGCATGGGCACCCAAAAGCTCCAGGAGGAGCTGCAAGCCCTCTATCCAGATGTAGAAGTCATGCGGATGGACGCCGACACCATCACGGCCACCCGATCCCATGAGGTCTTGCTGGACCGTTTCCGCCGGAAGAAAGTACCCATTTTGTTGGGGACCCAGATGGTGGCCAAGGGCTTGGATTTCCCCAACGTGACCCTGGTGGGGGTCGTGGACGGAGACCTCTCCCTCTACGCCGACAACTACCGGGCTGCCGAACGGACCTTCTCCCTGCTCACCCAAGTGGTGGGCCGGGCCGGACGAGGGGACAAGCCGGGGCGGGCCATCATCCAGACCTGGACCCCGGACAACGACATCCTCAACCTGGCTGCCCGCCAGGACTATGATACCTTTTACACCGGGGAGCGGGAGATGCGCCGCCTGCTTCGCTTTCCGCCGTTTCTGAACTTGTTCCGCATCACCATCTCCGGGCCGGAGGAGACGCAGGTGCTCCGGGCCTGCGCCGTGGTGCGGCGGAGCCTGGACCCGTGGATCAAGCCCCGGCAGCACGGCCCGGAGGGGCCGGAGGTGCTTGGCCCGGCCCCGGCGCCCATCCTAAAGATCAACAACCGCTACCGCTACCGGGTGCTGGTGAAATGCCGCAATGACAAAGAGATCCGGGCCATTTTAGCCCAAATCCTGCGGGCCGCCCAGCAGGACCGGGCCAACAAAGGCCTGTCCATCTTAATTGACGTAGACCCTATGGATGGGTGAATGACAATCTACACTAGACACACGACAAGAGAGACTGAGAGAATCAAGGAAGGAATGTTATCATGATCAAAAAGATTTTACAGAAGGACGACCCCGTCCTGCACAAGGTTTGCCACCCTGTCACCAACTTTGACCAGAAGCTGGCTAACCTGTTGGACGATATGACCGCCACCCTGAAGGACGCCCAGGGCCTGGGCCTGGCCGCGCCCCAGATCGGCATCCTCCGCCGGGTGTGCATCGTGCTCAACGACCAGGAGGAATACCTGGAGCTGGTGAACCCTGAGATCGTCAGCCAGGAGGGGGAGCAGGAGGGCTTCGAGGGCTGCCTGAGCCTGACTGGCATGTACGGCATTGTGGAACGCCCCATGAAGGTGAAGGTCAAGGCCCAGAACCGCCACGGCGAGCCAGTGGAGTTCGAGGGCGAGGGCATCACCGCCCGCTGCTTCTGCCACGAGATCGAGCATCTGGACGGCCACATGTACTATGAAAAGTGCGACCGCCTGTTCACCGAGGCTGAGGTCGACGACATGATGCAGGCCGTAGACGCGGACTGAGGAGGGACCTCCATGAAGATCGTATTCATGGGCACGCCGGAGTTCGCCGTGCCCTCGCTGGAGGCTCTGGTTGCCGCCGGGCACCAGGTCGTTGGCGTGTTCAGCCAGCCGGACAAGCCCAAGAACCGGGGCATGAAGCTCCAGCCCACCCCGGTGAAGCTGTGCGCCATGGTCCATGATCTGCCGGTGTATCAGCCTACCAAACTGCGGGACGGCACGGCCCTGGAAACCATCCGGAGCCTGGCCCCGGATCTCATCGTGGTGGCCGCTTACGGACGCATCCTGCCCCAGGAGATCTTGGACTACCCCAAGTATGGCTGCATCAACGTCCACTCCTCCCTGCTGCCCAAGTACCGCGGGGCTGCCCCCATCCACTGGTCCATCCTGAACGGGGACAAGGAGACGGGCGTGACCATCATGCACATGGCGCTGGCCCTGGACGCCGGGGACATCATCTCCCAGGTCAAAACACCCATCGACCCTGACGAGACAGTGGAGATGCTCCACGACCGTTTGGCCCGCCTGGGTGCGGACCTGCTGGTGGAGACCGTCCAGAACATCGCCGACGGCACCGCCACCCGCACCCCCCAGGACGAGAGCCAAGTCACGCTGGCCCCCATGCTCAGCCGGGAGCTTTCGCCCATGGACTGGACCAAGCCCGCCCGGACACTCCACGACCAGGTGCGGGGCCTCATCCCCTGGCCCTCTGCCACGGCAGAGCTCAACGGGGTGAAATGCAAGATCTTTGCCACCGCCGTGCTGGACGAGACCACGGGGAAAACCCCCGGCAGTGTCCTGGCGGCGGATAAGAAGGGCCTGAAAATTGCCTGCGGTGAGGGCACGGTGCTGCGCATCGACACCCTGCAAGCCGCCGGCGGGAAGCGGATGGCTGCCGCAGATTACCTGCGCGGGCATCCCATCCCCGTGGATTGAGCGCCCAAGAGAAAGGAGGGAGACGGGGCATGTCCGCACGAGAAGCCGCACTGCTGACCCTCGTGGCCATGGAGCGCCAGAAGGCCTGGTCCAACGGCCACTTGAAAAAAGTGATCCAGGAGGAACACCTGGACAAGCGGGACGCCGCCCTGGCCACCCGCCTGTGCTTCGGCGTGGTCCAGAATAAGCTTTTGCTGGACCACTACATCCAGCAGTTTTCCACCATGAAGCTGCAAAAAATGGAGAGCAAGGTCAGAAACAGCCTGCGTCTGGGGCTGTACCAGATGCTCTTCCTCACCAAAATTCCCGTCACCGCCGCCGTGAACGAATCGGTGGAGCTGACGAAGAAACACTGCAAGAATCCCCGCGCCGGAGGCCTGGTCAACGGCATCCTGCGGAACCTGGCCCGGAACATCAACGAGCTTCCGGCTCTGGATCGCAGCAGCCAGACGGCCTATCTCTCCCTGCTGTACAGCCACCCCCAGTGGCTGGTCGAGACCTGGGCCAAGGAGCTGGACGGGGAAGAATTGGAGACCCTGCTCCGCTGGGACAACAGCGAGCCGCCGGTGACGGTGCAGGTGAACACCTGCCGCTTTGAAACGCCCAAGGTCGTTCTGGCCCTGGAGCGAGAGGGCGTGAACGTCCTGCCCCACCCCTGGCTGCCGGACTGCCTGGTCCTCACGGACACCGGTGATCTGACCCAGCGCACGGCTTGGCAGGAGGGGATGTTCTATCCCCAGGACCCCGCCGCCCGCCTGGCGGTCCTGGCCGCCGGCTTACAGCCGGGGGAAACCGTTTTGGATGCCTGCGCCGCCCCCGGCGGCAAGTCCTTTGCCGCCGCGATGTGTATGCAGGATCAGGGCGAGATCCACGCCTGCGACCTCCACGCCCATAAAAAAGCGCTCATCGAAGCCGGGGCCACCCGCCTGGGCTTGCAGTCCATCACCGCCCAGGTCCTAGACGGCAAAAAGCCCCGGAAGGGCTGGGAGGAACGATTCGATGCCGTCCTGGCCGACGTGCCCTGTTCCGGCCTCGGCGTCATCCGCAAGAAGCCGGAGATCCGCTATAAAGACCCGGCGGAGCTGGCGGGCCTGCCCCAGATCCAAGGGGACATTTTGGACAATGTCAGCCGCTATGTGAAGCCCGGCGGCTTCTTGCTCTATTCTACCTGCACGCTGCTGCAGGCGGAAAACGAAGGCGTTGTGACGGCGTTCCTGGCCCAGCATCCAGAATATCATCTGGAAAGCTTTCCGCTGCCCGGCCCGCTGGGCGAGGTGGCCGCAGGCCAGTGTACCCTCTGGCCCCAGCGCTTGCAGACCGACGGCTTTTTCCTGGCCAAGCTCCGAAAGGAGGGGGCCAAATGACGGAACGGATCGATTTCAAGTCCATGACCCCGGAAGAGCTCACCGCCTGGTGCAAGGACCAGGGCCAGCCCGCGTTCCGGGGCAAGCAGCTCTTCCAATGGCTCAGCCGGGGTGTGGCCTCCACCGAAGAGATGACGGACGTCCCCAAGGCCCTCCGGGCCAAGATCGACCAGGCCGGTGGCATCACCCCGCCGGTGGTGGCCCGGAAGCAGGTCTCAAAGCTGGACGGCACCATAAAATATCTGTGGCAGCTGGCCGATGGCAACTGCATTGAGACGGTCCTCATGCGTTATCGGCACGGCAACTCCGTCTGCATCTCCTCCCAGGTGGGCTGCGCGATGGGCTGCGCCTTCTGCGCCTCCACCGTGGGGGGCAAGATCCGAAATCTCACGGCGGGGGAGCTGCTGGACCAGGTGATCTTTACCCAGAAGGATTCCGGGGCGCCCATTTCCAACATCGTCCTCATGGGCATCGGGGAACCGCTGGACAACTACGCCAACGTGCGAAAATTCCTCACCCTGGTCAACCACCCCAACGGAATGAACATCGGCATGCGCCATATCTCGCTCTCTACCTGCGGCCTGATCAAGGGCATCGACCGGCTGGCGGAGGAGAATTTACAGCTCACGCTGTCCGTTTCCCTCCACGCCCCCGACGACGAGACCCGCAGCAGACTCATGCCCGTCAACCGGGCCACGGGGGTGGATGCCCTCTTCGCGGCCTGCCGCCGGTATTTCCAAAAGACGGGGCGGCGCATCTCGTATGAGTATGCCATGATCGACGGGGTGAACGACACGCCTCGCCAGGCCGCCCTGCTGGGCGACCGGCTGGAGGGGACCGTGGCCCACGTGAACCTCATTCCCCTGAACTACGTGGAGGAGAGCAGCCTGCACCCCAGCACCCACGTGGCCCAGTTCCAGCGGCAGCTGGAAAAGCGGGGCATCACCGCCACGGTGCGCCGCCGCCTGGGCAGCGACATTGACGCTTCGTGCGGCCAGCTGCGCCGGAAAGCCCTGCGGGAGCAGGCCAAGGGCCAGCGATGAGAGCGGAGAAAGGAGATGATTCCCCATGGTTTCTGTGTGGGGATTGACTGACAAAGGGATCGTTCGACGAGAAAACCAAGACTCCTGCGCCTATGAGACCATTCCGGAGCGCGGCCTGGCCTGGGGCGTGGTCTGCGACGGCATGGGCGGGGCCAAGGCGGGGGACATCGCCAGCAAGCTGGCGGTGGAGACCTTCCGCACCCACCTGGAAGACCTGCGCGGCCCGGACCTCCCCGGAGAGACGGGGAAGCTGCTCCTGGCCGCTGCGGAGGACGCCAACCGGGTGGTCTATCACAAGGCCTCCACAGACGACGCCTGCATCGGCATGGGGACGACCCTGGTGGGCCTCATTTTGCAGGGGGAGACCCTGGAAGTGGTGAACGTGGGGGACAGCCGCGCCTATCTCATCCGGCCGGACGGCATCCGCCGTATCACCCGTGACCACTCCGTCGTGGAGGATCTCATCGCCAACGGCGACCTGACCCCGGAGCAGGCCCGGCGGCATCCCCAGAAAAACCTCATTACGAGGGCCTTGGGGACCTCGCCCCGCGTGAAGGCGGACCTCTTCCAAGAGACCGTTGCGCCGGGGGATGCGCTCCTGCTGTGCTCCGACGGTCTCATCAACGAGGTCACCGATCAGGAGATCCAAAAGGAAGTTCTGGCCGGCGGCTCCCCCCAAGAGATCTGCCAGCGGCTGGTGGCCCGCACCCTGGACCACGGAGCGCCGGACAACGTCACCGTCGTGCTGTTCCAGCTGTGAGAAGGAGTGTGTTGCCATGAATCAATACATCGGTAAAATGCTCGATAACCGATATGAGATCCTAGACGTGATCGGCGTCGGCGGCATGGCGGTGGTCTACAAAGCCTATTGCCATCGGCTGCATCGGTTTGTTGCCATCAAGGTCCTGAAAAAAGACCTGGCCTCGGACGCCGAGTTCCGCCGCCGCTTCCACGAGGAGGCCCAGGCCGTTGCCATGCTCTCCCACCCCAACATCGTCTCCGTCTATGACGTGAGCAAGGGGGATGACCTGGACTATATCGTCATGGAGCTCATCGACGGCATTACCCTGAAACAATATATGCAGAAAAAGGACGGCCGCCTGAACTGGCGGGAGTCCCTCTACTTCATCACCCAGATCGTCCGGGCCCTGGGCCACGCCCACAGCCGGGGGATCATCCACCGGGACATCAAGCCCCAAAACATCATGGTCCTGCGGGACGGCAGCGTCAAAGTAGCTGACTTCGGCATCGCCCGCATCATGTCTGCTGCCCAGAACACTATGACCCAGGAGGCCCTTGGCTCCGTCCACTATATCTCCCCGGAGCAGGCCAGAGGCAGCCATATCGACGCCCGCGCCGACATTTACTCCGCCGGTGTCGTCCTCTATGAGATGCTGACCGGCCGCCTGCCCTTCGACGGGGACACCCCCGTCTCCGTGGCCATCCAGCACATCAGCGCCAAGCCCATGTCGCCCCGCGAGATCGTGCCGGACATTCCCATTGGCCTGGAGGAGATCACCATGAAGGCCATGGCCTCCCGCATCGACCAGCGCTATATGAACGCCGAGGCCATGCTGCGGGACCTGGAGGAATTCCGCAAGAATCCCCAGGTGGAGTTTCACTATAATCTGGCTGCCTTCCACGGCGCTCAGCCCGTCCCAGAAGAGCCGACCCAGCCCATGGACGGCACCGGGACCCTGGGCCGCCGCCAGCGCCAGCCCGTCCGCACCCGCACGGCCCCGCCGCCCCGGCGCTATCCGCCGGAGAAGCAGGACGACTACGAGGACGACGATCCCCGCGACCGCCGCCGCAATCTGGTGATCCCCATCGTGGTCGTGGTGTTCATCGTGGCCGTGGGCGTGTTCCTGTGGCTGACGTTCTTCAGCGGCATTTTTGACAAGGAAGACACGATCAAAGTCCCCAACCTCCTGGGCGAAAAGCTTACCGATGTGCTCCAGGATGAAGAGGTTTTGAAGCAATTCAAAGTTGTGGAGCAATCTCGTGAGCCCAGCTCGGAGTATGAAGAGGGCGAGATCATCCGCCAAGACCCTGAGGGCGGTTCGTCCGTCAGCGAGAGCAAAGAGCTTATCACCATCAATGTAGTGGTCAGCTCCGGGCAAGAGACCATAGAGATGATCGACGTAGTGGGCGACGACTACGACGTTGCCGTCAGCCGCCTTCAGCAGATGGACCTGAAAGTGGACACCGCCACGAAGCAGGCCTCCGACACGGTGGAAGAGGGCAAGGTCATTTCCAGCAACCCCGTCAAGGGGGCCAAGGTCAGCCCCGGCGACCGCGTCCAGCTGGTCATCAGCACCGGCCCTGACGTGAAGAAGGTCGCCGTGCCCACCCTCACCGGCATCTCTTTGGACAACGCCCGCAGCATCGCCCACAGCGCGGGGCTGAACATCGGCAACGTCTCCGAGGTCAACAGCGACAAGCCCGCCGGTCAGGTCATTTACCAGAGCGTAGCACCCAACACCCAGGTGGACGAGGGCACCAGCATCACCCTCCAGGTCAGCAAAGGCCCGGAAACCAAACCGGAGGTCACCAAGACCATCGAGATCGCCCTGCCGACGGACGGCCGGGAGACGGTCACGGTGCAGGTGACCCTGGACGGCAAAGAGGTCTATACCCAAGACGTGAAGACCGACGTGGGAACGACCTATGTCAGCATCACCGGCTCCGGCACGATGCAGGTCTGTGTCTACTTCGACGGCGAGCTGGCCAGCCAGTTCCAAGAGAATTTTGACGAATGAGAAACGACCAAGGGACCATCCGCAAGGCCCTGAGCGGATTTTACTACGTCCAGACGGATGACGGTCTGGTGACCTGCCGGGCCAGGGGCAAGTTTCGCTATCAGAAGATCACCCCCCTGGTGGGGGACCGGGTGGCCATCACCGTCCAGGATGACGGCTCCGGTTCTCTGGATCACATTCTGCCCCGCCGCAATGCCTTCCAGCGCCCGGCGGTGGCGAATTTAGACCAGCTGGTGATCATCGCCTCCGGGGCCATCCCCGTGAGCGACCCGTTTTTGCTGGACCGCATCATCTCTCTGGCTGAGAGCAAGGAGTGCCAGCCCATCCTGTGCATCAACAAGTGGGATCTGGTGCAGGCGGAAGACCTGCTCGCGATCTATCAGGCCGCCGGCATCCCGACCTTATCCGTCAGCGCCGCCACCGGCCAAGGCATCGAGGAACTGCGTGGCCTGCTGGCCGGAAAGATCTCGGCCTTTACCGGCAACTCCGGCGTGGGGAAGTCCAGCATCCTCAACGCCCTGGAGCCGAACTTCGGCCTGGCCACCGGCGAGATCAGCGAAAAGCTGGGCCGCGGCCGCCACACCACCCGCCATGTGGAGCTGTTCCCCGTGGCCGGGGGCCTCATCGCCGACACCCCCGGCTTCTCCGCCTTTGACAATGAGAAGGGCGGCGAGCCGCTGGATAAGGATACGCTGGACCGCTCCTTCCGGGAGTTCCGGCCCTACCTGGGCCAGTGCCGCTTCATCGGCTGCGCCCACATCAAGGAGAAGGGCTGCGCCGTCCTGGCAGCAGTGAAGGCCGGGGACATCCCCAAGAGCCGCCACCGGAGCTATGTGCGCCTGTACGAGCTGGCGAAAGAAAACAAACCCTGGGAAAAATAAGCCCAAACACGACCCGTCTGTCCCCTGCATACACTGGGGCAGACGGGTTTGTTGCACCCAGGAGGGAGGGAAGAACCATGAAGATGGTGGTCATCGCGGCCCCGAAGGCCTTGGCGGGCTTTTTGAAAAAGATTTTCCACATGGAGCACGCCGACTGAGAAAACCCGGTCTAACCCTCCGCCGGGGGACATAGAATGGCCCAAGAACTGAAACACCGGAAAGGATGGGTTGCCGTGAAAGAATTGGAACTGCGCCGGGCAAACACCAAGGGCTGGGCGGTGGTGGGCCGGACCAGCATCGAGCAGGAGGAGACCGCCGAGGTCATCGTCCCGGACGCCCAGCCGGACATCTGGCAGGTGTGGGATGCCTCCACCTGCCTTCTGCTCCAGCGCAAGGAGGTGCGGGAGGGGCAGGCCGCCCTCTATGGCCTGCTGAAAGTCACCATCCTCTATCAGCCCGAAGGAACGGGCGGGGTGGAGCGCATGGAGGCCACCCTGCCCTTTGACGCCGCGCCGGAGCTGCCCGGCTTGACCCGGCAGAGCTTGCTGTACGTCTGCCCCAAGGTCCTGGGCACCGAGACCCGCCTGCTCAACCCCCGTAAGATCCTGGTGCGGGTGGCCTATCAGCTGGACTTGACGGCGTTCGGCCCCGCAGAGCAAGGGGTCCCCAGCCAAGTGGAGGAGCCGGGGCCATACGGCATCTGCCAAAAGACGGGGGAGTGGCACAGTGATGAGACGGTCCACGTCCAGGAAAAAAACTTTACCTATCAGGACACCCTGGTCCTCCCCGGCGGCCGCCCGGACGCGGAGCGCCTGCTGGCGACCCGGACGGCCTGCGCCTGTCACGAGGCCAAGGTCATCGGCAGTAAGCTGGTGTTCAAGGGAGAGGCCGCCGTTCGTCTGCTCTATCAGGCGGAGGATGGCGCGGTGCAGACCGCCGACTTCCACCTGCCCTATTCCCAGCTCATGGACGCCGGAGAAAACAGCCAGGACAGCAGCGCAGACCTCGCCCTGGTCTTTACCGACTGCACCTGCACGCCCGTAGAAGGGGACCGGCGGAGCTTTCAAGTCAGCCTGGCGCTGCAAGCCCAGGCAGTCTTTCGGAAGGAAGAGACGCTTCCGCTGCTCACCGACCTTTACAGTACATCCCACGACCTGGAGATCGACAGAGCCACCTGCCTCACCTGCCGCCTCTCCGGTCAAGGCGAGGATCAGGAGACAGTCCGCCTCCAGCTCCCGGCATCCAATTTGACCGGCCAGCTGGTGGAGGTCCAGGTGCATTTGGGCCGCAGCAGCCAGCGGCAGGAGGGAGAGGCCTACATCCTGACCCAGGAGATCGAATCCGTGGTCCTCTACGAGACGGACGAGGGCCTTGCCTCTGCCCGGCAAAAAAGCCAGGTCCAGCACCGCATCACCGGGGAAGGTCCGGGCCGGTGCCAGTTTACCGCCGAGCTGCTCCGGGACCCTGCCGCCGCGCCGGTGGGGGAGGGCATCGAGGTCACGGCACTGCTCTCCTTCCGTTGGAGGATCCTGGAGGAATCGGAAACAGCCGTCATCCAGCAAGTGCTTCTGGGAGAGCCACGCCAGGCCGACCCCAACGAGCCTTCGGTGATCCTCCGGGCCGTCCACCCTGGGGAGGACCTCTGGGCCGTTGCCAAGGCCTACCACACGACGGATGAGGCAATCCTGGCCGCCAGCGGCCTGGACAGCGAAGAAATTTACCCCGGCCAACGTCTGCTCATCCCCCGCACGGCGGGATAACGCTGGCTGGGAAAAACGCCGCCCGGTATCTCGCAGAAAAGAGATACCGGGCGGCGTAGTTTCTGTTAGGAAATGATCCCACTCAGTCGATGCTGGTGGTCAGCACTTTCTTGAGACGGGCAAACTTCGGCAGGCCGTTTTCCAGCGGACGAGCCGGTTCGCCCTGGATGAGGGGCAGAGCGTAGTCGATGAAGGACTGGCAGACGCCGTTGCCTGCTTCATTGATCCAGGTGCGGGGGACCTTGCGCTCGGTGTTGGCAGCCTGGGTCAGGGGGATGAGCTTGGTCTGGCAGTGGTAGCCGTCGGCATCTCTGGTGCAGTCCAGGGCCACCATCTGGTCGGTCAGGCCGGACACGGCGGCCTCCACCGCGGCCTTACCTGCGGCATAGGCTTCCTGTATGTCGGTCCGAGAAGCCAGGTGAGAGCCGCAGCGCTGGAGCAGGGACAGCTCGATGCCGCGGACCTTCACCCCCATCTTCTGCTTGACCACGTCGGCCAACATGGCGGCCAGACCGCCCAGCTGGGCGTGCCCAAAGCCGTCGGTGGCGGAGGTCTTGGCCTCGGAGACGAAGGTGCCGTCGGCGTAGTGGATGCCCTCGGACACGGCCACCAGGCAGTTGCCGGTGGCGTCGTAAATCCGCTTCACATCCGCCAGGAACTGGTCCATATCAAAGTCCACTTCGGGCAGATAGACCAGGTCCGGGCCGGACCCGGCCCAGCTGGCCAGCCCGGCAGCGCCGGCCAGCCAGCCGGCGTGGCGGCCCATGATCTCCACGATGACGACCGTGCCGGTGTCGTACACTCTGGCGTCCTGATACAGCTCCATGCAGGAGGTGGCGATGTACTTGGCGGCGCTGGCATAGCCGGGGCAGTGGTCGGTGCCGTCCAGGTCGTTGTCGATGGTCTTGGGCACGCCGATGATGTTGCAGGGGTAGCCCACCCGCTGCATATACTTGCTGATCTTGTTGCAGGTGTCCATGGAATCGTTGCCGCCGTTGTAGAAGAAGTAGCGCACGTCGTACTTCTTGAAGACCTCTAAAATGCGCTGGTAATCGGTGTCGTCCACGTCCGGGTCGGCCAGCTTATAGCGGCAGGAGCCCAGGGCAGAGGAGGGCGTGAACTGGAGCAGGTTCAGCTGGGCCGGGTCCTCCTGGCTCATGTCGTAGAGCTGGTCGGCCAGCACGCCCTTGATGCCGTGGGCGGCCCCCAGCACGCGGGTGATCTGGTCGGAAGCCAGGGCGGTCTGGATGACGCCCTGGGCGCTGGCGTTGATGACGGCGGTGGGTCCGCCGGACTGGCCAATGATACAGGCCCCTTTTAAGTTTTCCATGGAGAAAACCTCCTTATGATTTCGTAAACTGTGGGCAGACAAGCTGCCCTTGCATCGCAAAACCCATGATAACATATCCCGTCTGCTCTTGCAATTAGGAGATAATGCTGTTAAAATAATTTTGCTCCGTCGGCGCAGGGCGTTTTGCCGGAGAAACGAAAAAGAATTGAAATACGAGCCGGGTTCCCCGGCTGTTTGAAAGGAGCGGTATCATGCCGTTAGTTACTACCACAGAGATGTTCCGCAAGGCTTACGAGGGCGGCTACGCCATCGGTGCCTTCAACGTGAACAACATGGAGATCGTTCAGGGCATCACCGAGGCTGCCAAGGAGGCAAACTCTCCCATCATCCTCCAGGTGTCCGCCGGGGCCAGAAAATATGCCAAGCACGGCTACCTGATGAAGCTGGTGGAGGCCGCCGTGGAGGACACGGGCCTGCCCATCGCCCTGCACCTGGACCACGGCGAGGACTTTGACATCTGCAAGGCCTGCATCGACGGAGGCTTCACCTCCGTGATGATCGACGGCTCCAAGCATTCCTTCGAGGACAACATCGCCCTGACCCGCAAGGTCGTGGAGTACGCCCACCAGCACGGTGTCGTCGTCGAGGGTGAGCTGGGCCGTCTGGCCGGCATCGAGGACGACGTGAACGTCTCCGCCGCCGATTCCTCCTACACCGACCCCAACCAGGTGGAGGAGTTCGTCCGGGCCACCGGCGTGGACAGCCTGGCCATCGCCATCGGCACCAGCCACGGCGCCTTTAAGTTCAAGCCCGGCACCAAGCCCCAGCTGCGCTTCGACATTCTGGAAGAGGTGGGCCGCCGCCTGCCTGGGTTCCCCATCGTGCTCCACGGTGCTTCCTCCGTCATCCCCAAGTATGTGGACATCATCAACGCCAACGGCGGCCAGCTGAAGGACGCCATCGGCGTGCCGGAGGATCAGCTGCGCCAGGCCGCCAAGCTCGCCGTCTGCAAGATCAACATCGACTCTGACCTCCGCCTGGCCATGACTGCCGGCGTGCGGCAGCAGCTCATCGCGGACCCCGCCAACTTCGACCCCCGCAGCTATCTGAAGGTGGGCCGCCAGTATGTGAAGGATCTGGTCAAGGACAAGATCGTGAATGTCCTGGGCAGCGACAACAAGCTTTGATGGGCCGGGGTTTTTCTCAAAAACTGCACACAATGAGAGCATAGATAAGAGACGGTACAGCGTAAGCTGTACCGTTTTTTTACAAAAATGGAAGGATACCGTACTATGACTACCAACCTACGTCCCATCCTAAAAAATAAGTATTACCTCTATCTCACGGAGTTCTTTGCCGGGGTCTCTGTCATGGCGGTGGAGCTGGGCGCGAGCCGTCTACTGGCCCCGTATTTCAGTTCCTCCCAGATCGTCTGGACCATCATCATTGGCACCATCATGATCGCCATGGCCCTGGGGAATCTCTGGGGCGGCCGCACGGCAGACAAGGACCCCAATACCGACCGCCTTTACCGCCGCATTTTGGTGGCCGCCGTCTGGATCGCCGCCATCCCCGTGGTGGGGAAGTATATCATCTTGGGCATCTCCGGCCTCTTGGTCCTGACCATCAACACGAATTTTCTTATCGTTGCGGCCTTCTGCACCTGCATGGTCCTCTTCGTCTTCCCCCTGTTTCTGCTGGGGACGGTGACGCCCTCGCTGGTCAAATACAGCGTGGACAGCCTGGAGGACAGCGGCAAGACCGTCGGCACCCTGGGGGCGTTCAACACCATCGGGAGCATCTTAGGGACGTTTCTGCCGACCTTTGTGACCATCCCGGCGGTGGGCACGGCGGTGACGTTCCTGCTCTTCTCCGGCATCCTGCTGGCCATCGGGCTTATCTATTTTCTCAGCTCGAAAACCCAGTGGAAGAAGTGCCTGGTCTCTCTGGTCCTCTTTGCGGCCTGTGCCCTCTTTGGCAACAGCGGGAGCTTTGCCTTCTGGGCCAACGACCTGACCTATGAGGGGGAGTCGGTCTACAACTATTTGCAGGTCACGGAGAACGAGCGCCACGTCTCCCTCTCCACCAATGTTCTCTTCGGCGTCCAGTCTGTACGGATGAAGTCAGATAACCTGACCGGAATGTACTACGACTACGCCCTGGCTGCCCCCGTGATGGCAGGCCTCGACCAGTCCAACCCCGGACGCATCCTCATCCTGGGCAACGGCACCGGGACCTTCGCCACCCAATGCACCCGCTATTTCCCAGGAAGCAAGATCAGCGGCGTAGAGATCGACGACAAGATCACGGACCTGGCCAAGACCTATTTTGCCCTCCCGGAGACCGTGGACGTGACCACCTATGACGGCCGCGCCTATCTCCAGGCCATCGAGGGGCAGTACGACGTGATCCAGGTGGATGCTTACCAGGACATCACCATCCCCTTCCAAATGTCGTCCACTGAGTTCTTCACCCTGGTCAAAGAGCATCTCGCCCCCGGCGGGGTCATGGTCGTGAACCTGAACATACACTCCGACGGGGAGGGGAGCATCAACCAGGCCCTCTGCGACACCATCGCCAGTCTCTTCCCCCACGTCTACACCGTGGATGTCCCTGGTGCGACGAACCGGGAGCTGTTCGCTTCTATGGACGGCGACCCGCTCCGCACCCTCGCGCAGGAAAAGGGGAGCGTCACTGCGTCCGACCTGCGCACCCAGCTGGACAAGGTGCAGGACGGTTTGCGCCACTATGTGGGCGGTGAGCGCATCCTCACCGACGACCAAGCCCCCGTGGAAGTTTTGGGCATGCGGGCCATTGACGGACTCATCCAAGCTGAGCTACAATACTACCAGAAAATTTATCGGGAGGAGGGGCTGAAGGGCCTGCTCGCCCAATTCTGATCCTGGGAGGGATGACCATGCTCCGCATCCTCACCGGCCGGGCCGGAAGCGGAAAGACCACCGAAATTTTTCGCCGCATGGCGGCCGAGGGCCAGCAGCGCAAACAGATCCTACTGGTGCCGGAACAGGCGTCCTTTGAGACGGAGCAGCGCTTCTGCCGGGAGAACGGAAACCGGGCGGGGGTGTATGGAGAGGTCCTCTCCTTTACCCGTTTGGAAAACCGCGTCCTCACCCTGGCCGGGGGCGTGGCCCAGCCTATGCTGGACGAGGGCGGGCGGCTGCTGACCATGTACGCCGCCCTGCGCTCCGTCTCTGCCCACCTGACCGTCTACGCCATGCCTTCCCGCCGCCCGGAGTTTCTGGGCAGTCTCCTCACCACCATGGATGAGCTGAAAAGCTGTTGCGTCACGGGTGAGACACTGGCCCAGGTGGGGGAGGAGACGGAGGGTCTGGACGGGCAAAAGCTTCGAGACCTGGGCCTCATCTTCGGGGCCTATGAGGCCCGCACGGCGCGAGGGGCCTTGGACCCTCGTGACCGTCTCACCCGCCTGGCCCAAAAGCTCAGCGCCTATCCGTTCTTTCAGGAGAAAGACGTTTATCTGGACGGCTTCACCGACTTCACGCCCCAGCAGCGGCTTGTGCTGGAGCAGATCTTGAAGCAGGCCCACTCCGTCACCGTCTCTCTCACCTGGGACGGCGGGGCAGAGGAAGAGGCCGTCTTTGCCCCGGCGGGCAAAACCATCGCCATGCTGTCCCGCTTGGCGAAAAAAGGGCATAGAACCGTAAAGCGAGAACACTTGTCAGACAACGGAGGACATAGGACGCTTCCGCTGGACTACGCGGAGAAAACACTCTTCACCCAGAGTACCCAGCCCTATGACGGCCCCTGGGACAGTAGCGTGACCACGGTCAATCTGGTCTCCCCCAGAGAAGAGATCGCCTGGGTGGCCGGAGAAATACAAGCCCTGGTCCGCTCCGGTCTATTTCGGTATCGGGACATCGCAGTCGCCGCCCGCTCGATGGACGGCTATTGGGAGCAGCTCGAAGATAGTTTTGCCCAGTACAACATCCCCCTCTTCCAGGCGGACAAGACCGACATTTTGCAAAAGCCCATCTTCACCCTCATCACTGCCGCCCTGGATTCCGTGACCGGGGGCTACACCTACGATGACGTCTTTCGGTATCTCAAGACCGGCCTCACCGGCCTGACCCCGGAGGACTGTGACCGCCTGGAAAACTACGTCCTCACCTGGGACATTCGGGGCCGCCAATGGACTGCAGAAAAGGGGTGGAAACGCAACCCCCGCGGCTGGCAGAAGGAGACCACCCCGGAGGACGAAGCGGAGCTGACTGCCCTCAATGCCCTGCGTCTTCGTGTCATCGCTCCCCTGGAACAACTCAAGAAAAATGCCGGAGATACTATAGGGGAGCAAGTGATTTCCCTTTACAAATTTCTCGAAGAGATCCAGGCTCCGGAGGCCCTGGAGGCCCGCAGCGCCGCCCTGTTAGAGCGGGGAGAACCCGAACTGGCCCGCGAATACAGCCAGCTCTGGGAGATCTTCTGCGGGGCCTTGGAGCAATGCGTGGCCATGGTCGGCGAAATGGAGAGCAGTCTCAGCGACTTCTCCCGCTTGCTCCGTCTCCTGCTTTCCCGCTACACCGTGGGTACGATCCCGGCCTCGCTGGATCGTGTCACGGCGGGCGATGCCCAGCGCCTGGGTGGAAGAGCCTGTCAAGTGATTTTCCTTGTCGGGGCGGATGACAGCTCTATCCCGCAGGTCACCCCCGGCCTGGGCCTGCTCACCGACCACGACCGGGAAATTTTAGAGGGCTACGGCCTGGAGCTGGCACCCCGGACCGAGGAAAAGCTCTCCCGCGAATATACCATCGTCTACACCACCTGCGCCCAGCCCGCCCGAAAGCTCTATGTCACCTGGCCTGCGCAAGGCGAGACGGGCGGCGAGAAGCGCCCCTCTTTTTTGATCGAGCGTCTGGAGACGCTCTTCCCCCAGTGCCAGCGCCGGGAGAAGCCAGCGCCTTCCCCGGACCAGCTGCGCTCCCTGGCGGCTGGGGTCCCGTCGATCCGTGCGGCCCTCTCGGAGGACCCGCGTTCTGCGGCCCTGTTTCGCCATTTGGATCAGGCGGCCCGCTGGCAGCGGGGGCGCTTGTCGCCGGGGGCTGTGTCTGCCCTCTATGGGAAGAAGGTCCCCATGTCGGCCTCCCGGATGGATCAATACCAGTCCTGCCACTTTGCTTATTTCCTGCGCTACGGCCTGGACGCCCGCGCCCGCCGTCCCGCTGGATTTGACGCGCCGGAATACGGCACGTTTGTGCATTATGTTCTGGAACATGTGCTCCGAGCCATCCAAGACCAAGGCGGCGCAGCCCAGGTCTCCGACGAGGCCATCCAAGGCTTTGCCACGCAGGCCGTGCGGGACTATGTCCACGGCAAGCTGGGCGGCATGGAACATCAGACGCCCCGCTTCCGCTACCTCTTCCGCCGCCTGGAAAAGGGTGTTCGCGCCGTGGTGGAAAACGTGGTGGCGGAGCTTCGCAGCTCGGATTTTCAGCCCCTTTGGTTCGAGCTGGGCTTTGGCTACGGCCCGGACAAGTCCCTGCCTCCGGTGAACCGGACCAGTCACGGCATCACCCTCAGCATCTCCGGCTTTGTGGACCGGGTGGACGGCTGGCGCAACGAAAAAGACGGCCGCCTCTATCTTCGGGTGGTCGACTACAAAACCGGCCGAAAATCCTTCGACCTCACCGAGATCTGGAACGGCCTGGGCTTGCAGCTTTTACTCTACCTCTTTACCTTGGAACGGGAGGGAAGCCCGCTCTTCGGGGAGCAGCCTGTCCCCGCCGGGGTCCTCTATCTTCCGGCGCGGGAAGCCGTCCTAAAAGGCAGCCGCACCATGGACGAAGCGGCCCGGCAGAAAGAACTGGACAAAGAGCTGCTCCGCAAGGGCCTCATTCTGGAGGATGCCGATGTGGTAGAGGCCATGGAGCACGGCGAGGGCAGCCTGCGCTTTCTCCCCGTGAAGGTCAAGACGAAGAAGGACGAGACCACCATCAGCGGCGATGCCTTGGTCTCCGCCGAAAAGCTGGGTCGTCTCGACTTACATATTCAAACCATCCTCTCCCAGATCTGCCAGGAGATCGCCCGTGGGAACATCGACGCCGACCCCTTCTGGCGGAGCAAGGAGCAAAACGCCTGTACCTACTGCGAGTTTGCCCAGGCCTGCCAATTCGAGGAAAGCGCAGAGGCCACCGGTGACCACCGCCGCTGGGCCCCCACCGTAGAGAACAAGACCTTCTGGGCGAATCTCTCCCAGACCGAGGAAGGAGGGGAGCCTCATGGCCGTCAAACGAACCCCTGAGCAGGAGGCCGTCGTCAAAAACCGGGGCGGCACCCTGCTTGTCTCCGCCGCCGCCGGGTCAGGCAAGACCCGCGTTCTGGTGGAGCGCCTGTTGGATCGTATTTTATATGAAGAGAAAAACATCAACGAGTTCCTCATCATCACCTTCACCCGCGCCGCCGCCGAGGAACTCCGGGGCCGCATCGCCGGGGAACTGAACGAGGCCCAAGCGGCCCACCCAGACAACGCCCATCTCCGCCGCCAGTCGGCCCTTTTATATGAGACGCAGATCTCCACCATCCATGCCTTCTGTACCGTTCTCCTGCGCCAGTGGGGGCACCTCTTAGACATTCCCAGCGACTTCACCCTCTGCGAGGAGGAAGAAGCCTCCGTCCTCATGGCACGCACCCTGGACCAGATCTTAGAGGAACGCTATGAGGACATCGACCCGGACGGAGACTTTGCCCAGCTGCTCGACCTCCTCACCGCCGGGCGGGACGACAGCCGCCTCGTGGAGATCGTCCTGGACGTCTATGAAAAGATCCAAAGCGCTGCCGATCCTCTGGCCTGGCTGGAAGAACAGCGCCGCGCCCTGGACCTGTCCCATCTGACCGACGCAGGCCAAACCCCTTGGGGCAAGCTGCTCCTGGAAGACGCCAAAGCCACCGGCGCCTATTGGAAGGAGCAGATGGAGACGGCCTGCGACCTGACCTTGGAGGACCCCGTCCTGGAAAAGGCCTACCTTCCCAGCCTCAAAGAGACGGCCCAAGCCCTGGAGCATTTTGTGGCCGCCTGCGCCCAAGGCTGGGACGCCGCCGCCGAACGGGTCGTGATCCCGTTTCCCCGGCTCGGCTCCTCCCGCGGCGTAGAGAATAGTTCTGCGCAGGAACAGATCAAAAGCCTGCGGGACCGCTGTAAAAAGGCCATGGGCAAGGTGGCAGACCGCCTGTCCAGCCCCAGCGCCAGCTTGTTGGAGGATATGGCCCTGCTGTACCCCGCCATGCGGGGCCTGTTCGCCCTGACCGCAGATTTCGTCAAAGCCTACGACGCGGAAAAGAAAAAACGCGCCCTGTTGGATTTTTCCGATTTGGAGCATGACGCCATCCGCCTCCTGGTGAACGACCAGGGCCAGCCTACCGACCTGGCCCGACAATGGGGTCAGCGCTACGCCGAGATCATGGTGGACGAATACCAGGACACGAACCAAGTGCAAAACACGATCTTCCGCGCCCTCTCCCAGGATGGGAAAAACCTCTTCTTGGTGGGCGATGTGAAGCAGTCTATCTATCGCTTCCGCCTGGCCGACCCCACCATCTTTTTGGAAAAGTATCGGACCTTCCGCCCCTATGACCAAGCGGCGGAGGGGGAGGAACGGCGCATCACCCTCTCCAAAAACTTCCGCTCCCGCCCGGAGGTCCTGGAAGCGGCCAACGACCTGTTCCGCTGCGTCATGTCCCGTGAGCTGGGCGAGCTGGATTACACGGCAGACCAGGCCCTGTATCCCGGCGGGACGTTCCCGGCGGGGGAGGGCTATGAGACGGAGCTTCATGTCTTAGACTTCAGCGAGGACCCGGCCTATACCCAACAAAAGATCGAGCGCAACGACTTGGAAGCCCGCTTTGTGGCCAAACAGATCGCGGACCTGCTCCAGTCCGGCTTTCCCGTCTCCGATGGTCAGGGAGGCACCCGCTCCCTGGCCCCGGATGACATCGCCATTCTCCTGCGTTCCCCCGGCCCTGTGCGCCAGTATTACACCCAGGCCCTGGAGGACCAGGGGGTCAACTGGTCCGCCGAAGAGGGGAGCGACCTCTTTCAGACCACGGAGGTCTCCGTCGCCCTCTCCTGGCTCCAGATCATCGACAACCCCCGCCAGGACATCCCGCTCTTAGCCGTCCTGCGGTCCCCTGTGGTGGGCTTCACCGGGGACCGTCTCGCCGCGATCCGCACGTTAGCAGAAGGGGACTTCTACACCGCCCTGCAAACCGCCGCCGCCCAAGGCTGGCCGGACTGTGTGGAGTTTCTGGCCCAGTTAGCAGCCCTGCGCTTTGGGGCGGGGGAGCTGACCAGCCATCAACTGCTATGGAATTTGTATCGGGAAACGGACCTGCTGGAGATCTTCTCCGCTATGCCCGGTGGGGAAAAACGCCGGGAAAATCTCTTGTCCTTCTACCAGTTGGCCCGCCGCTTTGAGGGCACGGGTCACAAGGGCTTGTTTGGTTTCCTGCTCCATCTGGACCGGGTGCGGAAAAGCGGGACCCTCCAAACACCCCCTGCCGCCCCCAAGGAGAGCGCTGGGGTCAAGCTGCTGTCCATCCACCGCTCCAAGGGGCTGGAATACCCGGTCGTCTTTCTGTGCGGCCTGGGGCGGCAGTTTAATCAGTCCGACCAGAAAAAACGGGTTCTGTTCCACCCCAAGCTGGGCCTTGGCCCCAAGGGGCTGGACCGGGAGACGATGGTTGAGTTTACCACCTTGGCCAGGGAGGGAGTCGCGCTGGCGCTGAATAAAGAGATGATGGCCGAGGAAATGCGTCTGCTCTACGTCGCCATGACCCGCGCCAAAGAAAAGCTGATCATGACCCACGCGCTCCCGGTCCGCGGCAACCCACTCAAAACCCTGGGCGCCAGTCTATCCTATCCCGCCGATCCCCGCGTGCTGCAAAGCTGCGCCGGGCCGGGAGAGTGGGTCTTGCTGGCTGCCCTGCTTCGCCCGGAGGGAGAAGTCCTGCGCCAAGCGGGCGGGCAGGACGGCACACCGCGCCCCGCTGTCCCCCTAGGTCCCGCCTGGCGGATCGAATATCATACCGGAGCCGTCTCTCAGGAGGCAGGCCGCCGCCACCGCCGGACCATGGCAGAAGAGCAACGCCTCCTCGACCTATCCCCGGAGGAGATCGTCTCCCGCCTGCAATGGCAATACCCCTACGCCATTTCCTCCGCGACCCCCGCCAAGATCACCGCCACCCAAGTGGCCCAGCAGGACCCGGACGAGCCTGGCGTGTTTCTCCTGCGGGACAAGGAGACGGATGAACCGGAGCCATTCTATCGCCCGACCTTCGCCCAGGAGAGCATGGGACTCACCGCCGCCCAGCGGGGCACGGCCCTGCACACGGTCATGCAGTCTATTCGGCTGGACAAGACCGGCTCTGCCCGTGAGGTGGAGGAAGAACTGGCCCGTCTGACTGCCCAGGGTTACCTGACCGAACCACAGGCCCAGTCCGTCTCGCCCATTTCCGTCGCCCGCTTTTTCGCCGGAGACTTGGGCCGCGCCCTGCGGGAAAATCCAACCTTGCAGCGGGAATATCCCTTCTCCCTCCTGGTCGATGCGAAGCGGTTCTATCCAGATGCCTTGCCCGGAGAAGAAATTTTGCTGCAAGGCGTCATCGACGGCTGGTTTGAAACGGAGGAGGGCCTTACCTTATTTGATTTCAAAACCGACCGCGTGCCCCCCTACGCCGCCCAGGACCGCGCCCAGCGCTACCAAGGCCAGCTGGCTGCCTACGCCTATGCCCTGGAAACGCTGACGCAAAAACCAGTCGTCCACCGCCTGCTCTGGTTCCTACATCCGGGCGTCGGGATCGACTTGGCTGGGGAAAATGAAAAAAATTAAAAAAATCGGAAAAAAGAGTTGCATTTTCCTTGGAAAAGTGGTACCATAGGTCATGCGCTTGAAGAGCGCACATTTTTTGATATCAGAAAGAGGTGAACACGAATGAAGGAAGGCATCCATCCCAACTACGAGGAGACCACGATTCGTTGTGCTTGCGGTAATGTGATCAAGACCAGATCCACCAAGAAGGACATCCGCGTCGAAGTTTGCTCCAAGTGTCACCCCTTCTTCACCGGCAAGCAGAAGATGGTGGATACCGGCGGACGCGTCAGCCGTTTCAACAAAAAGTTCGGTTTGGAAAACTAAAAGATTTTTGTCTTTGGACCCGTGCCCTGACCGGCACGGGTTTTTCCATATTCCCTACCCAGAAGCCGAGGGTTCCTCCGGGACCCTTTTGCATACACTAAGGGGAAGGCACATTTTTCCTGTGAAGAGGAGGAACCCATGATGTTTCACGAGATCGCCCCAAAGACCCTGACGGAAAATGTCTTTTCCCTCATCGGGGACCGCTGGATGCTCATCACCGCCGGGACGCCCGACCACTGCAACACCATGACCGCCAGCTGGGGCGGCCTGGGCGTGCTGTGGCGCAAGCCCATGGCGACCATCTATGTCCGCCCCCAGCGCTATACGTTTGGATTTATCGAGCAGTCTGACGAGTTTACCCTTTCCTTCTTCGGCCCTCAGTGGAAAAAGGCGCTGTCTTATTGCGGTGCCGTCAGTGGCCGGGACGAGGATAAGTTCGCTGCCTGCGGCTTCCATGTGGCCGCGGCTGGGCAGGCTCCGTATATTCAGGAGGCCGACCTGGTCCTGGTTTGCAAAAAGCGCTATTGGAACGATCTGGACCCCGCTCACATGGACGCCGAGGCCCTGCAAGAATACAAAGCCAAAGACTATCACCGGATGTACCTGGGTGAGATCACCCAGGTGCTGGTGCGGGACTGACCCGCACCCCTGCCGAAGAGAACCCATCCCAAGAGAAGGAGGCCGCCAATGACCGACCATAACACCCAAGAGACCAGAAACCGCGCCGTCCTGGTGGGGCTGAATGCCGACAGCCTGCCGCGAGAGGACAACGCCAGTGAAACCACCCTGGAGGAGCTGGCCGCCCTGGTGGAGACTGCCGGCGGCGAGAGCGTGGGCATCATCCTCCAGAACCGAGATACCCCAGAGGCCCGGACCTTCATCGGCGAGGGCAAGGTCGCCGAGGTCACCGATCTGGTCCACGCTCAGGAAGCCGACCTGGTGGTCTTCGACAACGAGCTGTCCCCCTCCCAGCAGCGGGTGCTGACGGAGGAGATCGGCGTCCAAGTCATCGACCGGGCGGGTCTGATCTTAGACATCTTCGCCCAGCGGGCCCGCACCAAAGAGGGCCGCTTACAGGTGGAGCTGGCCCAATATAAATACCTCCTGCCCCGTCTGACGGGCATGTGGGGCCACCTGGTGCGCCAGACCGCCTCCGGCGGCAAGTCGCCCATCGGTACCCGTGGCCCTGGTGAGACCCAGCTGGAAACGGACCGCCGCCACATCCGCCGCAAGATCGCTAAGCTCACGGAGGACCTGGAAGAGGTCCGCCGGGTCCGGGCCGTCCAGCGGGACCGCCGGGAGAAGAACGAGGTCCCCGTTGTGGCCATTGTGGGCTATACCAACGCGGGCAAGTCCACCCTGCTCAACGCCTTGACCGACGCGGGCATCCCAGCTCGGAACCGTCTCTTTGACACCCTGGACACGACCACCCGCACCTTAGAGATCTCCGATACCTGTACCGTTCTCATCTCCGACACCGTTGGCTTCATCCGTAAGCTGCCCCACCACCTGGTCGAGGCCTTCAAGGCGACGCTGGAAGAACTGGCTTACGCCGACCTCATTCTTCACGTCATCGACGCCTCCAACCCGGAGTGGCGGGAGCAGGCGGACGTGGTGGAGTCCTTGATCCGCCAGCTGGGGGCCGAACAGACGCCCCGCATAGAGGTTTTTAATAAGTCCGATGTCTATGTGGGGGACATCCGTCCCCATGGCGAAGATATCGTCTCCATCTCCGCCAAGACAGGGGAGGGCTTGGATCAACTTCTGGCCATGATCGGCAAGCGCCTGGACACCGGCTTCCACCGGGTCACCCTCTCCCTGCCCTATGACAAGGGCGGGGTGTTGGACATGCTCTACCGGGATGCCAAGGTGGAAAAGGTAGAATACGGCGAGACCATCGAGGTCGAAGCCGTCTGCTCCGAAAAAACCGCCGGTCAGGTCAGAGAGTTCATCACCGGGGGCTGGCAGCCCCCCAAGGAATTCTGGGAGGACTGAGACCATGGCAGAATACTATATCCCAGCCCAGGACAGCGAGACCGAGTTCTCGGAAAAGCGCTCCCGCTTCATCGGCCACGTCTGGCACGTGGAGACGGAGGAGGAAGCCAGAGAAAAGATCGCTGAGATGAAAGCCAAATACTACGACGCCCGTCACAACTGCTGGTGCTACCTCATTCGCGAGGGCGGCATCACCCGCTACTCTGACGACGGGGAACCCCAGGGTACCGCTGGGCAGCCTATGTTAGAGGTCTTCCGGCGGGAGGGTGTAGAAAACGTCTGCTGCGTCGTGACCCGTTATTTCGGCGGGATCCTGCTGGGCACCGGTGGCCTCCTGCGGGCGTATACCAAGTCGGCCAAAGACACCCTGACCGCCGCTGGGGTCGCGGTGGTCCGCCAGTGGGCGGATACCGTCATCGAGTGCCCCTACAATCTGTTCGAGCGTATGAAGCTGGAGATCGCTGCGGTCCAAGGCATTTTGGGGGAGATCGAATACGGTGCCCAGGTCCGCATCCCCGCCCTGCTCCCCCTGGAGCAGTGGCCAGCCTACGAGGCACGGGTCACAGAGCTGACTGCCGGGCAGCTGGCCCCGGAGCTGCTGGGGGAGGTCTTCAAGGCCGTTCCCACCCAGGAGCCCTCCGTCTGAACACTGGCTTGAAGAACCTGTCAAGTGGAAGTGTAAACTTTTTATGAACAGGTAAGAAACCGGTAGGAAAACCAGCTGTTTTTTCGTATATTCAAGCGAAGAAAAATTTTCTTTGCCTGAAAAGGAGGGAGCTACGATGACCCTGCGCGAGATCACAGAAGAACGGGAGCGGAAGACCCTGTCGCCCTTCGCCGCCCTGTCGGTCCAGTCGGAGGGCCGTCTGTGGCCCATCGAGCCGTGCCCCATCCGCACCTGCTACCAGCGGGACATTGACCGGATCGTACACAGCAAAGCGTTCCGGCGGCTGATGCACAAGACGCAGGTCTTCCTGCGCCCGGAAGGGGATCACTACCGCACCCGTATGACCCATACCTTAGAGGTCGCCCGCATTGCCCGGACCATCGCCAGGGGCTTAGCTTTGAACGAAGACCTGACGGAGGCCATTGCCCTGGGCCATGACCTGGGACACACCCCCTTCGGCCACGCCGGAGAGCGGGTCCTCAATGAGATCCTCCCCGGCGGCTTCCGCCACAATGAGCAGTCTTTGCGCGTGGTGGACTGCCTGGAAAAGGAGGGGGAGGGCCTGAACCTCTGCTATGAGGTCCGCCGGGGCATCCTCTGCCACACGGGGCCAGACAAGGCTGAGACGCTGGAGGGTCAGATCGTCCGCGTGGCGGACAAGATCGCCTACATCAACCACGACATCGACGATGCCATGCGAGGGGGCATCATCTACCCCCTGGACATCCCGTTGGATATTTCCCAAGTTCTTGGCTTTGACCACGGGGGCCGGATCGACACCCTGACCTTAGACGTGATCCAAGCCAGCCGGGGCCAGGACGAGATCCGGCAGTCGCCCGCCTGCGGCGAGGCCATGGCGAAGCTGCGGGAGTTCATGTTCGAGGCTGTCTACTACAACCCCTTGGCCAAGGGAGAGGAGTCAAAGGCCCAGGATATGATCGCCCGCCTGTTCGAGCACTATCAAACACACCCAGACGAGCTGCCCCCGGATTACCAGGACATCCGCCTGCGGGAGGGCACCGACCGGGCCGTCTGCGATTACATCGCCGGCATGACCGACCACTACGCAGTGGCCAAATACAACGAAGCCTTTGTGCCCTTGGCCTGGGCTGTGAAATAACGCCATGCGCCGGCAGAAGGGAGGGAGGAGCGATGGCGATCCCAGCGTCCTTTAAGGACGAACTCATTGCACGCAGCGATATTTTGGACATCGTCTCAGACTATGTGACCCTCACGCCAAAAGGCGGCAGCTATTGGGGCCTGTGCCCTTTTCATGGGGAGAAAACGCCGTCCTTCCACGTTCTGCCCGACCGCCAGCTCTACCACTGCTTCGGCTGCGGCAAGGGGGGCGGGGTGATCTCCTTCATTATGGACGTAGAGAACCTGCCCTTTTTAGACGCCATGCGTCTTCTGGCCAAACGCGCAGGGATGGAGTTCCCGGAAGGGGAGATGGATGAGGGCAACCGCCGCAAGCGTACCCGTCTGCTGAGCCTCAACAAAGAGGTGGCCCGCTTCTTCCACAGCCAGCTGGTTTCGCCTGTGGGACAAGCTGGGTTGGATTACTTACGCCGCCGTGGGTTATCGAAACAGATCATCACCCGCTTTGGCCTGGGCTTCGCCCCGGAGAGCTGGGACAGCTTACTCAAGGCCATGGCCCAGAAGGGGTATGACAAACGGGACCTGCTGGACGCAGGCCTTGCCGTGAGCAACCAAAAGGGCGCGATCTACGACCGCTTTCGCAACCGGGTCATGTTCCCCATCATCGACCTGCGGGGGGATGTGATCGGCTTTGGCGGCCGCGTGCTGGGAGATGGGACGCCAAAGTATCTCAACTCCCCGGATAGCGTGGTTTTCAATAAAAGCCGCAATCTCTTTGCCCTGAACCTGGCAAAAAACACGAAGCTGGGCCGCATCATTCTGACCGAGGGATATATGGATACCATTTCCCTCTACCAGAGTGGCTTTGACTGCGCGGTGGCCAGCTTGGGCACGGCCCTCACGGCGGACCACGCCAAGCTCCTGTCCCGCTTTACCAAAGAGGTCGTCATCTGTTACGACGCCGACAGCGCAGGCATCCAGGCGGCCAACCGGGCCATTCCCATGCTGGAAAAGACGGGCCTGAAGGTCCGCGTCCTCCGGGTAACGGGGGCCAAAGACCCGGATGAGTTTTTGAAGAAGTATGGCCCGGACGCCTTTTCCCGCCTGCTGGATCAGTCGGAAAATTATGTGGAGTATAACCTCCGCCAGCTGCAAAGCAACTATGATCTGAGCGACCCGGTCCAAAAAACAGAGTTTGCCCGGGCGGGTGCGGAGATCTTGGCCCAGTTAGACAGCCCGGTCGAGCGGGAGGTCTATGCCGGGCAGCTCTCCGAGATCACCGGGATCGGGAAGTCTGCCCTGCTGCAAGAGATCCAGCGGGTCCGCGATATTCGCCTGCGAACCGCCAAGAAAAAACAGACCCGACGGGAGATGATCCCCGTCAACCAGATCCAGCCGAAAAACCGCCAGCTGCGCTATGAGAACCCCCGTTCTGCCCGCGCCGAAGAGGGGATCTTACGCCTGCTGATGCTGGATGGCTCCTTGGTCTCCCAGACCCAGGGCCTGGAACCCAGCCAGTTTTCTTCCCCTGTCTTAGGGAAGATCTACGGGATCTTGCTGGGGCACCTCTCCCAGGGCCGCTCTTTGCAGCTGGGCGCTCTGGAGGGGGAGCTGGAAGGGGAGGAGATCACCTTGCTGGCCCATATCCTGGGCCAGCCTGTGGCCATGGAACACAGCGCCGCCGCCATGATAGACTACCGCGCGGTGATCGAGCGGGAAGCCATGCGGCGGCAGAATACCAACGACGAAGCGGTGCTTTTGGCCGCGCGTGACACATATCGAAAGAAAAAAAGCATATCACAAGGAGATGGATGACCATGAGCGAAAAGAAAGCACCGGAGAAGAAAGAAAAGGAAAAGTTAGTCCACGTCACCGAGGAGCAGCTGAAGGCCGGCAAAGAGGAGATCATGAAGATCGTCAACGGCCAGCCCGGCGCAGAGAAGCTGGGCGAGATGCTGGACAAGGGCCGCAAAAAGGGTCGTCTGTCCTCCAACGAGCTGATGGATGCCCTGGAAGAGATGGATCTGGAATCCGAGCAGATGGATCGCATCTACGATGTCCTGGAAAACATGGGCATCGACACTGCCGGGGAAGATTATCTGCCTGACCTGACCGACGGGGACATGCCCCCCATCGAGGAGATCGAAGAGATCCCGGAGGAGGAGATCGTCGATCCCAACACCCTGGTGGACTCCTTCGGCATCGACGATCCCGTGCGGATGTACCTCAAGGAGATCGGTAAAGTCGACCTGCTCACCAGCGAGCAGGAGGTCGCTCTGGCCCAGACCATGGTGCGCGGCCAGGAGGTCAAGAAGACTCTGGAAGATATGGAGGCCGAGGGCATCGAGATCGACGAAGAGACCAAGCGTTCTCTGCAAAAGGAGATCAAGGCCGGCGAGCGGGCCAAGCAGAACCTGGCCGAGGCCAACCTCCGTCTGGTCGTCTCCATCGCCAAGCGCTATGTGGGCCGCGGTATGCTGTTCCTGGACCTCATTCAGGAGGGCAACCTGGGCCTGATCAAGGCCGTGGAGAAGTTCGACTACACCAAGGGCTATAAGTTCTCTACATACGCTACTTGGTGGATCCGTCAGGCCATCACCCGCGCCATTGCCGACCAGGCCCGGACCATCCGCATCCCCGTCCACATGGTCGAGACGATCAACAAGGTCATCCGGGTCTCCCGTCAGCTCCTCCAGGAGCTGGGCCATGATCCCTCTCCTGAGGAGATCTCCGAGGAGATGGGGATGCCCGTGGACAAGGTCCGGGAGATCTTGAAGATCGCCCAGGAGCCGGTCAGCCTGGAGACCCCCATCGGCGAGGAGGAAGATTCTCACCTGGGCGACTTCATTCCTGACGAGGACGCGTCCGAGCCTTCTGAGGCTGCCTCCTTCACCCTGCTGAAAGAGCAGCTGGTGGAGGTCCTCTCCACCCTGACCCCCAGAGAGGAAAAGGTTCTGAAGCTGCGCTTCGGCATTGAGGACGGCCGTACCCGCACGCTGGAAGAGGTGGGGAAGGAGTTCAACGTCACCCGTGAGCGGATCCGTCAGATCGAAGCCAAGGCCCTGCGGAAGCTCCGTCATCCCAGCCGTTCCAAGAAGCTGAAGGATTTCTTGAACTAAGTTTCTAGTTGCGTATGCAAAAAGCCGCCCGACTGGGCGGCTTTTTTGCGTTTTACTTTGGTCAGGAAACGGTGCCGGACAGTGTGCCGATTTTCACCTGGCTGACCTGATCGACCATCACGGGGGAATAGAAAATGAAAAATAATTCCTGGCGATCTGTGCTGGAGTTTTCAGCAGATTCGTTGGGGGTCAGCTGATTCCCATTCCGATCCAGCAGGACAAGGCCGCCCATCAGATCCAAAATATCTTCGCCGGTTGGCTCAAACGAGGCGGAGAGGGCAAAGGGGGAGAGGACTGCGCTGCCCACAGCGTTTCCTGCCGCATCCTGTAGGGAGATGGTCTGGCAGGGCGTCTGATTTGTGATCGTCCAGGAAAACGAGAGGTCTGCCCCTGTGGCCGCCTCTTCCATGCGGAGGGTGACCTCCTGCCCGGGGGTCAGCAGAGCCTGGGGCGATTCTGCCGTAAGTAAATAGGTGATGGTCGTGCTGTCCGGGTCACAGCCCCAAGAGCTGCCGATCCCGGCGATGCTGTTATCCTCTGTGGCCTGGCCGACGCCGTTCAGCGTGAAGACGGGGGCGTGGTCCATCAGCTCCAAATGCTCCACGGTGTCAGGATAGGTCACTTCCAGGCTTAGGTACAGCAGATTCGGGCCGCCCATCGCTTGCTGGAGCTTGGCGCTCACGCCGCTGTCCTCCGCTTCCAGGTTCAAATTTTGTGTGGCGTTGGAGACCGTTTCGTCCGTCAGGTTGGAGCGATCCAGATGATTGGCCAAGGGGTTGCTGGCTTCATACTGCGGTGTGCCGTCGCCCTCCATAGGGACGGCGGCGTCTTCCGGCGCAGTGGGTTGCGTTCCACAGGCAGACAATGTAAACGCGGCCAACAGAGCCAGGCAGAAGAGGATGCGCTTCACAGGCCCACCCCCGTTCCGCCGCTCCACAGGGGAGGCTGTGCCCCAGGCAGCTCAGAGCTGTTTGTGTAGCCGTTTGCCATGGCGTTTTCCCGCAGGAAGCGGTATGCCTCCGCCAGAGTTGCCTGATAGTAGGGGTTCACATAGAAAATGCCCGCAATGTTGAAGCTGACCCCGCTCAGCAGGAACCAGCCCAAAAAGCTCAGCTCTAAGACAAAGATGTCCCATTTGTATCCTTTGGTCATCTGCAAACTCAGCTGCAAGGCCCGGCTGTGGTCCAGATTCGGGTTTTCTGCCAGGATATACGGCACGGCGAAGTAACCAAAGCTTCGGATGATGCCGGGAATGAGGAAGAGCAGCGACCAGAGCAGGGTGAAGAGCCATTTGAACAGGCCCGTCAGGAACACGTTGCCATAGTTCTCCACAAAACCATGGCCGATGCGCTGGAAGGGGGCCTTATATCCTGGTCTGCTCTCCAGAAAGAAACGGCTGGCCCCAACCTGAAGCGGGAACACCACCAACAGGGAGAGGAGCAGGCTGCCTGCTACGAAAGGCGCAAGATAGGGGGAGAGCAGCTGTGCTCCATACGCCACTGCGTTCCCCAGGGAAGGGTCATCGTAGATCAGAATGCTGTTGGACACAAGCTCACGAGAGATTTGTTGAAGCTGAAGGCTGAACAGGTCCCCGGAGAGCAGAGCCAGCAAAACGCAGACCCCGACGAATGGCCAGTAATTGCTCAGAAATGTATCCTTGCCCGTTTGTTTGAACTGGGCGCGGTTCCAGATCGGTTGCATAGGATCCCTCCTTGTCATAGTTTGGAGTTGCCTCCATTCTCAAACTCATTGTAAAGGACACGGCTGACTTCGTCAACAGCAGAATTTCCTGGTGCGACCCCTAAAAAATCCGTGGGTGTAGCGTGGCTTTCTGTGGGCTTCGTCTCTTGCAATTCCCAGTGAATGGCGGTAAGATGGGCAAATATAAGAGCATCAATGTCTGTCCCTTTGGGACAAAGCAAACGAAAGGAAGGAAGCGTATGGGACCCGATCAGCAGCCCAAGCCGCCTGCCCTGACCAGGGCGCAGCTGGAAGACCTGGTGGAATATACATTGGATGTCGGCCGTCAGATGATGGAGTGCGGTGCGGAAGCCTGGCGCACAGAAAACACGATGGCACGCATCTTCCGGGCCTATGGCCTGGAGGTCTTGGACGCCCATGTGATCGCCAGCCAGGCAGCCGTTACCGTCAAGACCCCCACGGGGGAGCATTATACCAGCACCTGTATGATCTTGCCCGATAAAATTGGTACGGACCTGGAGCGCCTGGAGACCCTCAACGCTGCGGCCCGCTATATCTGTGCGTTTACGCCGGAGCTGGCAGACCTGCCGCTGAGCTTAAGACGGCCCTCGACCCGTTGGTCCTGGCGTGAGCTGTTGGGCTATATTCTGGGGGCCGGGGCCTTCGCCATTTTCTTTGGCGGAGTGCTGTTAGATGGTCTGTCTTCCGGTTTTATTGGCTTTGTGATCTATCTCATGTCCCAGGTCCGCCGGTTGCACCATCAAAACCGGATCATCTACACCACCGTAGCTTGCTTCCTATCTGGCTTGTTGGCCCAGGGCTGTGTTGCCATTGGGTTTGGCGTGAACCTAGATATGGTATTGATCGGGGATATCATGATCTTCATTCCGGGGCTGACCATGGTCAAGGGCGTGCGAGAATTTTTCTACTCCGATATTCTGACTGGCATCTGGCGTCTGGTCGAGGCTATGCTCATTGCAGCGGCCATCGCCGTGGGCTACGTCGTTTCTCTGATGTTAGGAGGGCAGCTGGCATGGTGAGTTTACAGCAAGGGGCCTTACAGATCTTCTGTGGGGCGCTGGGTACCTTGGGCTTTGCCCTGTTCTTCTTTGTCCGGCCCAAGCATCTGCTGCTGGCGACTCTGGGCGGGGCGCTGTCCTGGCTCATTTACCTGTTGGTGCTGCATGGGGGCGGGGGCGTGTTTTTGGCTGCCCTCGTCTCTTCGATGGCCGTCTGCTTTTGGTCAGAGGCCCTGGCCCGCGTGCGAAAGGCTCCGGCCCTCATCTTCCTGCTCCCCGGCATCGTGCCCCAGCTCCCCGGCGGGGCGCTGTATTATTCGATGAGCGCCTTGATCCAAGAAGATATGGACACGTTTTTTCAAAAGGGGAAGGAAGCGGGGCTGGTGGCCCTGGGGATCGGGGTCGGTATTTTGATCGCATCAGAGATCGTCCGTCTGCTCATGTGGAGCAACCGACACAGGAAACGTCGCCTGTCCCGCAAAACACGCCGGCATCCGAGGAGAACAGATCAAAACTGACCCTATAAAATTTTTTTCGTCTGGCCCTATTCAAAAGGCTAAGGGACGCTATAATGAAACTTGCGGGAACAGGATCTTGGCCTGTTCCTACCAGTAAACCATCAAATTGCGTCGAGGTGTTGTATATGTTAGAGCAAGTCCGGAACGAGGCCAAGGCCGCCGCCCTGGAGATTTGTCAGGTGGCAAAACTGCGGAAGGGCCAGATCCTAGTGGTGGGCTGCTCCACCAGCGAAGTTACCGGTCATAAAGTCGGCAGCTACTCCAGCCCGGAGCTGGGCCAGGCCATTTATGAAGGGATCCAGGAAGCCCTCCAGCCTCAGGGCATCTATTTGGCTGCCCAGTGCTGTGAGCATCTGAACCGGGCCATCATCGTGGAGGCCGAAGCCGTTCCCGGCGCGGACATCTGCAACGTGGTGCCCCAGCCTAAGGCAGGCGGTTCGTTTGCCACGGCGGCGTATCACGGCTTCCAGCATCCTGTGGCCCTGGAGGAGATCCGGGCGGATGCCGGCCTGGACATCGGCGGCACCCTCATCGGGATGCACCTGAAAAAGGTTGCTGTACCCGTCCGCCTGACCCAGAATCGCATCGGCGAGGCCATGGTTTTGGCAGCCCGTGTGCGCCCCAAGTTCATCGGTGGCAACCGGGCGGTCTATGACGAAGACCTTAAATAAAATCACTGGATGAAAATTTCCCTGTCTGTCGAAAGCGGACAGGGAAATTTTTGCAAAAAAGCAGGACAAAAATCCGCCGGACCTCTTATGAAGTCCGGCGGATGATATTATTTACGGAACTGACGAAACAGGAATCAAACGAACAGCTGCTTGGACAGAACGATCTTCTGGATCTCGGTGGTACCCTCATAGATCTGGGTGATCTTGGCGTCGCGCATCAGGCGCTCGACGTGGTACTCCTTCATGAAACCGTTGCCGCCCAGCATCTGGACTGCATCGGTGGTGACCTTCATGGCAGTCTCAGCGGCGATCATCTTGGCCTTAGCGGCGGAGAGGGAGAAGGGCTTGCCAGCGTCCTTGTCGCAGGCTGCCTTGTACACGATGTACTTGGCCATCTCGATCTGGGTGGCCAGATCGACCATACGGAAGGACAGGTGCTGGTTCTTGTACAGAGGCTTCTTGAACTGCTTGCGCTCCATCAGGTACTTCCGAGCGATCTCGAAAGCGCCCTCTGCGATGCCCAGAGCCTGGGAAGCGATGCCGATGCGGCCGCCGTCCAGGGTCTTCAGTGCGGTGTGGAAGCCCTCGCCAGGAGGAGAGATCATGTTGGCCACGGGCACATGCACGTCGGTGAAGTGCAGCTCGCTGACCATGGCGCTGCGGATGCCCATGGTGTTGTGGCGGGCGCCGATGGTGAAGCCCGGGGTGTTCTTCTCCACGACAAAGGTAGCCATGCTCTTGGGGCCCAGCTCGCGGTCGGTCAGAGCGTAGACGGCGAAGTAATCAGACAGAGGGCCGTTGGTGATGAAGCACTTGCTGCCGTTGATGATGTATTCATCGCCCTTGCGCTCGGCAAAGGTCAGCATGCCGCTGACGTCGGAGCCGGCGGTGTGCTCGGTCAGGCCGAAGGAACCCAGGTGGTTGCCCTTCAGGACAGGGGGCAGGAAGCGCTTGAGCTGCTCATCGGTGGCCTTGGAGAAGTGCAGGCTGCCGCCGTACAGAGAGGTTGCCACGGAGAAGGACACGGACAGGGAGGGGTCGACCTTAGAGATCTCCTCGATGGCCAGAGCGTACTCCATATAGCCCAGGCCCTCGCCGCCATATTCCTTTTCATAGGGCAGGCCGATGAAGCCCATGCTGCACAGGTCTTCATACAGGCTGCGGTCATACTCGCGGGTCTCGTCCCGCTCCAGGACCTTGGGTGCGACCTTTTTCTCGGTAAAGTCGCGGGCCATCTTTTGGATGGAAAGCTGCTGTTCGTTCAGTTCAAAATTCATAACGGTATTGTCTCCTTTTTTCATTGACAGAAGCCAATTAGACTTGCTTGACTGAAAGCGCTGTCACGGACGACAGGAATCTCGACAATCGTTTCCGGCCAAGGAGAAATGTACAGGTACACATTACCACACCACCCATAAAAAATCAACGGGAATGCCGACATTTTTAACGAAAAGTCGAAATTTTTTTACGTTCTCCAAACCAAAAATAGGAAGAGAATGGAAAAATTACCCGAAAATGTTTGCACGAGAAATTACTGTTATATCATTTGGAACATGGGGAAAAAGAAACCGGCAACGACTTCCCAAATCGTTGCCGGTTCTTTTTTGAAAAGAGAGAAAAGAGAGAGAAAAGAGAGTGTGTAAGTTAAGTCAGAAGGTTTTTGATCTCTGCTGCTTACAGGCTATATAGTACAGGGGAATTGTGACCAAAATATTGGAATGATATGGATAAATTATGAATTCTCCCTCCGAATTATGAACGTTTTTTGAACAAACCGCCTGATAAAGCTGCAAGTGGCCCTTATCCGTTGCTGCTGGAGACCAGCCCCAGCTTCACGGCCTGGTCGTAGCTGTGGTACGCCGTAAACAGATCCAGCTGTGCCGCCTCCACGTCCCGCTGGGCGCTGTCCAACGTATCCTTCGCATCCTGCAAGGCGTTGGCGGAGAGATTCCCCAGCTGATACTTCTTCTCGGCCACAGCATACATCTGCTGCTCATAGGCCAGCGCACTCTGCTTTGCCGCCAGCGCCGTCTGCGCCGGGGCAATGGCCTTGTAGAGGTTCAGGAAGGAGGCTTCAAAGTTGGCCACCGCCGCATCCTTTTTATAGATAGAGGACTGATATGCATACTCTGCCATCTTATACTGATAGCTGTTTTTGCCCTCATCCCGGCGGGCATCGTTCATGGCGTCCTCTGCATCTTCCACGGCGCGGTCCGCAGTATAGAGCGTGTAACTCTTCTCCTTGGCCTTGGCTAAGTCAGAAGCATAGTTCAGATAAGACAGCTCGTTGGCTGTCACAGAAGGGGTGTCCAGCAACTGCAGCTTGCCTGTGGGCACGTCGCCCATCAGGGATTGCAGGGAGCTGTACAGCGTAGAAACGGTGTTTTCCAGGCTGGTGATAGAAGACGCCAGACTCTCATACCCGTTCTGTACCTGCGTCAGGGTCAGCTTGGAGACCTGCCCCAGCTGATAGCGCAGCTCGATCTCTTTCAAAGACCGCTGGGTGCTGGCCAGCGTGTTGTTTTTCAGCCCATCCAGCTGAAGCTGGGTGGACAGGATGGTCAGGTAGAGAGACTCTGCCCCGGAGATCGTCTGGTCGGCGGCATAGTCGATTTGACGCTCCGTGTCTTTCAGGGTCTTCTGGTAGTCCTGCTTCTGCTCTTTCAGATCATCCAGTTGATCTTCCAGAGATTCCTTGCTAGCTTTTAGGCTTTCAGCCTGTATTTTTCCATATTCAGAAAGTGTTTGCAATGTGCTAACAGTAATTGTATTTTTAATAACATTAGGAAGATTACTAATGGTTCCTTCTGAGACAGAAACTTTACCAAGAGACTCTGTTAATGCTTTGTTGGCAGCTTCTAGCTGGTAAGAAGAACCATTGATTAACTGGGAAATTTGAATATCCAAGTTATCAATCGCGTCCTCCATCTCATCAATGGCGTCATCCCAATCCATCGCCTTCGCCTGCTTGAGGCTCTCTTCCGCGGCTTTCAGGGTGAGATTATTTGCTTTTACCCGTTCTCCGATCTGGGAGAAGGCGAGGGTGCCGTCCGAGGGGATGGTCACAGACGTGGTGCCGGACGCGGAGATGGGGGTTGTGCTGCTGTTCTGGCGGGCGGCCATGGCAGGAGTGGCCAGGGAGAGTAGGGCCGTGCAAGTCAGGCCCAGGGCCAGAACGCGGGTGTGTTTTTTCATCATAGGGAAGTCCTCCGTGGAGATTGTTAGAAAACGTACAATTTAAGTGTCCTGATTCTATCAAAGGATTATGAATAAACTATGAACAAACACAAAAAATCGAAGGCCAGATCAAAGCCTTCGATTTTTTGAGGATCGTTTCGCTTCCAATGGTTCAAAGTAAGCTGGAAAGGGGGACGTCTTCGACTGCTTCCAGGCTAGAAATGGAGATCTCAAAGGCGGTGCGCTCCTGCGTGACCTCGCCCAAGTTTTTGAGATAGGTCCGGCTTTGCAGCCGCCCGTTGAGCCACAGAGGGTCCCCAGTGGTCATTTCGCCACATTCCTGTGCCAGCCGCCCCCAGGCGATGCAGGGCAGGTAATCCGCCCGCCGGTACCGGCGGTTGACCGCTAGCAGCAGGTCGCAGATGTCCCGTCCCAGCGGGGTACGCCGTAAGATCGGGGGCTTACAAAGCGTGCCCCGTAACCAGACCTGGTTGCAGGGTTCTCCCACCCCCGGCAGCACAGACCGCGCCAGCACGGTAATGACCAACCGGCTCCCCACGCCGCTTCGGTTGTTGAAGGAGCGCACCTCACCCGTCACCTCTAAGTAGTCCCCAGGCTGGGGCAGGGCTTTGCCCTCCGGCGGTGCAGGCAAGAGAATGTTCAGCCGATCCTCCCGCCCGGACAGCCGGGGGACAGAGAGGGGAAAGCGATAAAAGTCCAAGCCGTGGACCTGGTGGGATAGGGTGGCTTCCCCGGCGGCGGTCCCACGCAGGACCACCCGGTTTTCCTTTTGTTCCATGTTCAGACCGCCTCCAGAATGTTCTTCACTGTCTGAACTCTATGCGTGGGGGTGGGGAACTATGCCCGCTATCCCAAGGCCACGTCCAAGCACATCATCAGGGAAAAGCCCACCAGAGTAAACAGGGCCATCCAGTCCTTGTTTTCGTTGGTCTGACTTTCCGGAATGAGTTCTTCTACGACCACATAGATCATAGCACCAGCGGCGAAGGCCAGCAGGAAGGGCAGGCAGACCTGCAAATGCATCACCAGGATCGCCCCCAGCACGGCGGCAATCGGCTCCACGATGCCACTCAGCTGCCCACAGAAAAAGGCTTTCTTGGGGGAGAGTCCCTCTCGGCGCAGGGGCAGGCTCACCGCCATGCCCTCCGGCAGGTTTTGCAGGCCAATGCCCACGGCCAGCATCCAGGCGCCCACAGCGGTGGAGCCTTCCAAGCCATAGGCCAGCGACCCAAAGGCCACGCCGATGGCCAGCCCTTCCGGGATATTGTGTAAGGTAATGGAAAAGACCAGCATGGCACAGCGCTTGAACCCGGCGGACCGCCCATTTTTTCCGGTAGCTTCTCGTTTCTGGCTGAAATGGGTAAACGCACGGTCCCCCCAAAACAGCAGGAAGCCGCCGCCCATAAAGCCGATCAGCGCCGTGCTCCAGGGACGCATCCCCAGTTCTCCCGCCATGTCGATACAAGGGGAGAGCAGGGACCAGAACGAGGCTGCCACCATCACCCCGCCCGCCAGCCCCAGCATGGCGTCCATCACGTTTCGGTTGGGCTTACGTAAGAGAAAGACCACGCAGGCCCCCAAGCTGGTCAAAGCCCAGGTCATCAGCGTAGCGCACAAAGCCTGCACCGGGCCCGCCAGCTGAAACAAGCTCTCAAGCATCAGGGTTCCTCCTTGCGGATGATTCTGCTCCGGCTGGGCACTGGCCCGACCGGAGACACTGTATCCTATGAAGGAAGGGGGAGAGGGGTGCATAGCCTGTCGGAAAGAGAAAACGCCAGCCCCCAGGAAAGTCCCAGGGGCTGGCGTAGGATAGGATCAATTATGACGCATATTGAGAGCCGGAGAGGCCGCAGAGGATCAATACTCTACTACACCCTCATACACCATCACGGCGTCGCCGGTCAGGATGACTTCGTGGTCCGAATAATTGACCACCAGGTCGCCGCCGACCAGCTTGACAGTGATGTCCTTGCCCTTTTCTACGTAACCGTTCTCGGTGGCGGCGATGACGGCGGCGCAGGCGCCGGTGCCGCAGGCCACGGTCTCGCCGTTGCCCCGCTCGTAGACGCGCATCCGCAGGGTGTCGTCGTTGACGATGCGGACAAACTCGGTGTTGATCCGCTCAGGGAAGTAGGCGGCGTGCTCAAACTTCGGGCCGAGCTTCTCTAGGTCCAGGGAGGAGGGATCGTCACAGAAGACCACGCAGTGGGGGTTGCCCACGCTGGCGCAGGTGATGTTGTAGGTGCCGTCTGCGATGTCCACAGGCCGGTTGATGATGGTCGAGCCGGGCAGGGTGGTGGGCAGGCTCTTGGTGTCCAGGTCAGCCTTGCCCATGCCGACGCTGATGGTGTTGGCCTTGCCATTGCGGATGTACAGCAGTAGACTCTTCACGCCAACAGCCGTCTCGATGGTCATGTACTCTTTCTTGACGATGCCCTTGTCGTACAGATACTTGCCCACGCAGCGGATAGAGTTACCGGCCATCTTACCCTCGGTGCCATCCCGGTTGAAGATGCGCATCTTAGCGTCTGCAATGTCAGAATCCTCAATGAGGACGATGCCGTAGCCGCCGATGCCATAGTGCCGGTCGCACAGGCTCACGCACAGAGAGCCGGGGCTGGTGATCTTGCCGTCGCGGTTGTCGAAGAAGATGTAGTCGTTGCCGCAGCCCTGCATCTTGGCAAAGGGCAGCAGCTGGCGCTCCTTCCGCATGTTGTTCAGGTCCACAAGCTCGGTGTTGAACAGGTGGAAGCGACTGGCGATCATGTTCGCCATAGCATTGGCCGTGTCCAGTGCGGTGATGGAGGGAATGGAATGACGCACGGCCTCGCGGTGCAGCTCGATGTACTCCTGAATGGTGTCGTCATACAATGCGCCGGTGTAGATGATGAGGCCGATCGTACCGTCCTCCATGAGCTGGTAAGCCTCGGAGCCGGGCACGATGTCGGGCACTTCGTGAACCTGGATACCCAGGGAGCGGATGGCGTTTGCCGTGTCTGCCGTGGCGTACATCGGCATCTTCAAGTCGTCAAATTTCTTCGCCAGGCCGACGACCTCCGGCAGCTCGTGGTTCTCCACGCTGATGAGGACGCCCTTGCCGGCGGCATGGGCGTAGCCTGCGGCAGCAAAGCCCTTGAAAATGGCTTCGTTGAAGGTCCGGCCCAGGCCCAGGACTTCGCCGGTGGACTTCATTTCGGGGCCGAGCACGGCGTTGGCATCCGTGATCTTCTCGAAGGAGAAGACAGGGACTTTGACCGCATAGTAAGGCGGCACCTTGCACAGACCGGAGCCATAGCCCAGCTCCTTCAGGGTAGCACCCATCATGATTTTCGTGGCCAGATCCACCATGGGGATGCCGGTGACCTTGCTCAGATAGGGAATGGTACGGGAGGCACGGGGGTTGACCTCAATGACGAACAGCTCCCCCTGATAGACCAGGTACTGGATGTTCACCAGGCCCTTGGTGCCCAGTGCCAGGGCCAGCTTTTCGGAGCAGTCCACGACGATCTGCATCATCTTATCCGTCAGGCTATAAGGCGGATACACGGCAATGGAGTCGCCGCTGTGGACGCCGGCCCGCTCAATGTGTTCCATGATGCCGGGCATCAGCACGTCCGTGCCGTCGGAGATCACATCCACTTCCAGCTCGGTGCCGGGCATATACTTGTCCACCAGCACGTCGTTCTTGATGCCACCGGACAGGATGACGCCCATGTACTTCTCCACGTCTTCCTTGCCGTGGGCAATGACCATGTTCTGGCCACCGATGACATAGGAGGGACGCAGCAGCACAGGGAAGCCCAGCTTCTCGGAAGCAATCAGGGCCTCCTCCAGGTTGGTCACACTCATGCCCTTGGGGCGGCGGATGTTCAGGTCTTCCAGCAGAGCGTCGAACCGGCCGCGGTCCTCGGCCATGTCAATGCCGTCGGCAGAGGTACCCAGGATGGTGATGCCGTGCTTGTCCAGATATTCGGTCAGGGAGATGGCTGTCTGGCCGCCGAAAGCGACCACGACGCCCACGGGCTTCTCGACCTCGATGACCCCCATGACATCCTCAGGGGTCAGAGGCTCAAAGTACAGTCGGTCCGCCGTGTCATAGTCGGTGGAAACCGTTTCAGGGTTGTTGTTGATGATGACCACGTCATAGCCCAACTGCTTCAAGGTCTGGACGCAGTGGACGGAGCTGTAATCGAACTCAATGCCCTGACCGATGCGGATGGGGCCGGAACCGAGCACGATGACGGTGTCCCGCCCGTCTCTGGGGAAGTTCCGTGCGTCGCACAGGTCGTCGAAGGTGGCATAGAAATAGGGGGTCTGGGCCTGGAACTCTGCCGCGCAGGTATCGACCATCTTATAGCTGGGCAGGCGGTGGGGGAGCGCACTCTCTGCCACGCCAGCCAGCCGAGCCAAGGTCTTGTCCAGGTAGCCGTACTTTTTGCCCTGGAGATACAGCGCGTCGGTCATGGTGTTCTTGATCTTAGCTTCGTAATCGACCAGGTTCTTCAGCTTGCAGATGAACCACTCGTCGATCTTGGTGATGTCATGGATGTGCTCCACGCTCACGCCCTGGGTCAGGGCCTCAAAGATGGTGAACAGACGCAGGTCATCCATGGAAGCCAGCCGCTCGTCCAGGCTGCGGCCGGTGGTGTCGTTGTAGTGCAGGCTGTCCAGCTTGATCTCCGCACCGCGCACGGCCTTCATCAGGGCAGCCTCAAAGGTATGCTCAATGGACATGACCTCGCCGGTGGCCTTCATCTGGGAGCCAAGCTTCCGGCTGGCCCCGTGGAACTTATCAAAGGGCCACTTGGGGAACTTGACCACTACATAGTCCACCGCAGGCTCGAAGCAGGCGTAGGTTTCGCCGGTCACGTCGTTCTTGATCTCGTCCAGGGAATAACCCAGGGCGATCTTGGCTGTGATCTTGGCGATGGGGTAGCCGGTGGCCTTGGAAGCCAGCGCAGAGGAACGGGAGACTCTGGGGTTGACCTCGATGACGGCATACTCAAAGCTGTCGGGGTTCAGGGCGAACTGGCAGTTACAGCCGCCCTCGATGCCCATCTCCTCGATGATCTTCAATGCGGCAGAGCGGAGCATCTGATACTCTTTGTCCGCCAGAGTCAGCGCGGGGGCCACGACGATAGAGTCGCCGGTGTGGATGCCTACGGGGTCAAAGTTCTCCATGGAGCAGATCGTAATGGCCGTGCCCTTGTGGTCGCGCATGACCTCGAACTCAATCTCTTTCCAGCCGAAGATGTACTTTTCGATCAGGACCTGTGTGATGGGGGAGTAGTCCAGGCCAACGGCACCGACCTCCCGCAGCTCTTCCTCGTTGTAGGCCACGCCGCCGCCGCCGCCGCCCAGGGTGAAGGCAGGCCGCACGATGACAGGGTAGCCGATGCGGTTGGCGATGGCTACGCAGGTCTCGATGTCATGGGCGGTGTCAGAGGGGATGGTGGGCTGACCGATGCGGGCCATGGCGTCCTTAAAGAGCTGCCGGTCCTCGGCTTTGTCGATGGCGTCGGCGTTGGTGCCGATGAGCCGCACGTTGTGCTCTCTCAAAAAGCCCTCGTGGGCCAGCTCCATGGCGATGGTCAGACCGGTCTGACCGCCCAGACCAGCCAGCAGACTGTCGGGCTTCGTCTCCAGGATGATGCGCTTGATGGTTTCGCTGGTCAGAGGTTCCAGATAGACTGCGTCCGCCATGGCGCTGTCGGTCATGATGGTGGCAGGGTTGGAGTTGACCAGCACCGTCTCCACACCTTCCTGCTTCAGGACCCGGCAGGCCTGGGTGCCGGCGTAGTCAAACTCAGCGGCCTGGCCGATCACGATGGGGCCGGAACCGATGACGAGTACCTTCTTGATGGATGTATCCTTCGGCATTACAAGCCCTCCTTCATCATATCAGTAAAGCGGTCAAAAGCAGTCTGGCAGTCCAGCGGGCCGCCGTGGGCTTCGGGGTGGAACTGGAGCGAGAAGGCATGGTAGGCGGGGTAATCCACGCCCTCGCAGGTGCGGTCGTTGACGTTGATGTAGCGTAGCTTGCCTTCGGTCCCGGCCAGGGTGGACTCGTCCACGGCATAGCCGTGGTTCTGGCTGGTGATGACCACGGAGCCAGTGGTCAGGTCCATGGCGGGCTGGTTGGCGCCGCGGTGGCCGAACTTGAGCTTCTTGGTCTTAGCGCCGGCGGCCAGTGCCATCATCTGGTGTCCCAGGCAGATGCCGAACATGGGGATCTTGCCAAAGAGCTTCTGGATCTGCTCGATGCAGAACGTATTGTCGGCAGGGTCGCCGGGGCCGTTGGACAGCATCACGCCGTCGTGTCCGGCGGCAAGAATTTCTTCTGCGGGGGTGTTATAGGGATAAATGGTCACTTTGCAGCCTCTGGCTGTCAGGGAGTTGGGGATGCTGCCCTTTGCGCCGTAGTCCAGCAGGGCCACAGAGAACTTTTCTTCGCCCTGGGCGGGAATGTCATACGCCTCTTTGGTGCTGGTGTTCTCCACGGACTGCTCCACCCGATAGGTCTTGAGGACCTCCAGGTCAGGCTTTGTCTCCTCTGTGGTGATGATGGCGTTCATCACGCCGCCGTCCCGGATCATCTGGGTCAGCATCCGGGTGTCGACCCCGGCGATGCCCACCACATTCTGCTCCTTCAAAAAGGTGTCCACCGTGGCGTCACAGCGGAAGTTGGAGGGCTCCTGGCAATATTCCCGGACGACTACGCCGCCCATCTGGCAGTGGGGGCTTTCCATGTCCTTGCGACAGATGCCGTAGTTGCCGAACTGCGGGAAGGTGTATACCACCAGCTGACCATAGTAGCTGGGGTCGGTCAGGCTTTCCACGCACCCGGTCATACCGGTGGTGAAGACCAACTCGCCGATGGCGGTGCCGGAGGCGCCGAAACTCTGCCCCTCCAGGACCTGGCCGTTTGCTAAGTAGAGATATGCTTTTTTCATCGTGTCCCTCCATCCATTTTATCTGGAATCTAACGCTTGCGCTTGGGGAATGACCTATCAAATACGCAATTTTCTAACAGTTAAGTATAGCGGAAAATCCCCCTGCCGTCAATCATCATCTCACTGCGCTATGAGAAAAGGATATGGGTAAATTTTCACTTATTTTGGCGAAACTTACTAGATATATGCATATTGCGAAAAATATACGAATAAATATACAAACCTAGAGAAGCCTACAAAAAACCGGGGGAAACCAACGTCGGTTTCTCCCGGTTTTGGGCACAAAGCTTAATACATGACCATGTACTTGGCGATCTCCCAGCTGGAAACACGAGTGCAATACTCTTCCCACTCTTTTTTCTTGCCGGCGATGAACTGGGCGTAGATGTGCGGCCCCAGGACCTCGGCCATGAGAGGATCGGCCTGCAAGGAATCCAGGGCGTGCTCCAGGGAATCGGGCAGGTCCTCGATGCCGCAGGCGGCACGCTGGGTCTCGTTCATCTCGAAGATGTTTTCGGTGATCTCTGCGGGGGGCTCCAGCTCCCGCTCGATGCCGTCCAGACCGGCAGCCAGGCACACAGCCAAAGCCAGATAGGGATTGCAGGAGGGGTCGGGGTTCCGCAGCTCTACGCGGGTGGACTGGCCGCGGGCAGCGGGGATGCGAATGAGGGCGGAGCGGTTAGAAGCAGACCAAGCCAGATAGCAGGGAGCCTCATAGCCGGGCACCAGACGCTTATAGGAGTTCACCAACGGATTGGTGATGGCGGTCATCCCCTTGACGTGGGTCAGCAGACCCGCGATGAAATGATAGGCATCCTTCGAGAGTTTGCGCTCGCCGTCGGGATCAAAGAAGACGTTCTTGCCGTCCTTGAAGAGAGACATATTGATGTGCATGCCGGAGCCGGCCGTGCCATAGATGGGCTTGGGCATGAAGGTAGCATGCAGGCCGTTGGCATAGGCGATCTTCTTGACCGTCTGCTTGAAGGTGATGATGTTGTCGGCGGCGTTGAGTGCATCGGCATACTTAAAGTCGATCTCATGCTGACCGGCGGCGCACTCGTGGTGAGAGGCTTCGATCTCAAAGCCCAGGGCTTCCAGGGCCAGGCAGATCTCCCGGCGGGTGTAGTCGCCGTGGTCGATGGGGCCCAGGTCGAAGTAGCCGGCCTCGTCGCCGGTCTTGGTGGTGGGCTTGCCGTCCTTGTCGATCTCGAACAGGAAGAACTCGCACTCAGGGCCAACGTTGAAGGTGTAGCCCATGTCAGCCGCCCGCTTCAAGGTGCGCTTCAAAGCGCCGCGGGGATCGCCGATAAAGGGGGTGCCGTCGGGGTTGCACACGTCGCAGATGAGGCGGGCCACCTTGCCCTGCTGCTCGTACCAGGACAGGATGGTAAACGTGTCCAGGTCGGGGTAGAGGTACTGGTCAGACTCATGGATGCGGGTGAAACCCTCGATGGAGCTGCCGTCGATGGAGATCTGGTTGCTCACAGCCTTCCGGATCTGGGAGGTGGTGATGGCCACATTCTTTGCCTGGCCGAACATATCGGTAAACTGCATGCGGATGAAGTCGACGCCTTCCTCCTCCACCATGCGGATAATATCTTCTTTGGTATATTTGCTCATACGGTCAAATTCCCCTTTCACATGAAAAAAGGACCAGTAAGCCTCGATTCCGAAGCACTCGCCCGCTTATTAAAAGTATAATATCTCCAGGCTAACCTGTCAAGAAAAAAGTCGCTCTTTGCTGCGTTTCTTTACTAAAAAAAGAAAGCCTCCCAAACATCTCACAGCATTTGGACGGGATGGCCGCCGATTTTCTTGCTTCACTTGGTAACATCGTGAAAAAATCAGAAAAAATTGCCCCAGTAGGGGACAGACCCATTGCAAAACGCCCCCATTTGTGGGAAAATACATGCGTATATATCCAAACAGAACACGCGCAGGCGTCAGGCCCGCTGCAAGGAAGAATCAGATAGAAAGGGTCGATCAACAATGAAAAAGCTGG
>SFHQ01000074.1 GCA_004556345.1 Clostridiales bacterium | reverse complement strand
TGTAGAAGTTGCCCGTATTGTAAGCCGTATTGTAAGCATTGCCGCGGGCATCCTTCTCTTGCCCAGGCAATGTGATATGGCCTGTTACGTAAGAATTATTTTACAGGAGGAATCTTAACATGGAATTCAAACTGAATGAAGACCAGCAGATGATCCACGACCTTGCGAAGGACTTTGCTGAGACCGTTCTGCAGCCCCGCATCGACGAGATCGAGCAGGGTGAGATGGTTGAGGTCAGCAATGGCCAGAAGCATCCCCAGCTCCCCCACGACATTCACCAGCAGCTGGCTGAGTGCGGCTTCATCGGCATCTCCTTCCCCGAGGAGTACAACGGCCTTGGCATGGGCCACGTCGAGCAGGCTATCGTCATCAAGGAACTCAGCCGCGTGTCTCCCTCCGTCGGTAAGTGCCTGGACGTGTACATCCTGGGCCTGGAGGCTCTGGACCTGTATGCTTCCCCCGAGCAGAAGGAAAAGTATCTGGCTCCCTGCTGCAGCGGTGAGCAGACCGTCTCCTTCGCTTTCACCGAGCCCGAGACCGGTTCCGACCCCAAGATGCTGAAGACCCGTCTGGAGAAGCAGGCCGATGGCACCTACAAGCTCAACGGCGTCAAGCGCTTCATCTCCAACGCTGGTTATGACGGCCCCTGCGTCCTGTTCGCTCTGCAGAAGGACGAGGAGTCCGGCAAGGACCTGGTCACCGGCCTGGTCATCGACAAGTTCTGCGAGGGCTACTCCATCTCCTCCCCCTGGGAGAAGATCGGCTATCGCGGCTCCGAGGTCTATGATATCTTCATGGACGACATCGTGGTCACCGAGGACCAGATCCTGGGCAAGCCCGGCGACGGCTTCACTCAGCTGCTGGGCACCACCGCTTACGGCAAGCTGGGCTTCACCGCCGTGTTCGTCGGTACCGCCCTGGGTGCTGCAGACATCGCTCTGAAGTACTGCCAGGAGAAGCTGCACCGCGGCAAGTCCATCACCAAGTTCCCCACCACTCAGCTGCGTCTGTCCACCATGCTGACCTATGCTCACACCGCTGAGCTGCTGCTGCTGGAGGCTGCTGACTACTGCGACCACAACCACTTCGCCAACGACGACATCGCTACCATGCGTGCCGTTCAGGCTCGTACCGCTCAGGCTAAGGGCTATGCTGCTGAGACCGCTACCAAGGTCGCTACCATGGCTGTCAACGCAATGGGCGCTTACGGTGTCTGCGACGAGTATCAGGCAGAGCGCTTCGTGCGTGATGCTGCTGTGGCCCCCAACATCGAGGGTTCCGGCGACATCCAGTACCTGATCCACGGCATGTACGTCGCTGCCAACGGCAACACCAACTGAGTTTAAGCGATCTATTGTTTTGTTGCTTCCGCTGGCCGGCCCCCTGTGGGCCGGTCGGCGTAAGTTAAATAGGTCCAATGGCCCCTCAAAGGCCAAATATAACAATGGAGGATTTTTACTATGAAACCCGTGTATCCTGCTGCTAGAGAGCTGCCCTCTTACGAGAACCTGCTGCTCGAGATGGTCGAGCCCAACATCCTGAAGGTCACCCTGAACAGACCCAAGGCTTACAACGCTCTGTCCCACGGCCTGGTTTCTGACCTGACCGAGCTGGCTAAGTGGCTGGTCGATGAGTACTACAACATCCGCGTTGTCCTGCTGTATGGCGGCGACGAGGGCAAGGGCTTCTGCGCTGGCCTGGACGTCAAGCAGGGTCTGACCGACTACGAGGAGACCGTCCCCGGCTTCTATCACTATCAGATCAAGCTGGGCGAGCTGGAGTGGTTCATCTCCAAGACTCCTCAGCCCTGGATCACCCTGATCGACAACGTCTCCGCTGGCGGCGGCTTCTCTCTGGCTATGTGCTCTGATATCCGTATCTGCACCCAGACTGCTCGCTTCTCCTGCTTCTATGCCAACGTCGGCATCGGCGGCTGCGACATGTCCTCCTCCTACTTCCTGCCCCGTCTGATCGGCACCGGCCGTGCATTCGAGATGATGCTGACCGGTAACTTCATCAACGCTGATGAGGCTTGGAACCTGGGCCTGGTGTCCAAGGTCGTTGAGGATCGTGCTGCTCTGGTTCCCGCTGGCCTGGAGCTGGCTCGCGTCATCGCTGCTAAGGATCCTATGGCTGTCCGTCTGACCCGCGAGGCTATGCGTGCTAACGTCGACGCTGCTGGCTTCGACAACGCTCTGCAGGTCGAGAACCGCAACCAGACCCTGATGATCGCCCACAACGTCAACAAGGACGCTTCTCAGGATCCCATCGGCAAGTATTGGATCGAGGATCGTACCGATCCCCAGAACCCCAAGGGTGCCAACTAATTCAATTTGATTTGAATTTCTCTGCCCTCCGGCTTCGGCCGGAGGGCTTTTTATCTCCTAATTCCTCTTACCAAAACATCCGGTTTTGGCACAAAAAATCAGCCGAAAAATAGGGGAGGGGAAACAGAAGAAGGTTCTGTCCCTGGTTCTCTGCGTGGCTATGATGCTGTCCGTCATGGTCGTAGGGGCCGGGGCGGCGTTCTCTGATCAGTCCAAGATCAA
>SFHQ01000039.1 GCA_004556345.1 Clostridiales bacterium | reverse complement strand
CACCAGCTTACCTGGACCAGACCGGACCATTTCAGACGAAGATCTTGCCAACCGCCGAATGATTTCCAGACGATACCGAAACCGCCGGATCGGCGATTTTCTGAAAGAATTGCGTCTGGTCGAAGGCAGAAACACAGGGATCCCTACGATCTTACGCGCCATGAAGGAAAATGGTTCTCCACTTCCTACATTTGAAACAGATTCGGACCGGACTTATTTGACCGTAGTCCTTCCTGTTCACGCTTCCTTCTTGCCATCTTTCTCAAAGAAGTCTGCGGGAAGAGAGACCAAACGGACCTATCGCACGGTCGAAGAATTAAAATCTTTGATCCTTACTGCGTTGGAAGAAACGGGAGCATCTTCTACCTCTGAGCTGGCCGCTGCGCTTGGCTATAAGAAGAGCACGACCACAATGCGAAAAGCCATTCAGGAATTATTACGCGAAGAAAAAATCGCATACCAAAATCCTGATCACTTAAAAGATAAGAAACAAAAACTGAAAATCATACCATGAAAAAGCGAGAGCATCTACGATCAGATGCTCTCGCTTTTGGAGCAGGTAAAGGGAGTCGAACCCTCCTATCAAGCTTGGGAAGCTTGCGTTCTACCGATGAACTATACCTGCATGTTCACTTTCAGTGTTTTTTAGTATAGCACAGCCCAAGCCAAAAGGCAAGAGAAAAGTTTTGTCTGCTTCTGTCTGCCCCTGTCCCAAAGGAACCCCTGCCCGGCCCCGGCATAGAATGGGGTACCAGGCGCCGGAGACCCGTGTCTGCGGCTGCGCCGGTCTGATGAGATCCAAAAGGAGGTCAATCACTATGAACGAAAGGGTCGTACCCGGACCCGTGCAGGACAGCTGCGGCATCCGGGAAGCCGTTTGTATCCACACCAAGAAGATCTACGACAGCTGCCGGGATAAGGACTGCATCGAGGACCTGCGGGTCTACCCCACCCGTGCCTCCCAGGCTGTGATCGACCGCGCCCTCAGCGTCCGCGGGGGCCGGGCCGAGCTGTTGCAGGCGTACATCGACGTAGAGCCCGCCAGCTACAACCGGGGCTTTTACAGCGTGGACATCCGCTACTACTACCGCATCACCGCCGAGGCCTTTGTCGGCGGCTCCCGCCCGGCGGAGATCTGCGGGCTGGCCGTGTTCGACAAGCGGGTGCTGCTCTTCGGCAGTGAAGGCAGCGCAAAAATTTTCTCCTCCCGCTATTACCCCGATGGAGCGGACTGCCAGGTCCTGGGCCGGAGCAACCTGCCAGAGGCCGTGGTGGAGGCCGTGGACCCCATCGTGCTGAACCTGAAGCTGCTGGACCCCTGCGATCTGGTCTGTCCGCCCCCCTGCCCGCCCCCTGGCGGTCCTTGCGGGCCTTGTCCGCCCCCTCCACCTCCCTGCGGGTGCTGCGCGGAGAACGAGCTGACCGAGATCCCCGCCTGCATCAGCGCCTGCTTCGACTGTGACCTGGCCTTTGACGGCGGCTGCCGCCGGCTGTACGTCACCCTGGGGCAGTTCTCCATGGTCCGCCTGGAGCGGGACTCCCAGTTGCTTATCCCCATGTACGATTACTGCATGCCCACCCGCGAGTGCGCCGGAGGCGACGAGGAGGGCGACGAAGATCCCTGCGAGATCTTCCGCCAGATCCGTTTCCCCGTGGGCGAGTTCTTCCCGCCCAGCACCCTCCCCGGCATGACCGAAGAAGAGGCCCCCGCCGCCAGCTCCAGCTGCTGCCGCTGACCTCGTCCTGATGGTTCCCCCGGCAGGTTTCCCTGCCGGGGGTGCTGTCGATTTCTGGGGGTTCCTGCGCTTGAAAACAGGGTGGGAGTATGCTATCCTTTTTTTATCAATTCCTCACGGTTTCACCCAGTATGTTTGAACCAGGAGCTTGCCTATGAAGCATAAATTTTTCGAGAGACGCCTGCCCTGCCGGTCTCCTCTCTTCCGCGTCCTGCGGGCGGGGCTGGTGCTGGGGGCGGTGTGCTGCTTGGTGCTGGCGCTGGGCAGCTGCGGCGGGCAGACAGAGACCGAGACTGCGCCCCACAGCGACCTGCCCGTGATCCTGGTGGGCAGCGACAACTACCCGCCCTTTCACTACGAGGACGCCAACGGCCAGCCCACCGGCATCGACGTGGACCTGGCCAAGGAGGCATTTCGCCGCATGGGCTACCAGGCCATGTTCGTCACCATCGACTGGGAGGACAAAAAGGACCTGGTGGAGCGCGGGGAGATCGACTGCATCTGGGGCAGCTTTTCCATCGACGGCCGGGAGGACCAGTACCTCTGGACTGAGCCATACCTATACAGCCGCCAGGTAGTGGCCGTGCGGCAGGACAGCGACATACAAACGCTGGCTGACCTGGCGGGGAAACGGGTGGCCGTGCAGAGCACCACCAAGCCCGAAGAGCTTTTCCTTGCCCACACGGACCCGCGCATCCCCCGCGTGGCGGAGGTCTTTTCCCTGCAAGACCGGGAGCTGATCTATCCCTACCTCAGCAAGGGCTACGCCGACGCCCTCGCGGCCCACGAGACCGCCATCCTGCAATGTATGTCCGACTACAGCCTGGACTACCGCATCCTGGACGAGCCCTTGCTGACGGTGGGGCTGGTCGTGGCCTTCGCCCGCACGGACCAGCGAGGCTTGGACAAGGAACTCTCCCGGACCTTTGAGGAGATGCGGGCCGACGGGAGTCTGGAACAGATCGTCGGGCGGTATCTGGACGAGCCACAACGCCTCTTGGAGGTGACGCCATGAAGCCCAAGCATCCCCTGACCCAGTTCGCCGCCAAGCACCAGTCCCTGCTCCTGGTGCTGATCGGTCTGGCCGTGCTGATCGGGGCCTTCGTGGCCGCGACCAAGTCCAATATGGCAAACATCCAGAGCACCCTCTCCAACACCACCAGCTACGTCAAAGAGCAGTGCAACCACTACGCCCGCATCCAGCTGGCTTCCGAGACGAAAAGCCTCATGCGGATGACGGAAAGCTGCAAGCAGATCGTCCACCAGCTGGCAGAGAGCAACACGGCGGCAGACGAGACCGCCTTACAGCGCTGCGCGGAAAACGCCTACGTTTCCGGCGTCCTCCTGCTGGACCCCCAGGGGGAGATCCTGGCCCAATACCACGCCGAGGGTCAGGCCCCGGCCGATCTGGCGGACTACCTGGCCTCCCCCGCCTTGCGGGACACGGTCTCCTACCCGGAAAAACGCTACGCCGCCCGCTTTTACTGCGAGGACGGCAGCGAGGTGGACCTGACCGCCGCCCGCCGCCAGGACCAGGCGGGGCTGGTCGTGGCCTATTACCACACGACGGTGGAATACATGGATTCCTTCAGCCTGTCCATCACTTCCATGCTCTCCGGCTACGACCAGGAGAACAACGGGATCATCGTGGTCAGCAACGGCAGCGACATCATTGCCAGCAACGACCCTGCCCTCATCGGCTCCAGCACCGATGACCTGGAGATCCTGCGGAAGATCAAGGCCGAGGGGGTCAGCGACAAGCTGGTCCAGGCCAAGCAGGGCGACGGCACCTTCGCCCGCTACCTCGGCCTGATGGAGCGGGGGCGAGACTGCTACGTCTACGCCTTCCTGCCGGAGCAGACCGTTTTCCGCAGCACCCCTCGGACGATGGTGTATGCCCTGGTGGCCTACCTGATCCTCTTAGCCGTCACCAATGCCGTCCGCTGGAGAACGGCCCAGGTTTACCACGATGAGCAGATCCAGGCACAGATCAAGCATGCCAACAACCTCCGGGAGAAAAATGAACAGCTCATCCGCGCCGTGGACCAGGCTGACCGGGCCAACGCCGCCAAGACCAGCTTCCTCTCCCACATGAGCCACGACATCCGCACGCCCCTCAACGGCATCCTCGGCCTGTTACAGATCGATGCTGCCCACCCGGACGACACCGCCCTCCTCAGCGCCAACCGGGAAAAAATGCGGGTGGCGGCGGACCATCTCCTGGCCCTCATCAACGACATCTTAGAGATGAGCCAGCTGGAGAGCGGAGAGATCGTGCTGGCCAGAGAACCTCTGGACCTGGAAACGCTGACCTCGGATGTCTTCACCATCATCGAGCAGCGGGCCGCTGAGTCCGGCATCACCATGGTCCGCGACGAGCGCTCGGACCCCATGGAGCTGCCCTACGTCTACGGCAGCCCCCTCCACCTGCGGCAGATCCTGCTGAACATCTACACCAACTGCATCAAATACAACCGGGTGGGGGGACGCATCACCACGCGCTTCCAATGCCTGGGGATGAAAAACCAGGTGGTGACCTATCGCTGGACCATTTCCGACACCGGCATCGGCATGAGCGAGGCGTTTCTGGAGCATATCTTCGATCCCTTCTCCCAGGAAAACGTTGCCGACCGAAAGGGCACCGGTCTGGGCATGACCATCGTCCAGAACCTGGTGGAAAAGATGCACGGGACCATCGAGATCAGCAGCACCGAGGGCGTCGGCTCCACCTTCGTCATCACGCTGCCCTTTGCCGTCTCGGAGCAGGCGGTGGCGGCGCCCCCGCCCTCGGACCCCACGGCCAGCCTCCGGGGCCTGCACCTGCTGCTGGCCGACGACAACGAGCTCAACGCCGAGATCGTGCGCATCTCCCTCTCCGACGAGGGGGCCACGCTCACCATCGTCAGCGACGGGCAGGAGGCCGTCGAGGCCTTCCGGACCCACCCGGCGGGCACCTTCGACGCCATCCTCATGGACATTATGATGCCGGTGATGGACGGCCTCACCGCCACGAAGGCCATTCGGGCCATGGACCGGCCGGACGCCAAGACCATCCCCATCCTGGCCATGACGGCCAACGCCTTTGAGGAGGATGCCCAGCGCTGCTTCGCCGCCGGGATGAACGCACACCTAGCCAAACCCCTCCAGATCGACAAGGTCAAGCAGACCATCCTGGTGCAGACCAACCACGACCCCTGCGCCGACCCCACCCCATCTCAAAAGGAGGACGTTCCCAATGACCGGTGACATCATTACCTATGATTACTATGGCAGCTTATACATCAACCTCACCAACCGCTGCGACTGCCGGTGCGTGTTCTGCATCCGGGACCAGGCAGACTCGTCCCTGGGTGGGCTGTGGCTCCAGGAGGAGCCGAAGAAAGAGGACGTGCTGGCGGAAATTTTGGGCCAGGACCTGACCCAATACGCCGAGATCGTCTTCTGCGGCTACGGGGAGCCGACGTGCCGGCTGGATGACCTGCTCTGGATCTGCGACCGGCTCCACGCCGCCCACCGCCCCGACCTGCCGCCCATCCGCCTGAACACCAACGGCCACGCCAGCCTCATCTGCCACCGGGACGTGACGCCGGAGCTGCAAGGCCGGCTGGACGCGGTGTCCGTCTCCCTCAACGCCTCCAACGCGGCCGATTACCTCGCCATCACCCGCCCCGGCGCAGGCGAAGCCGCCTGGCAGGCTATGCTGGACTTCGTGCGGGACGCCCAAAACTACGTCCCCAAGGTCATGGTCTCCATCGTGGACTACGAAAAAACACCCCAGGAGATCGAAGCCTGCCGCCACCTGGCCGAAAGCCTCGGCGCCATCTTCCGCGTGCGCCCCTTCGCCGGGTGAGAAAAAGAAAGGTCGTGTGACAGAATGGACTCCATTTCCACTCCCACCTACAACCAAGCCACCCTGGACGCCATGAAGGAAGCCAAACGCATTGCCAGAGACCCCAATGTGAAGGGGTATACCAGGATGGAAGACTTGAAGAAAGCGTTGGAAGAATAAGTGTATCAGGTCAAATTTACCACTGCATCAATTTTTATTATTAAGAAGGGTATCCGTCAAAGATGCCCTTCTTTTCTATCATTTATTATAAATTCGCCTGAAAAATGATTGAAATTATTCATAAAATCGGCTATAATGACGATGAAAAATTCTTAAATCAAAAGAACGAATGGAAGTGCAACGCAAAAGAGGCTTTCCCATAAAACGCAAACGAGTAGCCATCGCCGCTGTATTTGCTTTGGAAACGATTCTCTTATGGATGGACGGTGAGTTAAAAATATGAACATAACAAAAAAACATCTCGGTGTGCTTGTGGCCTTTTTGGTTGGGGTGGCAGTGGTGTGCAGTATCATCCTCGCTGTTGCGCATCACGCGCAAGGAAAAGCAGAGGAAGAGGCCATCTTGCCGCTCAGTCTTCAATTCGACCCCAGCACAGAGAAGCTTACCTTTGCTCCGGCGGACGGCTTCTATTTCCACAGTATCACCGTCAACAACGGGAAATTTCCCGTGCCTTCCTACGACCAAACGACCCGGTCTGTGAGCGTTTCGCTCCGCGAATTTTTCTCGGAAAATGCAGAAACGGGAAGCAGCTATCTGGGACTCTACTTCGGACTGCACAGCAACGACACCGAAGACTGTCAGTATCTCCAATACTGCATCAGCCAGAGCCGTGAGAAGCAGGCCATCGTCGTAGACATCTACCCCTCCGGGGACGTTGCAGACCCCACAGGGAGCATGACAGAAGAATTTCCGTTGGAAGAAACATAAAAGATAGTTATTGAAAAATGTTAAAAATTGAATATCTAAGAAATGATTGAAATCATTCATAAAATCAGCTATACTGAGAGCGGAAGGATTTCCCAAATCAAACCCCGAATGGAAGTGTAACACAAAGGAGGATTCCCCATGAAACGAAAAATTTTGGCCCTGGCCACGGCGTTGGCCCTGGCGCTGTCTCTCAGCGTCTGCGTTTCTGCCGCCGGGCAGCAGGCCGGCAGCTGGACCAAGCTCAGCGACGGCTACACTGCCGACACGCCGGGGACCCAGCCGACCGCCGTTCCCCTGCCGGATAAGGATACTTACGCGATCACAGACTGGGTCGATGCAGACCACGCCCTGTGCGCCAAGTCCCTGGGGGACAAGGAGACGGCTTTCGTCGTGGTCGGCCGGGACGGCAGCGAGGTCACGCTGCAATTTGCCACCCCCACCGCGCAGATCATCGCCGCCCAGGCCGGGCGCATCGCCTACACGAACCAGGCCAACGACACGGTCTATGTCGGCCGGTTTGACGGCAAGGCCGCGCTGACGCCGGTGCTGGAAGAGAAGCTGGGCGGCACGCTGCGGACCCGGAGCGTCCAGGCGTTCAACGCGGACGCCAGCAAGCTGGCCCTGGTCTACGTCCCCAACGGCACCGCCAACGCGCGGAACGCAAAGCTCTTTGACCTGACCGGCGGCACCGCCAAAACGCTCTCTGCACCGCAGGCCAAGGCCGATATTCTGGAAGTCTCCTGGCTCTCCAACGGCGCACTGAAGGTCGTTGTGGAAGCGCAGGGCGACCAGCCTGTTTACACGACCTGGCAGTACAGCGAGGCCGCCCAGCCCCCCGCTGGGAGCGACCTGGCGTTGGCCCAGCAGCTCAATCAGCTCGGCCTGTTCCGGGGTGCCGGGACGAACGCCGACGGGTCCGTCAACTATGACCTGGACCGCCAGCCCAACCGGGCGGAGGGCATCACCATGCTGGTGCGGGCGCTGGGTGCCGGCGATCAGGAGGGGACGGCGAAGAACCACCCCTATACCGATGTGCCCAGCTGGGCCAACGGCGTCGTGAGCTACGCCCAGAAGAAGGGCCTGACCAAGGGCGTCTCCGCCACCAAGTTCGGCGCAGATTCCCCCGTCACGACTGCCATGTACCTGACCTTCATGCTCCGGGCCTTGGGCTACCAGGACGGCACGGACTTCTTCTGGAACACGCCTTGGGACGCCGCAGTGAAGGCCGGTGTCCTGCCCGCCCAGACGGATTGGACCACCCTGACCCGCGGCGAGATGGTCCGCATCACCACCGCCGCCCTCTTTGCACCCGTCAAGGGGACGAGCACCCCCCTGTGGCAGCAGCTGGTGAGCCAGGGCCGCTTCACGGCCGAGCAGTTCCAGGCCGCCTTCCCCGCTGACCCCTACGCCGCCCTGCACACGCAGAGCAAGTACCGCACGGCCCTGGCCGAGAAGCTCCAGGGCGTGAACAACGTGACCTGGATGGAGGAGACGAGTGCCTGCACCACCCTGGAGCGCGTCCAGAGCGGCCTGCCCCACGGCGGGTATCAGGATGAGCTGGTCCTGGTCTACAAGGCCGGTTCCCAGCCCGGCGAGGGCACCGTCGTCACCCTGCCCGGCGTGAAAACCACCGCCGTCCGCCAGGAGGCCCCGGCTTCTATCCAGTGCAAGGGCACGACCCTCACCTATACCTATCGCTTCGACAAGGCCGTGCAAGACGTGCATCAGGCAGGAACCTATACCTTTACCGTAGACCTCACCACCGGCAACGTGAGCAGCACGGTGCCGAACTGACTTAATTTTTAGGAAGGCTCCAGGGAGCAGACCACGCGAGCGGTGTGGTCTGCTCCCTTTTTGTCGGGGTGCGGTTTGTTGTACTTTTCCTTGCCTTTTTGACGTGCTCTGGTATAATAGGTCTTTGCATACGCAAATTGAATGCAAGGAGATGACGGGACGATGAAACACAAGAAACTGCGGACGGTCCTCATCACGCTGGTGGTGATCGCGGCGCTGGTGGCGGCCTATATGATCGCGTTCATGCGGCCGCAGCCGCTGCTGGACTGCCTGGGCGGGACGGAAGCGCCCACCACGGGGACCCTCACGGTGTATGACCAGGCCCATCAGGAGGGGCAGAAGTGGGACGTGGCCGAAGGGTCGGAACTTGACGAAGTGTGGCAGGCCATGCAGAGCGCCCAGGTCCGCTTTTTGCGGGGCCACGGCGTGGTGACGCTGCCCGACGGAGGGGCCTATTATGAGGTAAAACTGGCCAACGCCGACGGCTCGTCCAGCTATGCCTTCGGGTGCAACTCGGAGGGGGATCTGATCATCGCCGGGTCCGATTACGTCCTGGTGGGAGACAGTTCGTTGCCCCAGGCCCTGGCAGACCTTGCCCAGGCTGCGGCGGAGTGAGCGGAGGCTCATTCAAAAAAGGAAAGAAAAATCAAAGGAAATTTCAAAAATACAGTTGATTTTTGCAGACGTGACAAGTATAATGTTGCGGTAAATGGCTGCTTTAATGCTACCCTGTTAAAATTTTTTGGAGGTACAATCTACTATGAGAGATGTTTATGTCATCAGCTCCTGCCGTACTGCTGTCGGCACCTTCGGCGGCACCCTGCGTGATGTTCCCGCTGCTGACCTGGGCGCTACTGTGATCGCCGAGGCTCTGAAGCGCGGCAACGTCAAGGGCGAGTGGCTGGACGAGGTTATGTTCGGTAACGTTCTGTCCGCTGCTCAGGGCCAGAACGTGGCTCGTCAGTGCATGGTCAAGGCTGGTGTGCCCCTGAAGGTTCCCGCCTACACCGTCAGCATGGTCTGCGGCTCCGGCCTGAAGACCGTCATCGAGGGCTCCCGCGCCATCCAGGCTGGCGATGCTGACCTGATCATGTGCGGCGGCACCGAGAGCATGAGCGGCGCTCCCTATGCCATCCCCGCTGCCCGCTGGGGCGCTCGTATGGGCGACATCAAGGCCGTGGACACCATGATCAAGGACGGCCTGTGGGACGCTTACAACAACTACCACATGGGCACCACCGCTGAGAACATCTGCGACATCTGGGGCATCACCCGCGAGGAGCTGGACGAGTTCGGCTACAACTCTCAGATGAAGGCTCTGGCTGCCATCAAGTCCGGCCGCTTCGAGGACGAGATCGTGCCCGTTACCGTGAAGAAGAAGAAGGAGACCATCGAGTTCAAGGTCGATGAGCATCCCAAGGACACCACCCTGGAGAAGATGGCTAAGCTGCGCGGCGCTTTCCCCAACTCCGCTGACAACACCGTGGACAAGGTCGAGATGACCTTCGAGGCCACCCACATGACCCCCTCCCCTGAGAACACCGGCGTGCAGCGCGTCACTGCTGGTAACGCTTCCGGCCTGAACGACGGCGCTGCTGCCATCATCCTGGCTTCCAAGGAAGCTGTCGAGAAGTATGGCCTGAAGCCCCTGTTCAAGGTCGTTTCCTGGGGCCAGGGCGGCGTCGACCCCAAGATCATGGGCACCGGCCCCATCCCCGCTTCCCGTCAGGCTATGGCCAAGGCTGGCCTGACCATCAAGGACATGGACCTGATCGAGGCCAACGAGGCTTTCGCTGCTCAGTCCATCGCTGTGGCTCGTGAGCTGGAGTTCGATATGTCCAAGGTCAACGTCAACGGCGGTGCCATCGCCATCGGCCACCCCGTCGGCTGCTCCGGCGCTCGTATCATCGTCACCCTGCTGCACGAGATGATGAAGCGCGACGATGCAAAGAAGGGTCTGGCTACCCTGTGCATCGGCGGTGGCCTGGGCGTTGCTGCCATCTTCGAGAAGTGCTAATTTGCGCTTGACGAACTGAATTCACGCAATTCATGGCCCCCGGCAGAGGTTTTTCCTCTGCCGGGGGTTTTTTGATGCACGATGTTAGCGTAGGCTAAAACAGAATATTCCAACCTTTTTGGAGAAAAACTTCGCCGCTCTCCGCAAAAACTCCGCCAAAACCGAACAGACGGGATACAGTTAGTTGTGGTAAACTACCGACGCCCGCGAGAGACCTTTGGAAACCCGCTGCGGGCAACGATTTCTTTCCCATAGGAGGTACCCCTGATGAGAGGTAAAAAAAGCCCCATGATCATGGGGTTGATAGGAGCGATGCTCCTATCAACCAATGCCTTCGCCGCCGTCCCGTCGGATTTTTCCGACTTTCCCACGGACTGGTCGGCACCGGCCATGACGCACGCCGTCCAGAACGGCCTGCTCAACGGGTCCGACGGCAAGATCCTGCCCAAGGGCCTGCTCACCCGCGCCCAGATGGCCACCATGGTCAACCGCGCCTTTGCCAGCAGCGCCAAGGCGTCCCTGACCGGCTTCACCGACATGGTCCCCGGCGTCTGGCATTACGACGAGATGGCTAAGAGCGTGCGGATGGGCGCCTTCCAGGGCGCGGATGGCAAGCTCAGCCCCAACGACCCCATTACCCGCGAGCAGGCCTTCGCCGTGCTGGCCCGTGCTTTTGGCCTGGCCGATGGCAAGGCGTCCTCCCTGGACAAGTTCTCTGACGGTGCGCAGGTCTCTTCCTGGGCCAGGGGTGCCGTGGCTGCTCTGGTGGAGCAGGGCTATGTGACCGGCGCAGACGGCGCTCTGAACCCCCAGAGCTACATCACCCGCGCCGAGTTTGCCCAGGTCATGGATGCCCTCGTGGCCGCCTACGGCGACCAGGACCTGAAGGACCAGACCGTGGAGGGCAACCTGATCCTCCGCACCAACAGCACCCTGGAGAACGTTACCGTGAAGGGTGACCTCATCCTCGCAGACGGCGTCTCCGCCGCCAGCCTCAAAAACGTCACCGTCACCGGCCGCCTGGTCGTCCGCGGCGGCACCGACGGCGTGAAGCTCACCAAGAGCACCGCCAAGGGCGGCATCCAGCTGGCAAACCCCAACGGCACGCCCAAGCTCACCATCGACGGCAAGGCCTATAACCCCAATGGCACCACGAACGGCGGCAATACCTCCGGCGGGTCCGGCGGCGGTTCTTCCGGCGGCAACTCCTCCAGCGGCGGCAGCAGCTCCGGCGGCGCTTCCTCCTCCGGCGGGAACAGCAGCACCCAGACTGACCTGGTCGTGGCCGAGCAGACCAATCTGGTCAATGTGGACTGGGGCCAGTATGTTGCCGTTCGCTTCACCAGCGGCAACAACCTGAAAAACTGCACCCTGACCGTAGATGGCACTGTGGTCAACGATGCTTGCTCCAACGTCACCACCGACGGCTCCATTGTCAAGTGGGAGTCCACCACCTGGAACCCCGCCAAGCTGGTCATCACCAAGGGCAGCCAGAGCCAGACCGTGACCCTCAGCCAGACCGCAAATCCTGCAACTCCCACTGTGGGCAAGAAAGCAGACGCCTATTACTTTCTGGCCAACGGCCCCGTCTATGTCTGGGACTACCACCTGACCAATTACGATGCCGCAGGTAAGGCGCGTGTTGCTCCTGCAACCACGCAGTTCAGCCTGACCAACAAAGAGCAGGATGCGATCAAGTTTTACTCTCCCGATGCAGTTCTGAAGCAGGACGACACTGCCAGCAACCTCTATAAAGTCAGTGGCACTGTGGAGCTGATGTTCAACTATGCCAAGGGCACGGACGCAGAAAAGGCCTGGGTCGATGGCATCACAGATGTTGATCTGGTGTCCGCCGATGATCGCAACAACATTCTAAATGATAATCTGAACTATGCTCGCCATACAGACTATGAACATGGTAACAGCACAGTTGCCTGCATCACGGTCCCCCTGGGCCAGAGCAACTTCTACTCCAACGGCCGCTACCAGCTGCGGGTCACCTCCAACGGTACCAGCAAGCTCTTCCCCATCCATGTGGTAAATGAGACTAAGCCCTATATGGAGCTGACCGATGCGGTCCATGCCAATCAGAATGTTCATTTCCGGGTCTACAATATGACCTATGCTATCACGCAGCCCATTTATCAGGTGGACCTGACTGACCCGAACAACAATACCAGAACCTTGGAGAAGTTTGAGGACTGGTACCTGATTGGAGATAGTTTTATCCTCTACAACGATACGAATGATAATCTTCCGGTAAATGGCAACTATACGCTGACAGTGTATGCGGATGGCTTCCAGAAATTTACGATGAAATTCAACGTAAATGATGCCACAGAGCAGAATGTTTCCATTCAGAAAGCTGCGCTTCCTTACGGGATCGACACCTATTCTGGTTCTAGCGTGGGCGGCGGCAGTGCCAGCTCCGGCAGCGGTTCCGAGGGCGGCAGCAACACCATGAACGCCTATATCGTCTTTGACGCTGACCTGCTGGCCAACGCAGAGATTATGACCAAGCTGGATACCGGCAACGAGTATGCTTCTGCCATTGCAGAGCGTTGGGCCGAGCTGAGCCACGTTGACGTTTATGCAAAGGGTAGCTCTGATGTATATACTTACGCGGGCTATGCCGATGCAGTCAACGATGCTCATGTAGCAGGTGCTGCGCTGACCTTTGCTGACTATGCCGCCAAAGAGAACGCAGAGAAAACTGCTGGCCGTCCCTACGCCGTCAAGCAAGTCCTGGAGGACAACCTGCTGGGCGAAGCTACCTCTTTCAGTGAGACCGCCAACAAGGCTGCACCGGAAATTGCTCTGGTAAAGCTGGAGAATGACAAGTATGTCAATGCTTCCAGCGTGACCGAGGGCCAGAACGCCATGTTCCAGTGCCTGGACAAGGCTTACCTGGAAAAGCTGGCCGAAAACGGCAGCATCTACAAGGGCACCGCCAGCCATCAGCCTTTCGCCAGCACCGATTACTCTGTTGACACCGAGAAGGGGATCCTTACTATTTCCAAGGAAAAGCTGACCGTGGGCGACAACAGTATCACCATCCAGGTCAACGGCTACCAGACTGTGAGATTGTCCGTGCCTTATCAGAAAGTGCTGGAAGCGGTCAAGCTGTCCGCTCCCACGGAGGCTGTTGCGCTTGGTAACCCTGTGACCATCACCTGCAACGCAGAGAATCATAAGGACGGCGTTTGTGACTTCTTCGCCAATGTGACCAGCGTGGAGCTGACTGGCCCGGATGGAAAAACAAAGACTGTTCTGCCTAAGGGTCAGGAAGGTAGTGACCTGGGCTATGAGGTCAGCAACAACACGCTGGTTCTGTGCAAGAATCAGTTTGCGGATACCTGGAAGGAAAACGCTGTTGGTAAGTATACTCTGACTCTCAAAGCGGGTTATGGTTATGAGACGCAGAAGGTAGAGTTTGAAATCAAAGCGAAGGAAGAAACTCCAGTAACTCCTCCTGTGGGTGACAAGGATGTTCCCGCCTATGAAAGCTGGACGATTACATCTGGTTATTATGGGCGTGGGGAGCTTTGCTTTGGCGCAAATGGT
>SFHQ01000073.1 GCA_004556345.1 Clostridiales bacterium | reverse complement strand
AAAATCCCGGTTGAAATGTTGTAATTACGGGAAATATCCGATATAATAAATAATTACGTGAAATCCGGCCCTCTTCCATTCGGAGCGGCCGTTAAAAAGGAGAAAACCCCATGGAACAGAAAAAGTTTTATATCACCACCCCCATCTACTATCCCTCCGACAAGCTCCATATCGGCCACACCTACTGCACCGTGGCCACCGACGCAATGGCCCGCTACAAGCGACTGGCCGGGTATGACGTGATGTTCCTGACCGGCACCGACGAGCACGGCCAGAAGATCGAGACCAAGGCCAAGGAGGCCGGCGTGACCCCCAAGGAGTTTGTGGACAAGATCGTGGAGGGTCCCCAGGGCGTGAAGGACCTGTGGAAGCTGATGAACATCTCCAACGACCGCTTCATCCGTACCACCGATGACTACCATGTGTCCGCCGTCCAGAAGATCTTTAAGAAGATGTACGACAAGGGTGACATCTACAAGGGTTCTTACAAGGGCAAGTACTGCACCCCCTGCGAGTCCTTCTGGACCGAGAGCCAGCTGAAGGACGGCTGCTGTCCCGACTGCGGCCGCCCTGTGGTGGACGCCGAGGAGGAGGCCTACTTCTTCCGTCTGAGCAAGTACGCCGATAAGGTCCGGGACCTGCTGGAGAATACCGACTTCCTCCAGCCCCGCAGCCGCGTCAACGAGATGGTGAAAAACTTTATCGACCCCGGCCTGGAGGACCTGTGCGTTTCCCGCACCAGCTTTACCTGGGGCATTCCCGTGGACTTTGACCCGGGCCATGTGGTCTACGTGTGGGTGGACGCCCTGTTCAACTACACCACCGCCCTGGGCTTCCTGAACGACCAGTACAACGACTACGACAAGTACTGGCCCGCCGACGTCCATTTCGTGGGCAAGGAGATCGTCCGGTTCCACTCCATCATCTGGCCCGCCATGCTGATGAGCATGGAGATGCCTCTGCCCAAGCACGTCTTCGGCCACGGCTGGCTGCTGCTGGACGGCGGCAAGATGAGCAAGTCCAAGGGCAACGTGGTGGATCCCTATATCCTGGCGGAGAAGTTCGGCGTGGATGCCCTGCGCTTCTTCCTGATGCGAACCTTCCCCTTCGGCTCTGACGGCAACTTCTCCAACGAGCTGCTGATCCAGACCATCAACACCGACCTTGCCAACGACCTGGGCAACCTGCTCAGCCGCACCACCGCCATGGTGGGCAAGTACTTTGACAGCCAGCTTCCAGCGGGCTGCAAGGCATGCAGTGCTCCCGAACCCTTTGATACTGACCTTATCGCCATGGCCTCCGCTCTGCGCGACGCTTACGAGGCCCAGATGGAATCCTACGCCCCCCACAACGCCCTGGCGGAGGTGTTCAAGGTCATCCAGCGGGCCAACAAGTATATCGACGAGACCGCTCCCTGGGCTCTGGCCAAGGACATGGAGACCAACGGTGCACGCCTGGCCCACGTCCTGTACAACCTGCTGGAGGCCACCCGCATCTGCGGTATCCTGCTGAGCCCCTTCATGCCCGAGAGCATGAGCAAGCTGTTCGTCCAGATCGGCGCGGCCGCGGATATCCAGACCTGGGACAGCGCCGCTGTCTGGGGTGCTCTGCCTGAGACCGCCGCCGTCACCAAGGGCGAAAACCTGTTCCCCCGCATCGATATGGACAAGGCCATCGCCGAGCTGGAGGAGGCCGCCGAGGCCGCCAAGAAGGCCGCCCTGCCCGCCATTGAGGTGGAGCCCCAGCTCACCGAGCAGGTGGACTTTGACACCTTCTGCAAGTCCGATTTCCGCGCCGTGAAGGTCAAGGCCTGCGAGAATGTGAGAAAGAGCGAGAAGCTTTTGAAATTTATCCTGGACGACGGCACCGGCGTGGACCGTCAGATTCTCTCCGGCATTGCCAAGTGGTACAAACCCGAGGAACTGGTGGGCAAGACGCTGGTGGCCATCGTGAACCTGCCCCCCCGGAAGATGATGGGCCGGGACAGCTGCGGTATGCTGATCTCCGCCGTCCACATGGAAAAGGGCGAGGAGTGCCTGCACCTGCTCATGATCGACGATTCCATCCCCGCGGGTGCGAAGCTCTGCTGATAGTAAAGGGGGCGTTGTCCCCCCTTTTACCCGCAAGGGGCACGCCGCATCCGTATCGCAGCAAAGCTGCTAACGGCTGCGCAGTAGATTCCCCCCACCGCGTCAGAACAAACTGCGCTGTATTCGCTACCGCCTTTGGCGAAAGCTCATGTCGCTCCGTTTGTTCTTTTTCTCCCCACCGAACCCGCTTCGCTGGGCTTCGGCGGGGGCCCTTCTGTTTTTACGAGATGTCCGCCATCTCTAAATACTTATAGCCGTTTTCGGCGATATGGTCCTTGCGCCCCTGCAAATTGTCGCCCAGCAGCAGGTCGAAAATCTCCGCCGTCCGCTCCACGTCCTCCGGCATCACCCGGATGAGGCGGCGGGTCTCCGGGTTCATGGTGGTCAGCCACATCATATCCGGGTCGTTCTCGCCCAGGCCCTTGGAGCGGTCAATTTTGACCTTCTTCCCCTCCAGGTCTTTCACGATGTCGTTCTTCTCCTTGTCGGAGTAGGCGAACCAGGTCTTGTCGCCGCAGTTGATCTCAAAGAGGGGGGTCTCGGCGATATACACGTACCCCTCCCGGATGAGGGTGGGGGTCAGGCGGTACAGCATGGTCAGCACC
>SFHQ01000038.1 GCA_004556345.1 Clostridiales bacterium | reverse complement strand
GGGCAGGACAAGCTCCTTGACTTCAATTCCTCCAAACAAGCGAACCAGCTCCACGGACTGGACATATTGGGGAACCACAAGACGGTCAACAGATTGGCTCTCCAGAGTATCGCCATAGTCCATCATTGTTTGCAGACTGCACAGCATGGAATCGTCAAAAGCGGAGTCCTGTACTTGATAATTGGCATCTACATAGTAGGAGGCCCAACGGACCTCATACAAACTGCTATCGTAGTCTACCAAAGAGGCAGGTTCCAGCACGTGCCGACTGCTGCTCACCGGATAGGAAAACGGAACGATCTGATCGTTTTCCAGCCAGCCGGGGAACAGCTTCTCCAGCTTGTCCGTCGTTTCCATAGATTTTCTCAGCAACGCTTTCTGATAATAAAACAAGTTTATCCGGGAGCCGACGGAAGGAAATTTATCGGAAGTAAACACAGAATTTAACACTTTGGACGAATCTATGGTTTGGTTCTGCTGGTTCAACTGCTCGGACAGCACATAGAGACGAGCTTCTTTGGGGGTACAGCTGACTGGCTCTTCATAAGAGATCCAGGCTTCCGAAGTGTCATAACGATAGGAAACCCGAATTTTCATCGCTTCGGCCTGTAAGCCCTCTGGAATGGTCATCGGGAATTGGTCGCTGTAGGTCTCGCCGCCGTCAAAAGACACGCTGTCGATGCGGAAAAGCTTGTTGAACTGGCTTTCCCCCCAATAGTAATAGGTCGTATCGAAACTAGGCGGCCAAGCACTCCAGTCACTTTTTATGACCGATACATAAGTATCTAACACCCGAAAAATCGTTAAGGAGTCGATGCTCTGTCCACAGTACAATGGACAGGAAGCAGACATACTGATATTTAAAGTGATGCTTGTATTCTCACCTGTTTTGTCCCCTGGTCTTGGAGAAGTAGAATCGATTTGGATATTCGTTGCATCACCCCAGCCGGAGTCGCCCGGTTCCCCCTTGGGCGTCTCCGGGTCTTTGGCTGTTTCTGAATAGTTGGGCTTTGGCGTGGGCGTGGGGGCCGCGCTTCCGCCGCCCCCGCCGTTGTTCTCCTGGTCCGGCTTGGGGGTGGGGGCTGGCGTCGGGGTTGGGGTAGGCGTCGGCGTGGGTGTTGGGGTCGGGGTGGGGGGCACGGGGCCGCTGGGGGTGTCCTCGCCGGGGGGCGTGGGGGCTTCACCGGTGCCGGGGTTGCCGCCGGGGAGCGTCCCGCCGGGCTGGCTGCCGCTGCCGATGATCAGGTCGGCGTTGCTGCCGCTGCCCCCTACGATGTCAAGGATCGAGCCTGGGACCTTGCCCGGACGGGTGGTCCCTTGGGGCGTGGTGGTCCCGGCCAGGGTGCCGCTGGGGGTGTCCGGCGTGTTGTCCTGGAAGAGGTAGTCGGCCCGGTCCTGCTGCTGGGGGCGGCTGGCCTCCTCGGCCTCCCGGTCCTTTTCCCAGAGGGCGCTGTCGTCCGTTTCGTCCCCCATGCCTTGCTCTGTGCGCTCCCCGTCGTCGGGGAAGAGGACCTGGTTGCTTTGCAGGGCCCGGTCGCTGGCGAAGGGCTGGAAAACGGCGCCGCCCTGGTAATCCTGCACGGCGCAGGCCACGCCGATCACGGTGGCAATGGACAAGGGAAGCGCAACGGCCAACTTGCGAAGGGTCTTCTTTTTCATCGTGTTTCCTTTCTCCGCAGATACGCGCCCACGTTTCGCCGCAGGGCGATAAAGTCGATCGGCTTGGAGTAATGGCCGTTCATGCCGCTCTCCATCGACAGGCGCTCATCCTCTATGAAGGCGTCGGCGGACAGGGCGAAGATCGGGATCTCTGTGGCGTCCGACCGGTCCAAGGCCCGGAGGGCACGGGTGGCGGCGCGGCCGTCCAGGACGGGCATCTGCACGTCCATGAGGATAAAGTCGTAATAGTGTTCGGGCTTGGCCTGGAAGGCCTCCAGGGCCAATTGGCCGTTTTGGGCCACGTCGACCTTGGCGCCCATGCCCTCCAGCAGCTCCACGGCGATCATGGCGTTGATGTCGTTGTCCTCGGCCATGAGGATGCGGCAGTCCTGGAAGGCGTCCTCATACTGGTTTTGGTCCTCCGCCCGGCCGGTCACGCTGGCCTGCTCGTCGGCCTCCGCCTGGGGCAGAGTGAGGTAGACGGTGAAGTCCGAGCCTTTGCCGGGCAGGCTCTCCACCAAGATCTGCCCACCCATGAGATGGACCAGCTGGTCGGTGATGGCCATGCCCAGGCCGGTGCCGCCGTACTTCTTCCCGGTCTCGATGCTCTCCTGCTCGAAGGGGCGGAAGATGCGGTAGACAAAGTTCGGGTCCATGCCCTGACCGGTGTCGTGGACGCGCAGGAGCAGGTCCACGTTGCCCTCCCGGAGCATCATCTGGCGGATCGTCACGACGATCTCGCCCTGCTCCGTAAATTTCACGGCGTTGGAGAGAAAATTGATCATGATCTGACTCAGACGAAGCTCATCGCCCAGAAGCCAGTCGACGGTAACGCCCTCGAAATTCACGGCGTAGCGGATGCCGCGGGCGTCCAGGGTCTTGGCGAACATATCGTAGAGCTTGTCTCCCATGGCCCGGAGGCTGAAGGGCTTGTTTTCCAACTCGACTTTTCCGGCCTCGATGCGGGACATATCCAGAATGTCATTGATGAGGGACAGCAGATGCGCCGAGAGTTCGTTGGCCTTATCGAGGTACTGCATGGCCGGGTCCTGCTTCTGCATCTTGCCCTCAGCCAGGGCCAGCATGCCGATGATGCCGTTCATGGGGGTGCGGATCTCGTGGGACATGCGGGAGAGAAAGGTCGTCTTGGACTGGCTGGCCTCCTCGACCTGCATGAGCCTGGTCTTGTCCTCCTCCAGACGCTGGTGCTCGTGGGTGATGTCCCGCCCAAAGATCAGGTCATAGTTGTCGTTCCGGCTGCGGTGGGCGATGAAGCGGACCCAGCGGCCGTTCTGCATTGCCGCCTCGGCCACCAGGGGCTTGGCCCCGTCCCAGTCCAGGTAGGTTTTCCAGCGCTGTTTGCGCTCCGTCTCATCGTCCAACCCAGCCAGCAGGCTGGCGGCATCCTCCCGCAGACGGGTGAGGGTCACGCCCAGCACCTCCCGCAGGTTGCCCGCCGTGTACACGGGCATCCGGTCCCGGCGGCGCAGGAGGATGCAGACCTCCTCGCTCTGGCGCTTCCACTCCTGCAAGAAGATCGCTTCCGCGCCCCTGCCCTTGCCGGAGGACTTGCGCTGGACCTTGCCCCACAGAAGCTTGCCAATGAGGTAGACCGCCAGTAAAATTTCTGCGCAGCCGACCAGCAGCAGAGGCAGATGCTCCCCCAGCGCAGCCAACAGATCCGTGATAAACGCCACAGGCAGCCCCTCCTCTCCCGGCGCAGGCGTGCTGGAAATCAGCAGCCACAGCGCCAAATCTCCCTTGATTTTTAGGGTAGATTTCTTATTTTTAACAGAATTAGAAAGTTTATCCATCTAGTTTATCTCTTAAAAAAGAGCAATTCGTCACATTATAGTACAAAATGAGTAGGTTTTCAATCCTCTTCCCAGAATTCGGCGGCAAGGCGCCGGGATAATTTTTCTGCCCCAAAGCAGACACACAGCCCGGACGGCACATCATCATGCCAGTCCGGGCTGTGTGTTTTTAGGGATCACGACCCGTTGGGGGTCGGGTCACAGATGGAAAACGAGAGGGTCCGTGTCGCCGCATCCCATTCACCTTGGAAGTTGCTCCACAAAAATCCCTCCGGCGAGTGGACCGGCCGGTTGAAATCGTGGAGTGGGAGCATGGGGTTCCCGTTGTAGAAGCGGACGATCCCCAGCAGCTCGTTGTCCCTTGGGGTCGGTTCGGCGTAAGCAAAATCCTGCTGGGACCTGCCGACCCAGTAGTCATTGCCCATCTGGAACTTGTAGCTCGTGTTCCCGCCGCTCACATAGAGGACCTGCCGGGTCGGGAACCAACGCCAGCCGCCATCTACGCCGATCTCCGCGAACAGGTCCCGCGCATTGACGTAGATGCGCCCATCTGCCGCCAACATTCGGACCCGGTTCGTGACAAATGGCTCCGCACTCTCGCTCCCGTGGGGATAGGCAAAGTACCGATACAGCTCCATGCTGGCCTGGATCTCTCCATCCCCTCGGTTATAGTCCAGCGCTCTGGCGACAGTCACCACCGCCTCGGCGCGGGTGGCGGTGCGTTTGGGTCCGAAGGAACCGTCGGGATAGCCGTTCATCACGCCATGCTGCGTGGCCAGCTTCACATAACCCTTGACCCAGTCTTGAATTTCCGCGTTGTCCGAGAAGGCCAGGTCTGCGGTGGAGACCGTCTCCGCAGCCCCCACAAAGCCCATGGCCCGGATCGCTTGCAGGGCCATGGTGTAGCGTCGGACGGGCAGGTCCGGGCCGTATTTGCCGCCGGTATGATCTGCCGGGACGAGAATGCCGGAGTAGATCGCCGCATCCAGCCAGCCCTGCTTGGTCAGCCAGTGTCCTTTCATATCGCTCAGGGTAGGCGTATAGGGTTCAATGTCCATGTACCCGCCCTTGTCATGGGGATAGGCAGCGATGGACTTCATCCAGGCCACGGTGTCGCTGTCCGGCGTGAGCTGAAAGGCGGCCAAGAGAAGTTTTGTAAACTCCGCCTGGGTGATGGTGTCGTCGGGGTGAAAGCTCCCGTCCGGGTAGCCGTCCACCCAGCCCTCGGTCACGGCCTGCTCGATCTGCCGCTCGGCCCAGTGGCCCTGAATGTCGCTGAGCTTGGCCTTCTGTCCCGACGCCGGGGCGGCCGCTGCTGCCGGGATCAGCAGCGCCGCGGCCAGCAGGCCGCAGAGCAGGCGTTTCACATTTTTTCTCATGGTAAAACTCCTTCCAAACAAGATAAACTCCATGTATATCATACGGCAGCTGCTCTGCCGTGTCAATTTTCCGTTCTGGGCTTGCGGGTTTCTCGTTTCCGCATTATAATAGAGCAGTAATCATTCTCTACGCAGGATAGGAGGGAACTCTATGGCCACCACATACGGCGTCTATATCCACATCCCCTTCTGCAAAAGTAAATGTGACTACTGTGACTTCTACTCCCTGGCCGGGCGGGAAGAGGAAATGGACCACTATCAAAAGGCCCTCATCGCCCAGCTCAGGTCCTTTGCGCCCCGCTTGAAGGGCCGGGTGGCGGACACCATCTATTTCGGCGGCGGGACCCCCTCCTACTATGGGGAGAAGCGCCTGCGGGAGCTGCTGGTGCTCATCCAGCGGGTCTTTACCGTCAGCCGCCAGGCGGAGATCACCGTGGAGTGCAACCCCGACAGCGTGGACTGGCGCTCCATCGCCCGCTTGCGCCGGGCGGGGGTGAACCGCATCTCCCTGGGGGCACAGACCGCCGACCCCCAACAGCTGCGCTGTCTGCACCGCATCCACTCCACCCGGCAAGTGGTCCAGGCCGTGGCGGACATTCGGCGGGCGAAGATCACGAACCTCAGCTTAGACCTGATCTACGGCCTGCCTGACCAGGATATGGCCAGCTGGTTAGACACCCTGAACAAGGCCATCGCTCTGGCTCCGGAGCATCTCTCCTGCTACGGCCTCAAGGTCGAGGAGGGCACCCCCCTGGCCCGGCAAGCCGAGCTGGGCCTAGAACTGCCCGATGGAGACGACCAGGCCGATTTTTATCTCGCCGCCGTGGACCGGCTGCGGCAGGCGGGCTACCATCAATATGAGATCTCCAACTTCTCCAAGCCGGGTAAGGAATCCCGCCACAACCTGAAATACTGGATGGGCCGGGAGTATGTGGGCTTCGGCCCCGGCGCCCACTCCTACTTCGACGGTCAGCGCTACGCCTACCCGCGGGACCTGGCTGGCTACCTGGCCGCTGGCGGCCTGGTGGCTCCGGTGGACGTTCAGCCCATCCCCCCCACAGAGCGGGCGCGGGAGTACCTGCTCCTGCGGATGCGGACCCGCTGGGGCATCGAGGAGTGGGAGTACCGCCGCAACTTCGGCCTGAACTTCGAGCCGATCGCCCGCAAGCTGGAGTTTTTCGAGCGCCACCAGTGGATCGTCCAGACCGACCACCGCTGGCACTTCACCCCCCAGGGCTACCTGCTCTCCAACACCCTCATCCTGGACCTGCTGGACGCCCAGTCCGATACCTTCCAGGAGCAGAAGTATTGGAAGACCCTGCTGGGGAAGCCGGACGATCCCAAAAAGTCATAATATTTCGTTTTTCAAAAGACCAGAGTTGACAGCACAACTCTGGTCTTTTCTCATGCGTTCACATTACGTCGTCAGAAGTCCCTGCAACCAAGAGAGCGGAAAGAGTTCACTTCCATCCGTCACTGTCTTTTCGCACCCGTCGATGCCGTTGACCGACAGCGTCATCCGCCGTACTACAGCGCCGGTCTTGTCCTTGAGCCAAACATAGTAGTAGATCCCCGGTGCGCTGGTGTTCTTCGTGCGCACCATGTGGTCGTAAGTGAAGCCATTGACCCGCTCGGCAAAGGCCTGGATGGCCGCCGGGCCTGTCACGTCATAGGGCGCGGCACTGCCAGGACGGAACGTGATGGTCGCGATCTGCTCCGGATGGATCACGCAGACTTGCGCCGGGTTCCCCGCCACCAGGCAGTCATACCGGCTAAGCAGGGTCACGACCTCCGCACGGGTCACAGCATCTCTGGGACGGAGGAAATTGGCCGTGCCGCTGTAAGCCAGGAACAGGTCGCCCACCGCCCAGGCCAGACTCTCCCTGGCGTAGGCACTGACGGTATCCTGGTCACCATAATCTGCCAGCGTGACCCAGTTGTTTTCTCCCACCTGTTCGGGCACCCCGTAGGTCTGGACCCGCAGGCGGTACAGCACCGTCAAAAATTCTTCCCGTGTCATGTTGGCCTGGGGCGCAAACCGCCCGTTTCCCCGGCCGGACATCAGCCCTGCCTGGTCCACCCAGGCCACGGCCTTGGCGTAATAGGCCCCCGCCGGGACATCGGAAAACCGGCTGTTCTCTCCCGCCGTCGGACTGCCTGCGTAACGATACAAAATGACCGCCGCCATCCCGCGGGTCAGGGTCTTGTTGGGAGATAGGGTCGTGGCCGAGGTGCCGGTCAAATATCCCTGTTCCACCGCCCATTGGAGCTGGCTCTCCGCCCAATGGCCCCGCAGGTCCGTGTATCCCGCGCCGCCCGCCGCCGAAACGGGCAGGCAGAGGGAGAGGGCCAGAAGCGCCGAGAGGAGCAAGCCTGCTCCACGTTTTCCAATTGTTTTAAGTCTCATTAGCGTTCCCTCATTCCTTATGTGTTTCAATGATAGTCCCCTGCTGGAACGCCTTTTCCACGGCGTCCCGCCAGGAGGCTCCAAAGACGTGGTAGCGGGCGTGACCGGCGCTCAAGAAGCCCTTGCTGTCCACCGTCATAAAAGCCAGGTCCTCCGTGCCTTCGGAGATGTTCACATGGTAAATGTCCCCCTCCTCCAGCATGTAGGAGCGCGGGCTTGGCCCCACCCAGAGCGGCACCGCCTGACGGGCACTGTCTTGCAGGGCCTGCAAGGCCTGCGGGTCGGTCACTTCTACGACGGTCTGTCCATCTACGCCGGAGCGGATGATGTGGGCGTAGGTCGGGGCAGCGTCCTGCTGCCGCAATTTATGGAGTGGCTGGACCTGCCAGTTGATCGCCAGCAAGACCACCACGGCGCAGAGAATGATGATCCCGATGGTTCTTCCTTTGTGTTTCATGGTTTTCCCTCCTTCCACTTCGGCCTTTTTTATCCCATTCCCCAAGTCGCAATTTTCCACGCTCCGCCGTTCTCTCTCACCAAGACCCAGCTCCAATCTGTATAGGTGCTATTCGGGTTCAGGCTGCCATCGCCCCCGGAGCTGTCTACATCAAAATCAGAGTAGAGAACCATTGCTTCCTCTGCGTCATACTGCTCGGCCCACGCTTCGTTCCCCTCTTTCCCGGAGTGCGGCGCATAGCGCAGCGCAGTCATGGTGCAGCCGGAGAAATCCCGTTTGAATTTCTTCTCCACAACATCCACCGCCGCCTGAATGTCCTCGGTAGAGTACCCGGAACTTCCCTCCGCGATCTCCACCTGCATCCCATCCGCCAGCTTTCCGCCGCAAGCGGAGAGCGACAGCAGAAGCAACAGCATCAACCATACCCATAGCAGTCGTTTCATTGTACATCACCTTTCTGTTTTATGTTTGTTGGGAAGGTCAATAAACCTTTCCCTATGCCCAATCGTAGGCCAGATGCTCAGTCTTGGGGAAGATCCCATAGAGCTTATAGTGGAAGACATATTCCGTGGGATGGTCCCACTCTGGCCAATGGCTCCATAGAGTCCCCAGGACAATATTTTTGCTGGTCAGCTTCCCGCCCTCGGCGGACAGGTGCGGGCCTTCGGAAAATTCCTTCTCAAAATCCTCCCGCGTTCCCACCCAAGAGGACGCCATCAAGAGGTGGACCGGTTCCTCGTCATACAGTACCAGACCAGGCTCCAGCGGCTCCTTGGTCACAGTGTCCCGGACCTCCACGGAGGTAAAGGTAATGGGAATTCGGTAAGTTGGGTACATCTGCACGGCGGAGAGGGCTACCTCCCCTTCCAGTGGGTCGGTGGTCTCTGCCGGGATCGGGGCGCTGCAAACGGAGGCGTTGAGGGAAAAGCTCTGGACCGTCCACAGCAGGGCCACAACCACTGCCAGGAGGAGGATGCTGAGGGTCAGCAGGATCTTGTTTTTACGGTTCATAGGATCACCTCTTTTTAGAATGTTGGGGTTGGGTGGGTAGCAGTCTTGTTGTGCTTCAAATCGAGTAAGGAGCCGTGTTCACGGAAACTAACTGGTAGGTCCAGCTGCTCCCTGCCGTCTTGCAGAGGGTCAGGGTGAGGACTAGGCTCCCCGACGCTTCGATCCCGGAGACCAAATAGACAGGCAGTTTCTCCCTGGCAGCCTGGGGCAGGGCGTCCGTCACCTGAAAGTGCAGGGCAAAGTCCTTCCAAAACTCTGTCTCTGAGATCTCCCGCTCCCCACCGGCTTCCTCACAGCCTTGGTACACCAGCGGTAGCATGTCCAGCAGGGACAGGCGTTCCTTCAGCTGGGCGCGGGTGTCCTCCGGCATGCCGTCCAGGCCGTAGTACTGCGCCAGCAGACTGTCCTGCTCACCCTGGACGATGGCTTCCGCCAGCTGCTGGCAGAACTGGGCCGCATCGATGTGCTGCTGGGCAACGGCCTCCCGGCGGGTTTGCTCCGCGCGGGTGCTGTGGTGGGCGCCGAGGAAGCTGCCGAGGAGGATGGCGGCGGCGAGGGCGAGTGGAAAAACGATGCGGGGGTGTTTCATGGCGGGGCCTCCTTTGCTTCTAAATCTTAGGTGGGTGCGTTAGTACACTACGGATTGCTTGCGGGACGTAGCCCTCATCCGTCCGCTTCGCGGCCACCTTCCCCCTAGGGGAAGGCTATGTTGATGCAGCATAAACTTTATATGTTGTACCTTTCTATGATATATGGTACCATCCAAAGCCTTCCCCTGGGGGGAAGGTGGGCCGGCGTGAGCCGGGTCGGATGAGGGTGACCTGCCGCGCGGAATCGGTCTCCACCTTCGCACACCAACCCCTTCTACCCTATATAACGTTCCAGACCCCCGATTTGTGACACCTTTTCCGAAAAAATTTTGAATTTTTCCAAAATTTATTTTTCTCCCACTATGATCCCCCTCCTTCTTTTCAAAAAATATGGGATCAGTATAGCATGGGCGGAAACCTGCCGCAACTTTTCGTTCTGCTCTTGCGGCCCGGCCCATTCCGCATTATAATAGAGTGGTTCTCAAAGCTTTTTCCCTGTCCCCCGTCCCGTGGGCCGCTGACAGGCGCAAACATAACCCCCATTCCGGAAAGGAGATCCCATGAAGTATATCCTTATCATCGGTGACGGCATGGCAGACAACCCCGTCCCCACCCTGGACAACAAGACCCCTCTCCAGCACGCGAACATTCCCGTGATGGATGCCCTGGCCGCCAAGGGCGAGGTGGGAAACGTCATCAACTGCCCCGACGGCCTGCCCGCCGGCAGTGACACCGCCATCCTGTCCATTTTCGGCGCAGACCCCAACGTGTGCTACACCGGCCGCTCCCCCCTGGAAGCTGCCGCCACCGGCATCCAGCTCCAGCCCGGTGACGTTTCTTATCGCTGCAACATGATCGCTTTGGAAGACAGCGACCTGCCCTTTGAAGAGAAGAAGATCCTCTCCCACTCCGGCGGCTCCATCGAGGGCGAGCAGTCCATTCAGCTGGTCACGGACCTGTTCAACGACCCCGAATTCCAGGCCGCTGCCCAGAAGGCCGGCATGGTCGTGCATCCCGCCGCTTCCTTCCGGCACATTGCGGTGCAGTCCGGCGCGAACATCGTGGGCATCAAACTCATCCCGCCCCACGACCATCTGGGCGAGGTCATCGGCCCCCTGCTGCCCTCCGGCAACGACAACGCCGAGGTGCTGAAGGACCTCATGAAGCTGGCCCACAAGGTCCTGGACCACCACCCCATCAACGAGAAGCGCCGCGCCGAGGGCAAGCTCCCCGCCAACGGCGTGTGGTTCTGGGCCGAGGGCAGCGCCGTGGCCCTGGACTCCTTCTGGGACAAGTATCATAAGACCGGCACCGTGATCTCCGCCGTGCCCCTGTGCTTCGGCATCGCCCGCCTGTCCGGCCTGGACATCCGCGAGGTCGAGGGCGCCACCGGCGAGCTGGAGACCAACTACGAGGGCAAAGTTGCCGCCGCCCTGGACGAGCTGCACAATGGCAAGGATTTCGTCGCCGTCCACGTGGAGGCCCCCGACGAGTGCACCCACAACGGCGACCTGCCCGGCAAGCTCCAGGCCATCGAGTGGCTGGACAGCCGCGTGGTCGGCCCCATCACCCAGGCCCTGGCCGACGAGGGCACGGACTTCCGCCTGCTCATCCTCTCCGACCACAAGACCCTGACCGCCACCCGCGGCCACGACGCCGACCCTGTCCCCTACCTGCTGTACGACAGCCGCAAGGACACGGGTCTGAACCTGCCCTACTGCGAGGAATCCGGCCTGAAAGGCACTGCCTACGCGGCCGGTGCCCCCGTCCTGATGCGGAAGCTCTTTGAGCAGCTGTAACCCCCAGCAACATGCTTTGCATGTATCTTAGCGATACAACACTCAACGACAAACGGAGGAAACCAACATGAGCAAAACTGCTTTTTCCCCGGCCAACATTCTCCTGCCCAGAGAGTGCGGCCTGACCAAGTGGGCCGTGGTGGCCTGTGACCAGTACACCTCTCAGCCCGAATACTGGGAGCGCGTCGATAAATATGTGGGCGACGCCCCCTCCACCCTGCGCCTGATCCTGCCTGAGAGCAAGCTGGAGAGCGACAACGTGGACCAGGAGATCCAGAAGATCAACCACACCATGGAGCAGTACCTGGCCGACGGCCGCCTTCAGGAACTGGAGGACGCCATGCTCCTGCTGGAGCGCAAGCTGTCCAACGGCAAGACCCGCCTGGGCCTGCTGGGCAAGCTGGACCTGGAGCAGTACAGCTATGAGAAGGGCTCCGGCACCCCCATCCGCGCCACCGAGGGCACCGTGCTCTCCCGCATCCCGCCCCGCATGAAGGTCCGCCGCAACGCCCCCATCGAGCTGCCCCACATCATGGTCCTCATCGACGACCCCCAAAAAGAGATCATCGAGCCCCTGGCCACCGACAAGGCCAAGAAGGAGATGTCCGGCGTCTACATGACCTCCCTCATGGAGCGCGGCGGCCGCATCGCCGCCCACCTGCTGTCCAAGAAGCAGGCGGAAAAGGTCGAGGACCAGCTGGCCGCCCTGGGCGATCCCCAGCGCTTTGCCGAGACCTATCACGCCGAGGGCAAGCCCGTCCTGGTCTATGCCATGGGCGACGGCAACCACTCCCTGGCCACGGCCAAGGCCTGCTGGGAGGAGCTCAAGCCCACCCTCTCCCCGGAGGAGCAGCTGACCCATCCCGCCCGCTACGCCCTGGTGGAGCTGGTGAACCTGTATGACGACTCCCTGGAGTTCGAGGCCATCCACCGCGTGCTTTTCGGCGTGGACCCCAAGAAGCTCATGGCCGATTTCCTGGCCGCCTACCCCGGTGCCCACTACGGCGAGGGCGAGGGCCATCAGATCACCTACGTTCTGCCCGGCGGCGAGAAGGGCGTGGTCACCGTCCCCAACCCCACTGCCCAGCTGGAAGTCGGCACCCTGCAAACCTTCCTGGACAAGTACCTGGAAGAAAACGGCGGCAAGATCGACTATATCCACGGCGAGGACGTGGTGGAGAGCCTGGTCAGCCAGCCCGACAGCATCGGCTTCCTGCTGCCTTCCATGACCAAGGACCAGCTCTTCCCCACCGTCATCTTTGACGGCGCTCTGCCCCGGAAGACCTTCTCCATGGGCGAGGCCCACGACAAGCGCTTCTATATGGAAGCCCGGAAGATCAAGTGATTTCCCTCACCCTGCCTGCCCCGGCGAAGATCAATTTGACCCTGGACATTCTAGGCGCCCGGCCCGACGGTTACCACGAGATGGAGATGGTCATGCAATCCGTCTCTCTGTGCGACACCATCCGTCTGGACCTGGGCTTTGCCGGAGGGGTCCGGGCCTCGTCGGGTCTGCAATTCCTGCCCAACGACAAAGATAACCTGGCCGTCGCCGCAGCCCTGGCCTTCCGCAAGGCCACCGGCCAGACCTGGCGTGACCTGCTGATTACGATCGAGAAGCGCATCCCCGTCTGCGCCGGCACCGCTGGCGGCAGCAGCGACGCCGCCGCTGTCCTGCGTGGGCTGAACGAGCTGACCGACGCAGGCTTATCTCCCCAGGCGCTGGCGAAGATCGGCGAGGAAGTCGGCTCCGATGTCCCCTACTGTGTCCTGGGCACCACCGCCCTGGCGGGAGGCCGGGGGGAGGCACTGACCCCTCTCTCACCCCTGCCGCCCTGTTGGATCGTGCTCTGCAAGCCCCGGTTTTCCATCTCCACCCCAGCCCTCTTCCGGGCCTGGGACAGGGGGAAGCGCCGCCTGCGGCCCGACACCAAGGGCATCCTGCTGGCGCTGGAGGCTGGGGACCTGGTGGAGGTCACCCGGCGGATGTTCAACGTCTTCGAGGGCGTCCTGCTCCCCACCCAGCAGCGGGAGATCGAAAGCATCAAGACTGCGCTCCTCACCGCCGGTGCCCTGGGCGCCGCCATGAGCGGCAGCGGCCCCACTGTTTTCGGCGTGTTCCGCGAGAAAGCCCTGGCAGAATCCGCCGTGGCACTCCTGCGGGAGGATTACGAGGAAGTCTTCCTGACGGAACCTCTCAGCGGCCCCCTCCCCGCTCTGCGGGAAACCTAGGTATAAACACCAAAAATACCGTCCATACTTTCTGTACAGATCCTTGTACTTAGAAAGTGGACGGTGTTTTTATGCGTTTAACGAGAGTATTACGAGACGTTCCCTGGCGGCGTGTGCTGGCGCTGTTCGTGGCCTGCTTAGTCTGCACGGCCCTGTGGGCAGAGGCCACCCAAGTGCGGCTGGCATCCCAAGTCATTCGACTGCATGTATTAGCCAATTCAGACAGTGAAGAGGACCAAGCCCTGAAATTAGAGGTCCGGGACCGGGTTCTGGAAACAACAAGCGCCCTGCTCGCGGGAGAAACAGAGCCCCAGGCCGCGGCGGTGCTGCTCAATCAGCATCTGGACGACATCGCCCAGACTGCCGCCCAAGAGATCTCAGCCCAAGGGCATGATGATCGGGTCGAGGTGCGTTTGGAGCAGACCTGGTTTCCTACCCGACAGTATCAGGGCATCTCTCTGCCCGCCGGAAACTATCTGGCCCTTCGGGTCCTGATCGGGGCGGCAGAGGGGCACAACTGGTGGTGCGTGGTCTTTCCCAATCTCTGCCTGCCCGCCGTCTCCGAACGGGCCTTAGAGGCCAGCACGCTCACGCCGGGGCAAATTTCTCTCCTGCAAGAGGAGGAGACCAGTTATGTCTTCCGCTTCAAGGCGCTGGAGCTTTGGCAGAGCTTGAAGCATCGTCTGATGGAAGGGTAACGCTGGATGCTTTCCGGATAGAACAAAAGAGACAACCGAAGTGGTTGTCTCTTTTGTGTTGGCGTTACCTATTTTTCCGGCCCGTCTCCAGGCAAGTATCTTCGGCGCA
>SFHQ01000072.1 GCA_004556345.1 Clostridiales bacterium | reverse complement strand
AGGTTTGTGCTTCATCAAATCCAATGGTGAATGACAGAACTCTTACTTGCGGGGGTTCTTGATAGCAGCCTGAGCGGCGGCCAGACGGGCGATGGGCACACGGAAGGGAGAGCAGGACACATAGTCCAGACCGGTGCGGTGGCAGAACTCCACGGAGGAGGGATCGCCGCCGTGCTCGCCGCAGATACCCAGATGCAGGTCGGGGTTCACGCTGCGGCCCAGCTTGCAGGCCATATCCACCAGCTTGCCGACGCCCTTCTGATCCAGCTTGGCGAAGGGATCGTTCTCGTAGATCTTCTTATCATAGTAAGCGCCCAGGAACTTGCCGGCGTCGTCACGGCTGAAGCCAAAGGTCATCTGAGTCAGGTCGTTGGTTCCGAAGGAGAAGAAGGCAGCTTCCTTGGCGATCTCATCGGCGGTCAGAGCGGCGCGGGGGATCTCGATCATGGTACCAACCAGGTACTTCATGTCGGAACCGGCAGCCTTGATCAGCTCGTCAGCAGTCTTGACAACAATGTCCTTGACATACTTCAGCTCCTTGGCCTCGCCCACCAGGGGGATCATGATCTCGGGAACCATGGTCCACTCGGGATGATGGGCCTGAACAGCCAGAGCAGCCTTGATGACGGCGCGGGTCTGCATGGCGGCGATCTCCGGATAGGTGACAGCCAGACGGCAGCCGCGGTGACCCATCATGGGGTTGAACTCGTGGAGGCCGGCGATGATGTTCTTGATCTCGGCAACGGTCTTACCCATGTCGCTGGCCAGCTTCTCAATGTCGGCCTCCTCGGTGGGAACAAACTCGTGCAGGGGGGGATCCAGGAAACGGATGGTGACGGGGCAGCCTTCCATAGCCTCATAGATGCCCTCAAAGTCGCTCTGCTGCATGGGCTCCAGAACGGCCAGAGCGGCTTCGCGCTCTTCCACAGTGTCGGAGCAGATCATGCGGCGGATAGCGGGGATACGGTCCTCGTTGAAGAACATGTGCTCGGTACGGCACAGGCCGATGCCCTGTGCGCCGAACTTACGGGCCTGAGCAGCATCGTGGGGAGTGTCGGCGTTGGTGCGGACCTTCAGGCGGCGGAACTGGTCAGCCCAGCCCATGACACGGCCGAACTCGCCGCCGATGACAGCATCGGTGGTGGGCACAGCGCCGTCATAGATGTTGCCGGTGGAGCCGTTCAGGGAGATCCAGTCACCCTCGCGGTAAGTCTTGCCGGACAGCTCGAACTTCTTGTTCTCCTCGTCCATCTTGATGTCGCCGCAGCCGGAGACGCAGCACTTGCCCATGCCGCGGGCCACAACGGCAGCGTGAGAGGTCATGCCGCCGCGGACGGTCAGGATACCCTGAGCAGCCTTCATGCCCTCGATGTCCTCGGGAGAGGTCTCCAGACGGACCAGGACCACCTTCTCACCGCGCTCAGCCCATTCCTTGGCGTCCTCAGCGGAGAAAACGATCTTACCGGAGGCAGCGCCGGGAGAGGCACCCAGAGCCTTGCCGATGATGGCGGCCTTCTTCAGGGCCTCAGCGTCAAACTGGGGATGCAGCAGGGTGTCCAGAGAGCGGGGCTCGATCATGGCCACGGCCTGCTTCTCGTCGATCATGCCCTCATCCACCAGGTCGCAGGCAATCTTCAGAGCGGCAGCGGGAGTGCGCTTGCCGTTACGGGTCTGGAGCATGTAGAGCTTGCCGTGTTCCACGGTGAACTCCATGTCCTGCATATCGTGATAATGGTCCTCCAGAGTCTTGCAGACACCCTCAAACTGCTGGAAGGCCTCGGGGAACTTCTCAGCCATCTCAGCGATGGGCATGGGAGTACGGACGCCGGCGACCACGTCCTCGCCCTGGGCGTTGGTCAGGAACTCGCCGAAGAGCTTCTTCTCGCCGGTGGCGGGGTTACGGGTGAAAGCAACGCCGGTGCCGCAGTCATCACCCATGTTGCCGAAGGCCATGGACTGCACGTTGACGGCAGTACCCCAGGAATAGGGGATATCATTGTCGCGGCGATAGACGTTGGCGCGGGGGTTATCCCAGGAACGGAACACGGCCTTGATGGCGCCCATCAGCTGCTCCTTGGGGTCGGCGGGGAACTCCTGGCCAATCTTGGACTTGTATTCGGCCTTGAACTGCATGGCCAGTTCCTTCAGGTCCTCAGCGGTGAGATCCACGTCCTGCGTGACGCCCTTCTTCTCCTTCATCTCGTCGATGAGCTGCTCAAAGTACTTCTTGCCCACTTCCATGACCACGTCGGAGTACATCTGGATAAAGCGGCGATAGCAGTCCCAAGCCCAGCGGGGGTTGTTGGACTTCTTGGCGATGACATCAACAACGTCCTCGTTCAGGCCCAGGTTCAGGATGGTATCCATCATGCCGGGCATGGAGGCGCGGGCACCGGAACGGACAGAGACCAGCAGAGGATTCTCGTGGTCGCCGAACTTCTTGCCGGTGATGCTCTCCATCTTCTCGATGTATTCCATGATCTCGGCAAAGATGCCGTCATTGATCTTCTGGCCATCCTCATAATACTGGGTGCAGGCCTCGGTGGTGATGGTGAAGCCCTGAGGCACGGGCAGACCGATGTTGGTCATCTCAGCCAGGTTGGCGCCCTTGCCGCCCAGAAGTTCACGCATGTTGGCGTTGCCTTCCGTGAACAGGTAACAATACTTCTTGCTCATAGAAACTCTCCTTCGATTTTTGCCCGGAACAGGCAGAATAGAACAACATGGAGCCGGTGGACGCCCAATGCGGAAAACCGGCGGCCTGCGGCTCCGGATATAACCATTTTGTATTATAGTAGA
>SFHQ01000071.1 GCA_004556345.1 Clostridiales bacterium | reverse complement strand
CGCCGCAAGTCCCGTCCCTCCAAGGAAAACCGCCCCAAGCCGCGGACTGATCCCTACGCTCACAGCCGCCCGGTGAAAAAGGGCAAGGGCTCCTTCCGCAAGAAAGAGCAGTCGTGAGCGCATGACATAAAAATTCCCGGCACGGGCTCAACCCCCGCTGCCTTAACGAGGTGTATTTGATTGGGTATGGAAAAATACAGAGTGCATGAGGTGGCCAAGGACTTTGGTCTTCCCACCAAAACCATTACCGAGATTTTGACAAAATATGTGGCCGCGCCCAAGAACCATATGCAGGTCCTGACCGATCACGAGCTCTCCGTGATCTTCGACTACCTGACCCAGCATAACCAGGTCTCGGGTATCCAGGTGATCTTTGCGGACACCTATCAGGCGCAGCCCAAGGAGACCCCCAAGGCCGCCGAAAAGCCTGCCGAGCGGCCTGCTGAGAAGCCCGCCGCGCCCAAGCAGCAGGCAGAGGCTTCCCGGAAGGACGCCATCCCCCGGCAGCAGGAGCCTGCCAAGCAGCAGCCCGCCAAGCCCGTGGTTCAGCAGCCCACCACCCGCGTGCCCCAGAAGAAGATTGTGGACACCCGCAAGGGCGGCGATGTGAACCTGGCCAAGTACGACGAGCGCCTGGAGGATCTGGGCGGTGAGCGTGGTCAGCGGATGCAGCAGAGGGGCGGCAAGGAGAAATTCCGCAACAATAACCAACGCAAGGGCAGCATGACTTTCTCCAACAAGCGCAAGCAGGACGAGGCGGAGAAAATGCGCCGCCTGCAGCTGGAGATCGCCAAGAAGGCCCCCGTCAAGGTCCAGATCCCCGACGAGATCTCCGTGGGCGAACTGGCCAGCCGCATGAAGAAGACCGGCGCCGAGGTGGTCAAGTGCCTGATGAAGAACGGCATCATGGCCTCTCTGAGACAAATCATCGACTTCGACACCGCCGCCATCATCGCCGAGGAGATGGGCTGCAAGGTGGAGAAGGAGGTCGTTGTCACCATCGAGGAAAAGCTGATCGACGTCTCCGAGGACAAGGCGGAGGATCTGGTTCCCCGCGCCCCCGTCGTGGTGGTCATGGGCCACGTCGACCATGGCAAGACCTCCCTGCTGGACGCCGTCCGGAACACCAACGTGGCTGCGGGCGAGGCCGGCGGCATCACCCAGCACATCGGTGCCTATCAGGTGCAGATCAACGGCAAGCCCATCACCTTCCTGGACACCCCGGGCCATGAGGCCTTCACCTCCATGCGTGCCCGCGGCGCCATGGTCACCGATATCGCCATCCTGATGGTGGCGGCGGACGACGGCATTATGCCCCAGACCATCGAGTCTATCAACCACGCCAAGGCTGCGGGTATCCCCATCATTGTGGCCATCAACAAGATCGATAAAGAGAACGCCAACCCCGACCGCGTCCTGCAGCAGCTGACCGAGCACGGTCTGGTGCCCGAGGAGTGGGGCGGCGAGACCATCGTCTGCAAGATCTCCGCCAAGAAGAACATCGGCATCGACAACCTGTTGGAGAACCTGGTGCTGCTGGCTGAGATCCAGGAGCTGAAGGCCAACCCCAACCGGGCCGGCCAGGGTACTGTCATCGAGTCCCGTCTGGACAAGGGCCGCGGCCCCGTGGCCACCCTGCTGGTGCAGAACGGCACATTGAAGCAGGGCGACATCATCATCGCCGGCACCGCCGTGGGCCGTGTCCGCACCATGCTGGATTACAAGGGCAACCGCCTCACCGAGGCCGGCCCCTCCGTCCCTGTGGAAATCGCGGGTCTCAGCGAGGCCCCCATCGGCGGCAGCCCCTTCTTCGCCGTGGCTGACGAGCGCATGGCCCGTGAGCTGGTGGAGCAGCGCAAAGCCGAGGAGAAGCTCAAGGCCGCCGCTCCCGTGCAGAAGGTGTCCCTGGAAAACCTGTTCGACCAGATCCAGGCCGGCGAGCGCAAGGAGCTGGCCCTGATCGTCAAGGCCGACGTCCAGGGCTCCGTGGAGGCTGTGAAGGCCTCTCTGGAGAAGCTCAGCAACGACGAGGTCAACGTCCGTGTCATCCACGGCGGTGTAGGTGCCATCAACGAGTCCGACGTCATGCTGGCCGCCTCCTCCAACGCCATTATCGTAGGCTTCAACGTCCGTCCCGACGCTGCCGCCCGTGAAAACGCCGTCCGCCAGAACGTGGATATGCGGATGTACCGGGTCATTTACGACGCCATTGACGAGATTGAGGCCGCTATGAAGGGCATGCTGGCGCCCCAGTTCCGGGAAGTGGTCCTGGGCCACGCCGAAGTCCGCCAGACCTACAAGGTCTCCGGCGTGGGCACCGTGGCCGGCTGCTACGTCCTGGACGGCAAGATCGTCCGTGCCTGCTCCGTCCGTGTGGTCCGTGACGGCATCGTCATCCACGAGGGCAGCCTGGCCTCCCTGAAGCGGTTTAAGGACGACGCCAAGGAAGTCGTGCAGCGCTTCGAGTGCGGCCTGACCATCGAGAAGTTCAACGACATCAAGGAAGGCGACATCATCGAAGGCTATACCATGGAGGAAATCCCCCAGTAATCGCAGCCGCCTTTTCTGCCGCATTCGCCTCCTGTCGCCTTCCTGCGCCGCAAAGCGGTGCCCCGCGTCAGCGGGTACAAGCGTTTTGCGCAGCAAAACCTTGCCGCAGGCAGGCTCCGCCTGCCGAGGATTTTTGATCGGGTCCCCATGAAAACACCGTTTTCATGGGCCAGGCGACATCATCGAAGGCTATACCATGGAGGAAATCCCCCAGTAATCGCAGCCACCTTTTCTGCCGCATTCGCCTCCTGTCGCCTTCCTGCGCCGCAAAGCGGTGCCCCGCGTCAGC
>SFHQ01000070.1 GCA_004556345.1 Clostridiales bacterium | reverse complement strand
ATGAAACAATGGGTGTGCATCTGGGTACTTCTGGATTGCCAATTGAAGGTTTCAAATACGAGCTGGTTGTTGTTGTGCCTGCCAATTGCAAAGGAAACAATATCTCTGCTCTTCAAGTCCAGAATAGCGCTGAGATAGGCTTTCTCGCCCCTGGCACCATATTTCATTTCTGTAACATCGGTACACCACTTCTTATTTACCGCTTTTAGCATAAAATCAGAGAGCTTGTCAATTTTCATCGAATTCTCTTCTCCCCTATCCCCAAAAGGGCATAGACTCTTTTCCTGCCCTCTTTACGAACCCGCGATTTTTCGGTACAATAAGGCAGATCATTTCTTCCCATGAAAGGAGGCCCTGCCCATGGCAAAAGACTTGCTTCTGCCCGGCAATATCATCGGCCTGCACCGCAAGGCGGTGGAAAAGCTGTCCAAATCCGGCAACGGCGACGCCGCCCTGCTCTATCTCTGTCTGGCCGCGGGCCAGACCAGCGGGGCGCTCCCCTGGGGCGCGGAGCGGGTGGAGGCCGCCCGCAGCGTTCTCATCCAGCTTGGCCTGCTCCGCTCGGACACGCCGGTGGCCCCCCAGCGGCCCGTGAAGCTGGCCGACGAGCGGCCCCCGGAGTACACCAGCGAGGACATCGCCCAGGCCATGAACAACGAAAAATTCAAGCCTCTGGTCCCGGCCATGGAGCATCTGCTGGGAAAGATCCTCTCCCCCTCCGACCTGAAAATTTTGTATATGATCTATGACTTCCTGGGCCTGCCCCCGGAGGTCATCCTGACCCTGGCGGGCTGGTGCAACGAAAAGGCCAAAAAGGGCGGCCCCGGCCGCACCACCACCCTGCCCCTGATCCGCCGGGAGGCGGTCAAGTGGGAAAAGGCCGGCATCACCACCCTGGACGCCGCCGACGCCCACCTCCAGCGCATGAGCCGCCTGGACAGCCGGGGGACCGAGATCCTTCAGCTCCTCTTTGGCGAGAGCCGCACCCCCGTGCCCCAGGAGCGGGACTATCTGGAGAGCTGGATCCGTCTGGGCTTTTCCGACGAGCTGCTGCTCCTGGCCCGCGACCGCACCCTCTTCAACCTCCAGGAATTTAAGTGGAGCTATATGAACAGCATCTTGAACCGCTGGCACAAGGAGGGGCTGACCACCCCCGCCGCCGTGGAGGCCACGGAACGGGGCCGCCGGCCGGTCTATCAGAAGCCCCAGGCCCGCCCCAGCGCCGGACCGTCCCCCGCCCCCAGCGGCGCCAGCCCCGTGGCCTCCTCCGACGTGGACCGCATGTTCCAGGAGCTGGCCCGCGCCGCCCAATCCCCAGGAACCCCAGGAAAGGAGCCGTGATCCATGGCATACAGTGAATCCATCCTGAGCCGGGCCGAGGCCCGCTTAAAACAGGCCCAGCAGGCCCACCGGGACCGCCAGGACCGCCAGCGCCGGGCCATCTACCAGGCCTTGCCCCGCACCGAGGAGATCGACCGCCAGCTGCGGACGACTGCCCCGAAGATCCTGGCCGCCTCCCTGCGCCAGGGACTGGGCCGGGAGGAGACCCTGGCCAAGCTTCGCCGGGAAAATTTAGCCCTCCAGGACGAGGAGGCCGCCCTGCTCCACGAGGCCGGCTATCCCCCCGACGCCCTGGACGAGACCCCCTTCTGCCCCCTCTGCAACGACCGGGGCTGGAAGGGACCCAAGATGTGCTCCTGCCTGAAGTCGCTCTGCCAGCAGGAGCAGATCGCGGAGCTGTCCTCCCTGCTGGACCTGGGGGACCAGTCCTTCAACACCTTCCGGTTGGATTACTACGACCGCCAGGTCTGGCCGGAGTTTCGCCGCTCGCCCCGCGAGAGCATGGAGATGGTCCTGAGCTGCTGCCGGAGCTACGCGGAGTTCTTCGACACCTACCCCCACAAAAACCTCTTCCTCTGCGGCGCACCGGGCCTGGGCAAGACCTTTCTCTCCGCCTGCATCGCCCGCGTGGTCTCGGAAAAGGGCTATTCTGTGGTCTATGACACCGCCTCCAACGTCTTCGCCCGCTTCGAGGCCCGCAAGTTCATCCGCTTCGGCGAAGACGCCCGCCAGGCTGGGGCCGACACCCGCCGGTATCTCACCTGCGACCTGCTCATCTTAGACGACCTGGGCAGCGAGTTCACCTCTCCCTTCACCCAGGCGGCGCTGTATGAGGTCATCAACACGCGCCTGGTCGAAAATAAACACACCGTCATCTCCTCCAACCTGAGCTTGGACGCCATCCGCCAGCGCTATTCCGCCCAGGTGGCCTCCCGCCTGGAGGGGATGTATCAGACCCTGGTCTTCTTCGGCCAGGACATTCGGATGCTGAAAAAACAGCAGCGATGATCCTATGATCCTAATTTACGTCAAAACCCCCTGCCGACCGGCAGGGGGTTCTTGTTTTGAATTTGAAAACGGTTCACTGGATCAGCCGGTCAAGGAGTATCCTCTTTGAATACAGAAATGAGATCGCAAATTTTCTGATGTAATTCATCAAAAGTTATTATAGTTAAGTTGTTGAAACTGTTCCGATAAAGTTCAAACGCTTTCTGTTGCCTAGCATTCAAAGTACTGATTTTCCCAATAACAACAACGCATTTCGGAGAAAAAGCTCGCACAGTGTCAGCTTCTTCCAAATCTCTGGTTAACGTACTGAAATTCTTTTGCAGTTCATCGCGATAGTTAAGGAGTTGATTGACTGCACCACTCATTTCAAGACTCATGCTGTATGTTTCACGATACGGTTTTCCAACAATCTCGGTACATGGTGTTTTTATCTCAATCAATGCAACATTTTGTGTCATTTTATTTCTGTATATAAAATCACATACATTGCCGCCTTTGTTGTTAAGTGACTTCCCACCGACAAAAGCTTTTTG
>SFHQ01000011.1 GCA_004556345.1 Clostridiales bacterium | reverse complement strand
GTTTTTCGCCATTTTCACCTTGCTCACTGCCCGAGCCGGTGTTATAATACCAAAACGTATCCCCTATCCCACCCCACAGGAAGTGACCGCATCATGAACCTCTGGCACACCAAAGGCTTCAAATGGAAAATAATACTCTCTGTCCTGGTCTTTTTGCTGGGCCTGGTATGTTCGACTGTCTTCTCTGTTCGGATGCACCAGAACGCTCTGGAGGCCCGACGGAAAACAGCCCAGCTCAACGCCACCACCTACGCCAACTACCTCATCGAGGATTTCTCCCAGGCCATCGGCGTGACACACGCCCTGGAGCAGATCCTCATCAGCGAGGACGGCCAGTGCAAGCGCTTTGAGACCGTGGCGCAGAACCTTTCCTCCTCCGTCCTCCAGAGCATTCAGCTGGCCCCCAACGGCGTCGTCACCGACATCTACCCTGCTGCGGGCAATGAGGACGGGAAGATCGACCTGTTCCACGACGAGAGCCGGAGCGAGCTATGCCGCTACGGGCGGGACAACAACGTCATCACCCTGCAAGGCCCCTTTTCCCTGAGCCAGGGCGGCAGCGGCATCGCCGTGCGCAACCCCGTCTATCTCGCGGACGAGACCGGGCAAGAGACGTTCTGGGGCTTCACCATCGTCATCCTGCGGGTGCCGGAGGTCTTTGCCCGGTCCACCCAGGCGCTGGAGCACTTCGGGTACGACTACCGCCTCTCGAAACGCACCGCGCCCCTGGGCGACGAGTATGAGGAGGTCGCCAGCTCCGGCCAGGCGCTCACAGACCCTGCCAGCTATACCTTCCCCCTGGACGGCACCAACAGCACCTGGAAGCTGGAGGTCATGCCCAAGGGGGGCTGGCACCAGGCAGACCCCGCCATGGGCTTCTTCTGCGCGGGGAGCCTCGTCCTGCTCCTGGCGCTGATCCTGGCCCTGGCCCTCATCGGGATGCGGGAGCAGAAAAACGTCTTCCGCCACCTGGCCACGACGGACCCTCTCACGGGCCTGTTCAACCGCAAGGGCTTTGACGAGGCCCTGCAAGCCTATCTCTCCAAACACACCGAGGCCCACTGCGTGGGCGTTCTTTTGGACATCGACAACTTCAAGTCCATCAATGACGTCTACGGCCACGCCATCGGGGACCTGGCCCTGCGCCAGCTGGCCGAGAGCATGCACGCGCATTTCCCCACGGACAGCATCCTGGGCCGCAACGGCGGGGACGAGTTCTGCCTCATCCTGAAGAACTGCACCTGCCAGAGCGCCGCCGAGCGCATCCAGGCCTTCACGGAAGAGCGCCGGACCTTCTGGTACGAAGGGGTAGAGCATCCCTTCACCATCTCCGTGGGCTACGCCGAGCTCTCCGCCGCCGACGCCAGGCGGACCCCCGCCCTGCTCCTGAGCAAGGCGGACCTGGCCCTGTACGAGGTCAAGCTCCGGGGCAAGCGCGGCTGTCTGGCGTACAGCGAGGACCTTCAGCTCCGCGTCCGCACCCACCTGGGCTTTGCCTTGCAGGACATCTCCCAGCATCTCCCCGGCGCCTTCCTCATCTACAAGGCCGACCGGGTCAACGACGAGCTGCTCTTCGCCAACCAGGAGATGGTCCGCTTCGCCGGCTGCACCGACCTGGAGGATCTCCTGGCCTTCACCGACCACAGCTTCCGCAACCTCATCCACCCGGACGAGCGCGAGGCCGTGGAGCAGAGTATCTGGGCCCAGCAGGACGCCCAACAGGACGGCACCAACGACTATGTCTCCTTCCGCCTGGTCAAGAAGGACGGCACCTACCGCCCCGTCCTGAACCACGGCCGCCTGATCCACAACCGGCATTACGGGGATATCTTCTACGTCCTGTTCATGGACAGCGACTTCATCCGGGAGCGTTACCAAAAACAGTAAAAACAGAGCCTTCCCCAGGGGGAAGGCTTTTTTTATCCCCGCAGGCGATAGTTCTTCCCCCGGTCCGGACCCAGCTCGAAGAGGTTCTTGGCCCGCTCTGCGATGCGGCCGGCCAGGGATTCGTCGATCTGGATCAGGTCGTCCAGCACGCACTCGCTGGAGACGATGGTGGGGAGCTTGGCGGTGTAGCGGTAGTTGAGGATCTCAAAGGCCACGTTCACGTCTGCCGTGGTGGGGCGGGGGCTGCGGCTGTCGAAGCTGCGGCCGGTCTTGAACAGGTCGTCGATGTACAGCAGCTCCGCGTGCTTATAGGGGGCGATGGCGGCGTTGTACTCCTCCCCCTGGTTGGCCACGGCCTTGATGCGGCTCACGTCGTCCCGCCAGAGCATGTAGCGCACCTGCCTGCCCTGGTGCAGGGCCTGGCGGCAGATGGCGGTGCAGAGATGCGTCTTCCCGCTGCCGGACTGCCCGCCGAAGAAGAACCAGCCCTCCAGGCTCTGGGCGTAGGCCTGGGCGGCGGCCTTGAGCTTCTGCTGCCAGGGCTCCGTGGCCTGGAACTTGGCGAAGGTGTAGTCCTGGATGATGTGCTGAAGCCCGCTGCGGCGCATCTGCCGGATGCTCTGGCGGACCTTCTGGCACTGGCAGGGCCGCATCCAGGCGTTGGGGATCCCCCCCTCTTCGGTCACCACGCGGAGGTAGCCCTTGTTGCGGCAGATGGGACAGTCGTAGCCGTCCTCCTGGTCGAGATGCCCCTCGGCGTTGTTGTACCACTCGGTCTGCTGGTGGGCAAAGGCCATTGCGTCGAAGGGTTCCTCCGGCTGCGAACCAGTGGGCATCTTCTTCGACAAAATCGTCCGTAAAGAAACCATCGTCTGTCATCCTCCTTCCCCTCAAAACACGAACCGACGTTGGGAGAGCGGGAGCTTACCTGCACTATCCTGCTCTAGCCTATCCTGACCTAACCTATCCTTACCTACCCTATCCTGTGTTAACATCATGTCTGCATCATGTTGACACAGACAGTAGGTCCTGCCCTCTGTCCGCAAGCGAGCTTTTTCGGTTTCATAGACCGTTGGGTTGTATCGGCTGGGCGATACTTTATTGTGCTGGAGCCAATGCCGAATGACGCAGACCCCACTGTCGAAGTGGATCACAAACGCCTGGTCCACCAGAATCTGATAGAACCTTTTGGGAATCCCCATCATCCGCGCCACCTGCAACGGTGTAGCGACAAAGCCGTCATCATCCGCAAACAGCTCCAGGTGTACATACAGCATCTGCGCCGCTACCGGCATCGCCAAAAACGACGGGCTGTGTAACACTGCTTTCGAGACCATTCTTCGTTCTGCCATAATTTTCCTCCCTTGTCTCTTCATTTCTTCCAGTATCCCTATCATAGATTAAATTTCAACGCCTGTCAAGTAGTTTTACTTTACAGCCAGCAAAAAGTTTCAGGCATAAAAAAATTGGGTCTGTCTCTTGACAAACCCAAAGCAAATTATATAAAGAGTTTTATAAAAGCGTACTGACCGCTCGGCGGGCACCGAACGGTCAGTGTAAGATAATTACCTGATTGTAGAGCTAACTGCTAGTAACAAGGCGTACTGACCGCTCAGCGGGCACTGAACGGTCAGTATAAATTTAAGTAACTGACTATGACGAGCTAACCGCTAGTAACAGCGCTCTTTCTGTTTTTATGATAGCATCCTGTGCCTGCTTTGTCAAGCCTGCACCCGCCGTCCGATCTCTCGCACGGCCATCTCGTAAAAATTCCGATAGTCTTTGCCCTCTGGTTCCGAAACGCCCAAGGTCACGCACCGGGCTTGGTAGGCTTCCAGAAGGGCTTTTTTCGTGAGGGCGGACTTGCGCTCCGGCTCGAAGAAGTAGAGCTCCCCGTGGTCGGCGCGTTCGCGTTTCTTGCGGCAGAGGAGCCACCAGAGGTCCATCTCCGACGTGTCGAAGCCGAAACCCAGGGAGTAGACGTCGCCGAGGATGAAGTAGTCCAGCCAGCTCAGGGCCTTCATCTCTCCCCCGCCGGCCCAGAGAGGATAGCGGCAGGCCGGGGCGCGGCGGGTGAGATACTCGTCGCAGCAGAAGAGCAGGTTGCCGTAGTAATAATGGCCCAGGATGACCGTGTCCGGCAGGCGGGCCTCGCCGTGGATGTGGAAGAGGGGCAGGGTGCGCTCCCCCACGGGCAGGTTATAATAGGTGTGGAGCATGAAGCCCTTTTCCGCCAGGGGGACGGCGGAGGTGTGGGTGCGGTAACGGGGGGCGTGGTCCACGAAGTCGGGCATCACGGCGCACTGGATCTCGTAAGTAAAATTGGGCGTTAAGATACAGTCGAAGGGCATGGCCAAGAGCCGCTGGAGCTGCTCGGACAGCCAGGGATGGACCTCGCAGTGGGTCAGCTCCCGCTGGAGGTCGTGGAGGGAGACATCGACGTGGTCCTTGCTCAGCAGGACCGCCTGCATGGGAAAGGGGATGCCTTTGACCTGGTCGGCGGTGAAGTCGGTCCGGTTGATCTTCTCCAGCAGGCCCGACCAGGAGGCCCCGCCAAAGACGCGGTTCATGCCGTTGCCCAGGAGCAGGACCTTTGGGCGGCGGTGGGGAGAGATGGTGAGGGGGGTGGGTCGCATAGGCATGGGGCACCTCTTCCTTGGGGGGATGGCCGCAGAGGTCTGCGGCCACTACGAAATAGGACGAAACGAATCCGGGTTGGCCGCAGGGGTCTGCGGCCACTACAACAAGATCATACGCATACATTATGCGCTGTGGGGGGAAGACTGTCAAGATGGGGCGATTGCCTGCGGGCAGGAAATATGGTATGATGATACAACTTCAAACAACAGGAGGACACCCGCCATGGGAAAAAGCCGGTCGAAAAAGCAACTGACCCCCGGCCAGCTGAGGAGCCGGGGCTGGACGAAGTCCCTGATGAACACGCTCTTGCCCAAGCCCCGCTACCGGCATTTCAATGGCCGGAGCATGCCCGTCTGGGAGCGGGAGGACGTGCAGGCCGCCGAGGCCACGGAGACCTTTCAGAAGCAGAACCTCGGCGCGAAGCCCCAGGGCGAGGCCGGCCGCGCCGCCCAGCAGGCCGCCCACACCGTCGCCAAGGCCCTGACAAAGCTCTGGACGCAGGCGGAGAAGGACGACAGCCTGGCCTGGACGCTGGCGGGGCATTACCACCGGGCCGTGCTCGACCACCTGCCCGCCGCCGCCCGCGGGCGCATGCTGCGTGCCTCCCAGATCACGGGCTACCTGGGCAGCTTCCTGGGGCTGGAGAAGCGCTGTGACGGCTTGGCCCTGCCCGGCGAGCTGACCCACTTCGTCCAGGCCGCAGGCTGGATGGGCCCCAACGAAAACGCGCCCCTGGCAGGCCACGTCCGGGTGCGCTATGCCCGGGTCCTCCACGCCGCGGCCCAGCAGGCCATCGACCAGTTCACCCAGGCCCAGCCGGAGGCCGATCTGGCCGGCCTGCTGGCGCGGGAGGACTTCCCCACCCAGCAGCTGCTCTCCCGGCCCATCGGGACCATCTACTCCGTCTGGTACATCCCCCAGATCATCCAGAAGAGCCTGAACGTCCTCATCGCCCTGAACCCCAAGGACGAGTACCCGGAGGCCCGCGCCCTCTCCCGGCACTTCATCCTGCACCTGGGCGGGACGAACACGGGCAAGACCTACGCGGGCTTCCAGAGATTAAAGCAGGCCCGGACGGGCGTCTACCTGGCCCCCCTGCGTCTGCTCGCCCTGGAGGCCCAGGAGGCATTGCTGGACGCAGGCGTGGATTGCAGCCTCACCACCGGCGAGGAGGAGGACCGGCGGGAGGAGGACACCCACGTCGCCGCCACGGCCGAAAAGCTCAACCTGAAAGCCCGCTATGACGTGGCCGTCATCGACGAGTGCCAGATGATCGCCGACCCCCACCGGGGCTACGCCTGGACGCGGGCCATTCTGGGCGTGCAGGCCCCGGAGGTCCATCTCTGCGCCGCCCCGGAGGCCGAGCACCTGCTCCGGCGCATCCTCGACAGCTGCGGGGACAGCTATGAGATCGAGTACCACAAGCGCAAGACGCCCCTGCTCTGCATGAACCACACCGTCGACTACACCCGCATCCAGCCGGGGGACGCGCTCATCACCTTCTCCAAGGTGGGCGTGCTCAGCGTGGCGGAGGACCTGCGGCAGTCCGGGAAAGAACCGGCCATTATTTACGGGGCCTTGCCCTACTCCACCCGCCGGCGGCAGATGGAGGGCTTTTTGCAGGGGCGGATGCAGTACGTCGTCTCCACGGACGCCATCGGCATGGGGCTGAACCTGCCCATTCGCCGGGTCATTTTCATGGACACGGAGAAGTTTGACGGGGTGGAGCGCCGGGAATTAAAGCCCGAAGAGATCCAGCAGATCGCCGGGCGGGCGGGGCGCTTTGGCATGTATGACAAGGGCTATGTGGGGGCCACCCAGGGCCTGTCCTTCATCCGGGCGGGGCTGAACACGGTCGTGCCACCGCTGCAGCAGGCCGTCGTGGGCTTTTCCGACCTAGTGCTTATGGTAGATTTTGACCTCTTGGAGGTCCTGACCGAGTGGAACAAGATGCCGACCGTGGAGCCTTATGTCAAGCTGGACATCACCCGCTACATCACCCTCATCTCCAAGATCCGGGAGCAGGGCTTCACCCTGACCAAGGAGGAGGAGCTGCGGGCGGCGAACATCCCCTTTGACGAGACGGACGAGGCCCTGCGGGAGCTGTTTTTCCGCTTCCTGCGTCTCCAGCAGCAGGGAGAGGCCATCGAGCAGCCGGAGCTGGCGCGGGACACGGCCCATACCCTGCCGGAGCTGGAGCTGTACTGCCGAAAGCTGGACCTGTATTTTTCGTTCGCCAAGACCTTTGGGTGCCCGGTGGACGAGGACGCGCTGTATGACCAGCGGGAGGACGTGGCGGAGGAGATCAACGAGATCCTGCTGCACCGGCTGAAGAACAACATCCGCTTCTGTCCCCTGTGCGGGAAGGCCCTGCCCCTGCACCACCGTGGGCGGGTGTGCGACGCATGTTACCGAAGGATGCGGAAGTGAGGGGAGTTTCTCTTGACACCCCCCTTTCCATTTGATACACTGAGCAAAGAGAAATCATTTTTGTTTGCCGGCATGGCAAACAGAGAGAAAGAGAGGAAGGTTTTTTATGCGTGACGTGTATTCCGCGCTGTTTTTATTCAGCGCAATCTCTGCGGCGTCGGTCCTTGTGGGGCTCCTTTTCTACATCCTCATCGCCGTGGCCGCGTGGAGGATCATGGTCAAGGCCGGGGAGCCGGGCTGGAAGGGCATCATCCCCATCTACAACGTTTATAGCCTGTATAAGATCAGCTGGAAAACCAGCATGTTCTGGGCGCTGCTGGGGCTGGAGCTGCTCTCCGCCATCATCCAGAGCGCCAGCGACGGCTTCCTGCTGTCCTTCGTGGGCTGGATCTGCTCGGTCGCCGGTCTTGTCATCGGCATCATGGGCCTGCATAAGGTCTCCAAAGCCTTTGGGCATGGGGCTGGGTTTACCCTGGGCCTCATCTTCCTCAATCCCATCTTCCTGCTCATCCTGGGCTTCGGCAGCTCCCAGTATCTAGGAAACCTCAGCTGGCCCAACCAGGCACGGTTCTGAGCGAAAAAACAACGTCGTCATTTGCAAAAAAGAAGCGCTCGCCTTGACAGGCGGGCGCTTCTGGGCTATACTAAGAACAGCAAAAGGGGGCTGGTGCTTTTTGCGGTTGGTCTCCCGTTTAGTTTTTTTGGTTAAGTAACCGCACGGGTCGCGTCCGGGCGGTTACTTCTTTTCATCTTCGTTTTTATCGTTACGATGATGAAACTGCTGGTAGAGATGCAGCAGGAATTCCAACGCTGAAAAACAAACGCTGAGGACCGCACAAACTTCTACGACAGACAGTGACATGGCTCTCACTCCTTCCTTTGGGTCGGGAGACAAGAGACTTACATGAAGAAGTTGTCTCCCGGAATGGGAAATTGCTGTGGGAGACCAACCGCCAAACACCAGCCTTTCCTGCTGGCTCGGCATAACTTGTGCTCAATATAGCATTTTTCGACAAGTTTTGCAAGAAGATTTGACAAAACAAAGCGCTCGCCTTGACAGGCGGGCGCTTCTCCTTTATGATTATAGTGTCAGAAAGTATCCACCAAAGAGAGAAACAAAATCTCTACCCGAGAAAGGATGGTACTGATGCAATACGAGATCAAAGGCGGCGCATTCCCCGTGGTGATCTGCCAGCTCAACGACGGCGAACAAATGATCACCGAAAAAGGCTCCATGGTCTGGATGAGTCCCAACATGGAGATGAAGACCTCCGGCGGCGGCGTGGGGAAGATGTTCTCCAAGGCCTTCTCCGGCGAGAGCATGTTCCAGAACATCTACACCGCCCGCGGCGGCAACGCCCTCATTGCCTTCGGCTCCAGCTTCCCAGGGCAGATCCTGGCGCTGGAGATCGGGCCAGGCAATGAGATCATCCTGCAAAAGGCAGCCTTCCTGGCCTCCGAGCCGGGTGTGCAGCTGTCCATGCACTTCAACAAGAAGCTGGGCGCCGGGTTCTTCGGCGGCGAGGGCTTCATCATGCAAAAGCTCTCCGGCCGCGGCATGGCCTTTGCCGAGGTCGACGGCGAGCTGGTAGAGTACACCCTCGGCCCCGGTCAGCAGATGATCGTGGACACCGGCAACGTGCTGGGCTTCGAGCGCACCGTGGCCATCGACATCCAGCAGGTCAAGGGCCTGAAGAACAAATTCTTCGGCGGCGAGGGCTTCTTCAACACCGTCCTCACCGGCCCCGGCAAGATCTGGCTCCAGACCATGCCCATCTCCGGCGTGGCCATGTCCATCTATCCCTTCCTGCCCACCAAGGGCAACGGCTGAGTGTTTCCGCTCTGAACTTTCCCAACAAACCCAAATGATCCCAGATCCCCAAGCACAAAGGAGCGCAGAAGTCTATGCTAGGAGCTTGTCTCGATGCCGTGCGGGCCTCGGTCCCGCTGGTGCATAACATCACCAATTACGTCACCGTCAACGATGTGGCCAACGTCCTCTTGGCCTGCGGCGGCAGTCCCATCATGTCCGATGAGCCGGAGGACGTGGAGGACATCACGGCCCTCTGCGGCGGCCTGAACCTGAACATCGGCACCCTCAACCAGCGGAGCATCGAGGCGATGCACCGGGCGGGCAAGAAGGCCGCCGCGCTGGGCCACCCCATCCTGCTGGACCCCGTAGGGGCCGGGGCCTCCGCCCTGCGGACGAACACGGCCGTCAGCCTCATGCAGGAGCTGCCCCTCACCGTCATCCGGGGCAACATCTCCGAGATCAAGACCCTGGCCCTGGGCAGCGGCACGACAAAGGGCGTGGACGCAGACGTGGCCGACGCCGTCACGGAAGAGACCCTGCCCCAGGCCATCCAGTTCGTAAAAGACTTTGCCCAGCGGTCCAAGGCGATCATTGCCATCACCGGGGCCATTGATCTGGTCAGCGACGGGACGCAGTGCTACGTCCTCCGCAACGGCCGCCCCGAAATGGGCAGGATCACCGGAACGGGCTGCCAGCTCTCCGGGCTGATGACGGCCTTCCTGGTGGCCAACCCCGACCGCCCGCTGGAAGCCGCCGCTGCGGCCGTGGCGACGATGGGCCTGGCCGGGGAGCTCGGCTGGCTCCACATGGCCAAGGGAGAGGGCAACGCCTCCTACCGCACCCACATCATCGACGCCATCTACAACATGACCGGCGAGACGCTGGACAAGGGGGCAAGCTATGAACTGCGCTGAACAAGACTTACTGCTCTACGCCGTCACCGACCGGCACTGGCTGCACGGCCGGACCCTGCACGAGGTCGTGAAGGAGAGCCTGGACGGCGGCGTGACCTTCCTCCAGCTCCGGGAGAAGGACCTGGACGAGGCCCGTTTCCTGGACGAAGCCAAAGACATCAAAACTCTCTGCCATGCCTACGGTGTTCCGTTTCTCATCAACGACAACGTAGACATCGCCCTGGCCGTGGACGCCGACGGCGTCCACGTGGGCCAGAGCGACATGGAGGCCGGGGACGTCCGGGCCAAGCTTGGCCCGGATAAGATCATCGGCGTCTCCGCCCAGACCGTCGCCCAGGCCCTCCAGGCCGAGGCCCACGGGGCGGACTATCTCGGCGTCGGGGCCGTGTTCCCCACCGGCTCCAAGGCCGACGCCAAGGAAGTGGAGTGGGACGTCCTGCGGGACATCTGCCAGGCCGTCTCCATCCCCGTGGTCGCCATCGGCGGCATTACCCAGGAAAACGTCACCGAGCTGGCCGGGACGGGCATCTGCGGCGTGGCGGTGATCAGCGCCATCTACGCCCAGGAAGACATCCCGGCAGCCGCAAAGAACCTGAAGAACACCGTGAAAGAGATGATCACACCCCAATGAAACACGTGCATTACGGTTGGGTGGTCTGCATCACTTGCACGCTCCTGCTCTTCATCACCATGGGCACGGTGTCCAACGGCTTTTCCGTCTACCTGCCCTACATCATGGACGAGCGCGGCCTGACCCACGCCCAGACGTCCTCTCTCGTCACCCTGCGGTGCCTCACGGCGTTTCTGGCCATGCTGACCATCGGCTGGTACTACAAGAAGGTATCGCTTCGTCTGGGCGTGAGCATCGCCGCCTGCTGCGCGGGCCTGTCCTACCTGCTCTACGCCAGCGCCCGGACCTATCCCCTCTTCTGCGTGGGCGCGGCGGTGTCGGGCCTGAGCTACGGGTTCGGCTCGATGATCCCCGTCTCGCTCCTGATGAACCGCTGGTTCGACCGGCACCGGGCCTTGGCCCTGAGCATCTGCGCCACGGGCAGCGGCATTGCGACCATCGTCCTGCCCCCGGTGACGACGGCCCTGGTGGAGCACCTGACCATGGGGACCGCCTTCCGCATCGAGGGCGCAGCGATCTTTCTCCTGGCTGCCCTCATCTTCGCCGTCCTGCGCAGCGACCCGGCGGAGAAGGGCCTGGCCCCCTGCGGGCATCAAGAAGCCCCGGCGGGGCAGGAAACGCCCGCGCGCAAAGCCCACGGCGACATCCCCCGCGCGGCCTTCGTGCTGCTGGCCTTTGCCAGCCTGTTCATGGGTGCCGTGGCCAACCCCGGCTTCGTGCATCTGTCCGTCCTGTTCAGCGGGGAGGGCTTCTCCGCCGGTGCCGTGGCCGCCATCATCAGCGGCACGGGCCTGATGCTCACCCTGGGCAAGCTCCTCTACGGCGAGACGACGGACCATGTGGGCGGCTGCCGGTCCACCCTGCTCTTCGGGGCGATCCTGGTGGCGGGGCATGTGCTGTGCTGCCTGGCCTTCCTGCAAAGCATCCCTCTGAGCGTCCTCACCGCCGTCTGCATGGGCGTGGGCTACCCCATCGCGACGATCGGCCCCTCCGTCTGGGCCAATGACCTGGCCTCCCCCCGGCAGTACCCGACTGTTTTGCGGCGGCTGCAAGTGATCTACGCCGGCGGCGCTCTCGTTTTCGCCACGGTCCCCGGCCTCTTGGCCGACCGCTTCGGCGATTACCTCCCGGCCTACATCCTGTTCTCTTGTCTGGTTCTGGTCTCCCTGCTTCTCATCGCCCTGTCTTACCGAGCAGGACGCAAGGTCCGAACAGAACACAAAGCCTGACAGAACACAAAGCAGAATAAAAAGACAAGAAGCGAAAAAGCGTTCCTCCCCGTTTCGATGGGAAAGAACGCTTTTGTTGTTTTATCCTAGAAAAAGCAATCGCCTCAGCGATTTTGCGCCCGCTCCTCCCGCGTCCTGGGCTTGTCGAAGTCCGGCAGCAGGAAGGTGCCCACCAGGAAGGTCAGGGAGTAGAAGGCGGTGAAGAGCATGGCCGTCTTCCAGGTGGTCACGTTGGCCAGGTGGACGATGACGGCGTAGACGATCATTTGCAGGATATACGCCCCCGTCCAGTACAGCGTCATAATGACGGCGACCTTCTGCGGGTTCGCCCCCGGCATCCGGGCCGGCAGGGTGAAGAGGGAGGGCGTGGAGATGAAGATCACAACGCCCATCAGGATGGCGCACGCCGTCGCCACCGCCCCCGACGGGGTCAGGATCATCACGAAGAACGCGATGGACTGGGCAAAGCCGGAGAAGCGGAAGAGGGTGATCTGGCGCTTGAGCTTCTTGGCCAGCACGATGCCGAGGATGGTCCCCGGGATGCCGGTGAGGGCGATCATCGTGGAGATAAACTGCGAGTCCACCGTAAAGTCCGGGTGCAGGGGGAAGAGATAGAGCACGACTGTGTACATGACCAGCCGCCCGGTCATCGTGAAGATGAACTCATAGAGGAACGGTTCTTTCAGGCCGTCCTTGTATCGGTAGAGCTTCCCGCCCGCGCTCTGGTCCGTCTGCTTGGGCGTGGCGGCGATGGGATAGCCCCGCCCGACGATGAGCCACAGGACCAGCAGGATCACGCTGAACAGGCCATAGAACAAAATCACGCTCCGCCAGGAGACCAGCCACGCCCGCACGGCGGAGATGCTGAAGAGCGCGATGAGATTGCCTGTGTTCGGCCCGGCGTTGTTGATGCCGATGAAGATGGGCTGCTGCTTCGGGGAGAAGCAGTAGACGACGTAGGGCGTCATGCAGATCATCAGCACGGCCCCGCCGAAGCCCAGCAAAAACCGGCTGAGAATAACGAACGGGAAGGACGTGGACAGCGCCCCGATGATGACCGCGCAGGTGAGCAGGCAGGAGAAGGCGACGGTCTTCTTCGGTCCCAGCTTGACCAGGATCCAGGCCGCCACAAAGTTGCCCACGATCTTGGCCGCGGAGATGGCGTTGTTCACGGAGGAGGGCACATGCCCCACCCCGAACTCCTGGATCATGTCGTTGGTCACCACAGAGCCGACCATCCAGGACGCGCTGAAAAACGCATAGGCCAGAAACAGGATGATCTCAATGGCAATGGCTCTACGGGGGCCGATGGTTTTTGGCGGCATGGTTGCAAACCTCCTCCCGTGTCCCACAGAGCAGCTGCTCTGCGTGCAAGTTAAGTTGCAAAATCAAGGCGGACACTTGAAACATTTCTGTCATTCTACCCTAAATTTACCGATACGTCAAGCCAAAAAACCGAAGGTTTTCAGGAATTTTGACCAAAATATTGTGTATCCTTTAGCACCGGCAATAAAATTTCTAGTTCCCAGCGCCCAGTTTTTTGCTATCCTAAGAGGGAACGCTACGCAAGAAAAGTACCGCAGGAAGGGGGTCGTTTGCCATGGCGCCGCAGGCCGCTCAGACATTCGGATATATGCGCGTGTCCAGCACCGACCAGAACGAGGACCGCCAGCGCCGCGCCCTGGCCGACGCCGCCGTCCCCCAGGAGCATCTGTATTTAGACCGCCAGTCCGGCAAGGACTTCCAGCGCCCCCAGTACCAGCGCCTGGTGAAGCGCCTGCGGGCCGGGGATCTGCTCTGCGTGCCCAGCATCGACCGCCTGGGCCGCAACTACGAGGACATCCAGAACCAGTGGCGGCTGCTCACCAAGGACATCGGCGTGGACATCTGCGTCCTGGACATGCCCCTCCTGGACACCCGCAACGGCAAGGACCTCATGGGGACCTTCATCGCCGATCTCGTCCTGCAAATTCTCTCCTTCGTGGCCCAGAGCGAACGGGAAAACATCCGCACCCGCCAGGCCCAGGGCATCGCCGCCGCCCGCGCCCGCGGCGTCCACCTGGGCCGTCCCCCCGCCCGCGTCCCCCAGGACTTCGACCGCATCGTCCAGGCCTGGCAGGACCAGTCCATCACCCTGGAGCAGGCCCTGCAGCAGGCCGGGGTAGGCAAATCCACCTTCTACCGCAGGCTCCGCGCCCTACGCGCCGGGGAGCAGGTGTGAAGCGGAACCACGAATCAAATCAAACGCCATCAGTAAGGCCCTCCCAAGCATAAGCTCGGAAGGGCCTTTTCCCATGAACAAATTCAATTACAGGAAGAACGACTGGATCTGCGTGATGAGCACGATGACCATAATGATCGGGATCACAAACCGGAAGCAGAACTTAAAGTACCCCGCTCCCTTAAATTGATGCCCGCTCTGCTCGCACTCGTCCTTGACCAGGTTGGGGAACACCCAGCCCATGAGCAAGCTCATGAGCAGAGCGCCGAGGGGCATCATAATGCCCTCGGTGAGCATGTCGTAGAAGTCCAGCCAGCAGTCGTTCCACATGGCGAAGCCTGCGCTCTCTGTCGTCAGGCCCAGCAGCTCGTAGGGGGCCTTGACCACGGCACCGCCGCTGCCCAGGGCGTCCAGGGCCACGGGGATGCCGATGAGGAACTGGAGGACGGCGAAGAGGAGGGCCGTCTTCTTGCGGTTGGGTTCCTTGCCCTTGTCCAGCTGCCGGTCCACCACGGCGGAGGTCAGCACCTCCATCAGGGCGATGGAGGAGGTAACGGCGGCGATGAAAACCAGGAAGTAGAACAGGAAGCCGATGATGTTGCCGGCCTGGCCGCCCATGCCGTCCAGGAAGACCTTCTGCATGGAGGCAAACAGCAGGCCGGGGCCTTGGGCGTAGTCCACGTGAAAGGCTGCGCAGGCGGGCAGGATCATCATACCGGCCAGAACGGCGAAGATGGTGTCGAACAGGGGCACGATGACGGCGTTCTTCTGCAAGCTCTTCTGCTTGTCCAGGTAGGAGCCGAAGGTGATGTTGATACCCATGGCCATGGACAGGGAGAAGAAGACCTGCCCCGACGCCGTCTTCAGCACGTCAAAGAAGCTGCCGGGGCTGGAGAAGAGGCTCATGTCCGGCTTGAACATAAACTTGTAGCCCTCCAACGCACCGGGTTGCATGGCCACGAAGATGATGATGCCGATGAGGATGACGCCCAGCGCCGGCATGACGGCCTTGCTGAACTTCTCGATGCCCCCCTGCACGCCGCCCATGACGATGGCCATGGTGCAGACCAGGAAGAGGGCGAAGAAGAGGATCATGCTCTGGCCGCTGTACAGCAGCCAGCCGAAGAAGCCGCTGCCCTGCCCGGCGAAGCCGTCCGCGCCGAAGATCTGGACCAGAAAGCCCAGGCAGTAGCGCAGCACCATGCCGCCCAGCACCGCGTAGAAGGACAGGATGAGGAAGGGCGAAATGACCGCCATCCAGCCAATGAAGGAATACTTTTTGCCCAGGGCCGCATACGCGCCGCCTGCGCCTTTGCCGGTCTTTCGGCCCAAAGCAAACTCGCCCAGCATCCCCACGACGCCCACCAGGGCGACCAGGATGAGGTAGAGGACGAGGAAGGCAAAGCCGCCGGTCTTACCCATTTTATAGGGGAAGGCCCACAGATTGCCCAGGCCAATGGCCGAGCCGATGGCCGCCATGAGGAAGCCGAAGCTGCTCCCCCACTGACCACGTTTGGATGTCTCCATAGTGAATTTCTCTCTCCTTAAATCATGATGTGATGTTTTTATAGTTTACCTGATACTAGCAAAAATTTCAAGTTATACAAGGCATTTTCCCGTCTTTTTGACGAAACTATTTTCTTTTGAGATTTTTCAGGCGCTTTGGGGAAGAAAAATGGCAAAGTAAACAAAAAAACATCCGTTTCCCTCTTTTCAAGTCCGGGAAAATCCGGTAGAATAGAGCAAAATGGGGGAGAATTTTTTCTTGTCCCCCATGCAACGAGAACTTTGGCAGAAAAGAGGAGAGCACCCATGCCCAACTACCGTCTCACCCTCTGCTACGACGGCACCCGCTGGAAGGGCTGGCAGAAGCAGGGAAACACCGACCACACCATCCAGGGAAAGCTGGAGACGCTGCTCTCCCGCCTGCTGGACCAGCCCATCGAGGTCGCCGCCTCCGGCCGCACCGACGCCGGGACCCACGCCAAGCGCCAGGTCGTCTCCTTCCGCGCCAAGACCGAGCTGTCCACCCAGGAGATCCTGGACGGCCTGCGCCGCTACCTCCCCGCCGACATCGGCGCTGTCTCCCTGGAGCAGGTCGAGCCGCGCTTCCACGCCCGCTTCTCCTGCACCGGCAAGACCTACACCTACCGCATCTGGAACAGCGACGAGCCGAACGTCTTCGAGCGCAACTACCTCTACCACCTCCACGAAACGCTGGACGTGCCCGCCATGCGCCGCGCCGCCGAGGACCTGTGCGGCACGCACGACTACAAGGCCTTCTGCTCCCTCAAGCGCACGAAAAAATCCACCGTCCGCCGGGTTGACTGCATCACCATCCAGGAGCTTGGCCCGGAGCTGCTCTTCACCTTCGAGGGCAACGGCTTCCTCTACCACATGGTCCGCATCCTGGTCGGGACCCTCTTAGAGGTCGGCCGCGGCAACCTCCGGCCGGAGGAAATGGGGGATATCCTCGTCTCCCAGGACCGCAAACGCGCCGGAGAGACCGTCCCCGCCTGCGGGCTTTGTCTGGTGGATGTGCGGTATGAGAAGTCGTGATGGTTTTGAACGAAAGGAGGTCCCGCCATGAAACGACGTCTCCCCCTGATCCTCATCCTGGCGATCTTAGCCGTCCTCGTCATCGCCCTCTTCGTCCCCCGTCCCCTGCTCAAACCCAACAGCGACTACGAGGTCCTCATCATCCGCTACAACCCCACCTACGACGCGCAACCGACCGACATCCCCACCTTCGACAGCGATGCCATCGTCGCCTGCCTGCGGAATTATAAGGCGGAAAACGCCTTCACGACAACGCCCCCTTCCTCCTCTTACACAGACATCTTGTTGGAGATCACCGTCCGCCAAAAAGTGGACCAGGGGGACGATTGGAAAACCTTCTGGTTGGGCAAAACAAATTACGTCTACTTCGGAAAGTTTATGTACCGCATCCCAGACGGCGACGCCCTCCAGAACGAACTGCTTCAAATCCTAGATCTGCCCTCAGCTGATTGACTAACAAAAAAGAGATGATAGCCCGGACCCACGTCCGCCTATCATCTCTTTTTCTATCGTTAGGAAGCAAACAGTTTACTCGTCGTCCAGTTTACTCGGCTCATGTTTCCTTACAAGCTCTCCAAATATGCTTTCACGGGAAAGGGCTGGACCTGCTCGTCCTTTCTCAAATACAGCGGGTGGTGGGGGTGGCCCTTCTTCGACCGCTTCCCCGCGCACAGCCACCGGGCGTGGAATTCCTCCCCGATGGCGATCATCTCCCGCAGGCAATCCTTCAAATAGGGCCGCTGCTCAATGATGGTCCCCCAAGCCGCCCAGACCGCCGGGGTGTACCCCGCCCCCACCTGAGAAAGCACCCAGCGAAAGGCCGCCATGTTCTCCCGGTGCAGGGCTTCGTTGCAGATTTCATCCATGTCCTGGGGCCGGGTGGCCCGCTGGGCGTAGACATTGAACATCAAAAAGCTGTCAAACCCATTCCCCTTGGCGATGCGCTCCACGGACTTCAAGGTGTTGTCCAAGGCCCCCGGCGCAGCGGTCGAGGGGTTGATGCCAATACAAATGAGCGGATTGGCCCCCTTCGTGCCCAGCAGATACCGGTACTCGGCGTAGTGGTCGGGGATGTAGAGCCAACTGTCGCGGTCAAAGTCGTCGTTCGTGGGGACTTGCGCCTGCGTAAAAGAGAGGATGTCCAGGGCCTGGCTGGGGCAGGTGGGAATGTGCATAAAAATCTTCCTTTGTTTTTGGTTTTGTTTTTTTGACGGGTCTCTTGCATTTCTCGAAAATTTCTTCTATGATACTAACACGACTGAAGGGGGTTTGTCGAGTGCAGGAATGGTGTTGCGTTGATACACTACGGACTGCTTACGTGACGTGGCCCTCATCCGACCCGGCTAGCGCCGGGCCACCTTCCCCCTCGGGGAAGGCTCTCGGGACGCCGTGCAAACTTGGTACCACGCCCCGTTTATTGACCACTTGCGCAAAGCCTTCCCCGAGGGGGAAGGTGGCTGCGAAGCAGACGAATGAGGGCTACCTACCGCAAGCACTCCGCAGTGTACTAACGTAGACCGGCCCCCCGCGCACCCACGCATCCAATCCCTCCGGCTCCGCCGGACACCATAGAAAGGAGGCCCACCCATGCCCCGCACGAAAAACCTTGACCTCACCCAAGGCATCATCTGGAAACAGCTGCTGCTGTTCCTGCTCCCCATCGCCGCAGGCACGCTCTTTCAGCAGTTTTATAGCACCGTCGATGCCATCGTGGTGGGCCGCTTTCTCGGCTCCGACGCCCTGGCCGCTGTGGGCGGCTCGGCGGCGGTGATCGTCCAGCTGGTGGTGGGCATCTTCACGGGCCTTTCCTCCGGGGCCACCGTCGTCATCTCCCACGGATACGGGGCCGACGACCAGGAAAAACTAACGCGGGCGGTCCATACGTCGATCGCCTTCAGTCTCCTCGGCGGCATCGTCATCACCGTCGTGGGCATCCTGCTCACCCCGCAGTCCCTGGTCTGGCTGAAAAACCCCCAGGAGATCATGGCCGACGCCACGCTCTACCTCCGCTGGTACTTCGTCGGCACCATCCCCATGCTCCTGTTTAACATGGGCTCCGGCATTTTGCGGGCCGTGGGTGACTCCAAGCGGCCCCTGTACTATCTCATGCTCTGCTGCCTGCTGAACATCGTGCTGGACCTGGTCTTTGTGGCGGGCCTTCACTTCGGCGTGGAGGGCGCGGCCATCGCCACCTCCCTCTCCAACCTGGTCAGCGCCCTGCTCATCCTGACCCAGCTGGCCAAGGCCAAGGAGGGCTACCGCTTCCAGCCCAGGCAGACGAAAATTCATCGCCCGACCCTGACCCACATCCTGGGCATCGGCGTCCCCGCCGCCGTGGAAAGCTCCATGTACGCTTTCTCCAACCTGTTAATTCAGGTCCCCATCAACAACCTGGGCACGGACGCCGTGGCCGCCTGGTCGGCCACCAGCAAGGTGGACGGCATCTACTGGTCCCTCATCGTCTCGTTCGGCGTGGCGATCATGGCCTTCGTGGGCCAGAACTACGGGGCCGGGAAATACGACCGCATGAAGGCGAGCGTCAAGGTCTGCATGCAGATCGCCATGGGCACGACCATCGTCCTGTCCGTCCTGCTCATGATCTTTGCCAAATATTGCTTCCTGCTCTTCACGGATAACCCCCAGGTGATCCAATACGCCACCCAAGTCGTCTATTACTTCGCCCCCTTCTACTTCATCTGGACCGTCATCGAGGTCCTGGCCAACGCCCTGCGGGGCGCGGGGGATGCGCTGGCGCCCATGGTCATCAGCGTCGGCGGCGTGTGCGGCCTGCGGATCCTGTGGGTCTTCCTGGTGGTCCCCCACTGGCCCACCCTGCTGGGCATCTCCATCTGCTACCCCCTCTCCTGGGTGCTGACGGCCCTCCTGCTCATCCTCCGCTACCGTCGGGCGAAGTGGCACGAGAAGGCCAAAGGCACCGTGCTTCCAAAGGAGGCGTGACCCATGTTGACCAAGCCCACCCCCCGCTTTGTCGCCATCCAGAGCAGCTATTGGGCCTGCTACTGCTGCATCATCAGCTTTTCCAGCGTCTACCTGCTGGACCAGGGCTTTTCCAACGCCCAGGTCGGCCTGGTCATCAGCCTCGGCGGCCTGCTCTCGGCCCTGCTCCAGCCCCGCGTTTCGCAGGCGGCGGACCGGCTGCGGAAGCTGAGCCTCCGCCTCTTCTGCGCCGGGGTCGCGGGCATCGCCCTGGTCGCCAGCGCGGGCCTGCTCTGCCTGCCGGGCAAGCTCCCGCAGCTCGTGCTGTACGGCAGCCTCGTGGTGCTGGTCCAGCTGCTCATGCCCCTCTGCTCTGCCCTGGGCATGGCCTGCCTGAACCTGGGCTACCGGCTCAACTTCGGCCTCGCCCGCGGCGCGGGGTCCATGGCCTTCGGCATCTTCTCCGCGGCGTGCGGGCGCTTGGTGCTGTGGCTGGGGGCCTGGTCCGTGGCGGCGGCGATGCTGGTCATGCAGGCCGTTCTGTTTGCGGCGATCCTGTCCTTCCGCTTTCAGACCCCGGCCCCCGGCTTCACGCCCCCGGAACCGAAGCCAGAGGCCGCCCCCGAGCAAACTTCCCGGCAAGCCCCCCAGCAAAACAGCCAGGCGTTTCTGCGGGCCTACCCCCACATGGGCTTCGTCCTGCTGGCCTCCTGCCTGGTCTTCATCAGCCACAACCTGCTCAACACGTTTGAGTTCCAGATCGTCCAGCATCTCGGCGGCGACAGCGGCTCCATGGGCACCGTCCTCTTCCTGCAATCCATCCTGGAGCTGCCGGTGATGTTCGGCTTCTCCTGGCTGCTGACCAAGGCGGGGAGCCGGGTCTGGACGCGCCTTTCCGGCGTGGGCTTTTTCCTGCACGCCTTCGGCTCGTGGCTGGCCCCCACCATCGGGGTGCTGTGCGCCGTGCAGATCTTTGAGATGAACGGCTACGCCCTCTTCGCCATTGCCTCCATCTACTACATCAACGAGACCGTCGCCGAGGACCGGCGGGTGGAGGGGCAGTCCTGGTTCACCATGGCCACGACGCTGGGCAGCGTCCTCTCTGGCCTTTTTGGCGGGAACCTGCTGGACCTGGCCGGCGTCCCCGCCCTGCTGGGCATGGCCACCCTAACGGGCGGCGCGGGCATGGTCCTCTTCTGGTTCTTCCTGCGCCCGCCCAAGCAAGCGAAAGGAGGCAATGCCTGATGTCCGGTTTCCCCATCCTCTGCGTGACCGACCGCACCCTCTGCGCCCCGCGCTTTCTGGCCCAGGTGGAGGCCATTGCCGCTGCCCGCCCGGCGGGGCTGATCCTGCGGGAAAAAAATTTGCCCGAAGCCGACTATCAAGCCCTGGCTTCGGACGTATTACGTATTTGCAAGCAATATGAGGTCCCCTGCATCCTGCACACGTTTGTGGGGGCAGCCCAGGCTCTGGGTGTCAAGTATATCCACTTGCCTCTGCCCGTCCTGCGGGCGCAAAGCAAAGAGACTCTGTCCGGCTTCGCGCAGATCGGCGTCTCCTGCCACTCCGTTGCGGAGGCGTTGGAGGCCCAGGCCCTGGGCGCGACCTATCTCACCGCCGGGCACATCTTCCTCACCACCTGCAAGCCCGGTCTGCCTGGCCGGGGCCTAGACTTTTTACGGGAAGTCACCCAGGCAGTAAACTTACCCGTCTACGCCATCGGCGGCATCACCGCCGACCGGGTGCCCGAACTGCAAGCGGCCGGGGCCGCAGGCGCCTGCCTCCGCAGCAGCCTGATGCTGGCCCCCGACCCCGCCGCCGAACTCCATCCTTACCAGGAGGTTTGATTCCCATGAGATTAAAGACCGCCCTCTCCATCGCCGGCAGTGATTCCAGCGGCGGGGCCGGCATCCAGGCCGACCTGAAAACCATGACCTGCAACGGCGTGTTTGCCATGAGCGCCATCACCGCCTTAACGGCCCAGAACACCACCGGCGTCACCGGCATCTATGAGGTCAGCCCGGACTTTTTGGGCCAGCAGATCGACGCCGTGTTCACCGACATCTACCCCGATGCGGTGAAGATCGGCATGGTCTCTTCCGCCCCCCTCATCCACGTCATCGCCCAGCGCTTGGCTGATTACGACGCCCCCAACATCGTGGTCGACCCCGTCATGGTCGCCACCAGCGGGGCCAAGCTCCTGGCCGACGACGCCATCGAGACCCTCTGCACCGAGCTGCTCCCCCTGGCGACCGTCGCCACCCCCAACCTGGCCGAGGCAGAGATCCTCTCCGACCAGACCATCGAGAGCGAGGCCGACATGCGCTCTGCCGCCGAGACCATCGGCCGGCGCTACCACTGCGCCGTCCTCTGCAAGGGCGGGCATAAAGTCGGCGGGGCCGACGACCTGCTCTGGACCCCCCAGGGCATCCGCTGGTACCGCGGCGAGCGCATCGACAACCCCAACACCCACGGGACGGGCTGCACCCTCTCCAGTGCCATCGCCGCAAATCTGGCGAAGGGACTGGCCTTAGAAGAGGCCATCGGGCAGGCGAAAGAATATTTGACCGGGGCGCTGAAAGCCATGCTGGACTTGGGGCATGGGTCAGGGCCGCTGGATCACGGGTATCAGCTTCAGAACCTCACCCGCATCTGATGCCAAGCCACCCCGCCGTGGTTCGAGTCCGACATGCCCTCGTCTGCAAACCCGAACTTGGCGTAGTAAGGCACCAGCCGGTCCTTGCACGTCAGCACCAGCCCAAGCTTCCCCCTGGCCCTGCTTGCGGCAATGGCCGTCTGCAAGAGCTGCCCGGCATACCCCTTCTTCTGGTGCTCCGGGTGCGTTGCCACGCCAAAGATCATCTGCCACTCTCCCGCTCGGTCGTGGAGGGTGGCGTTTTCGTACATCTCGTCGTGCAGGTCCGGCGTGTCGGTACACATGCCGTTGACCATGGCAACGGGCCGGTCTGCCTCGTCCGTCATCACCCAAAAGCTCTCCGGGTAGGTCTCCAGTCTGGCGCGGAAGGCGGCCTCCGGCGCGGCTTCGGCGGCGGGGAAGCAGGCCGCTTCCAGGGCGGTGACGGCAGCGAGGTCCTGGAGGGTCGCAGTTCTGATTTTCATAAAAATTCTCCCTTCGGATGGGCGTTTTTTCTCAGTATAACACAGTCTCCCGCTAGGGGAAAGGGATTGTTTCACCGGGGGTTTTGTGATAGAATAAGCGACGTTAAAAACCGAACCCCGAAACCCATTCCAATAGAAAGAGGGAATCGCCCCATGAAAGACACCTACGAAAGCCCCTTGGCCTCCCGCTATGCCAGCCGGGAGATGCTGTATATCTTCTCCCCGGACAAAAAGTTCACCACCTGGCGGCGGCTCTGGATCGCCCTGGCTCGCGCCGAGATGGAGCTGGGTCTGCCCATCACCCAGGGCCAGATCGACGAGATGGAGCGGGAAAAGGACCACATCAACTATGACCTGGCCCAGCAGAAGGAAAAGGAACTGCGCCACGACGTGATGGCCCACATCCACGCCTACGGTGCCCTCTGCCCCAGCGCCATGCCCATCATCCATTTGGGGGCCACCAGCTGCTACGTGGGCGACAACACCGACATCATCCTCATGCGGGAGGGCATGGCGCTCCTGCGGGATAAGCTGGTCCGCATCCTGGCCGCCCTGGGCAAGTTCGCCGACCAGTACAAGGCCCTGCCCACCCTGGGCTACACCCACTACCAGGCCGCCCAGATGGTCACCGTCGGCAAGCGGGCCACCCTCTGGATGAACGAGCTGCTCATGGACCTGGAGGAATTGGAGTACCGCATGGACCACCTGAAGATGCTCGGCTGCAAGGGCACCACCGGCACCCAGGCCAGCTTCCTGGAGCTGTTCGGCGGCGACGAGAGCAAGGTCCGCCAGCTGGACCAGAAGATCGCCGCCGAAATGGGCTTCGACCAGGTCCAGCCCGTCTCCGGCCAGACCTACACCCGAAAAGTGGATTCTGCGATCTTAGCCACCCTCTCCGGCATCGCCCAGTCCGCCCACAAGTTCGCCACGGACCTGCGCCTGCTGTGCCACATGAAGGAGATCGAAGAGCCGTTTGAGAAGCACCAGGTCGGCTCCTCCGCCATGCCCTACAAGCGCAACCCCATGCGCAGCGAGCGCATCTGCGCCCTGGCCCGGTACGTCATTGCCGACGCCATGAACCCCGCCATGACCTCCTCCCTACAATGGTTCGAGCGCACCCTGGACGACTCCGCCAACAAGCGCATCGCCGTCTCCGAGGCCTTCCTGGCCGTGGACGCCATTCTGAACCTCTATGAGAACGTGGCCTCCAACCTGGTCGTCCACGAGAAGGTCATCGAAAAGCACATCATGGAGGAGCTGCCCTTCATGGCCACGGAAAACATCCTCATGGATGCCGTCAAGCGCGGCGGGGACCGCCAGGCCCTGCACGAGCGCATCCGCACCCACTCCCTGGCCGCCGGCAGCCGCGTGAAGGACGAGGGCAAGGACAACGACCTCTTAGAGCGCATCGCCGCCGACCCCGCCTTCGGTCTGTCCAAGGAGGAGGTCCTGCGCCACCTGAACCCGGCCGATTACATCGGCTGCTGCCCCCATCAGGTGGAGCGCTTCCTGGCCGAGTATGTCCAGCCCGTCCTGGACCGGTACCCCCACGCCCTGGAGGGCACCGGGGCGGAGATCAAAGTGTAATACAATCGGACAAACGCCCGCAGGCTCCGCCAAAAATCAACAAACCAACATCGAACGCCCTTCCCCGCCGCAGGCCCGGCGGGGGAGGGTGTTCCCTCTGTCCCCCGCTCCGGGCGAACAGAGGAAATAGAAAAGAGTGTGACTGAACATGACCGGATTGGTCGTCTTAGAAAAAATGGGGATGCTCGTGCTCCTCATGGCGGTGGGCTTCGCCGCCGCCAAAGCAAATTGGGTGGGCGATGGCTTCAACCAGGCCACCAGCCGCCTGGTCGCCAACGTCTTCCTGCCCGCCTCCATCCTCAGCTCCGTCATCGGCGTGGCCCCCCTCTTCTCCGGCAAGGAGCTGGCTGTGGTCATCGCCGGGACCTTCGTCCTCTTCGGCCTGTGCGCCGCGGGCGGGCTGGTAGTCTCCAAGGTCGTACCCATGCCGAAGCAGGATCAGCTGGTGGCGTGGCTGTCCATCTTCTTCATGAACAACGTCTTCGTGGGCTTCCCCGTGGTCCAGGCCATTTTCGGCGAGGAGGCCCTCTTCTGCGCCTCCCTGACCAACATCCCCTTCAACATCCTGCTCTTCTCCATCGGCGTTAGCCGCCTGCGGGCGGGGCAGGGCCAGGGCCGCGTGACCATCCGGGAGGTCTTCTCCCCCGGCCTTATCGCCACGCTCGTGGCCGTGGTGGTCTTTCTGTTCCAGATCCCCGTGCCCTCCCTGCTGGGGGATACCATCAAGTCCCTGGCCAACGGCACGGTGCCCCTGTCCATGATCATCATCGGCGTGTCCCTGAGCCATGTGCCCATTCTGGATGCCTTCAAGGACTGGAAAGCCTATCTCGTCAGCCTCGGCCGCCTGGTCCTCTGCCCCATCCTGACCTACTTCGTCCTGGGCCTGTTCCTGGAGGGGACGACCCTGGGCGTGATGGTCGCCATCGCCGCCTGCCCCAGCGCCGCCATGATCACGATCCTGAGCCTGCGCTATGGCATCGACGACACCTTCGCCTCCCGCGTAAACTTCCTCAGCACCATCCTCTGCGCCGTCACCCTGCCCATCATGACCTACTTCCTGCTGTAAGCGCAGCCGGGAAAACAACAAGAACGGAGGACCTCCCATGCTTCTCTCTGCGGAACACATCAGCTTGAATTTCGGCCTGAAACAGCTTTTGGACGACGTGACCCTCTACCTCAACGAGGGGGACAAGATCGGCATCATCGGCATCAACGGCACCGGCAAGAGCAGCTTTCTCCGCGTCCTGGCGGGCCAGCAGGTGCCGGACAGCGGCACCGTCAGCCGGGACCCCAACGTGCAGGTCTGCTTCCTGTCCCAGAACCCCAAGATGGACCCGGAGGCCACGGTCCTGGAGCAGGTCTTTTCCGACTTCTCCCCAGACACCCGCGCCCTCATGGAATACGAGGCCAAGGCCATGCTCACCCGCCTGGGCATCACGGACTTTGCCCAGCCCGTGGGCACCCTCTCCGGCGGCCAGCGCAAGCGCGTGGCCCTCGCCGCCGTCCTGCTCCATCCGGCGGATGTCCTCATCCTGGACGAGCCGACCAACCACCTGGACAGCGACATGGTCATCTGGCTGGAGGACCGCCTGCGCAAATTCAACGGCGGCCTCATCATGGTCACCCATGACCGCTACTTCTTAGAGCGCGTGGCCAACCGCATCACGGAGCTGTCCCACTGCCACATCCGCCATTATGAGGCCAACTACTCCAAGTACCTGGAGCTCAAGACCCAGCAGGAGGAGATGGAGCAGGCCGCCCAGCGCAAGCGCCAGTCCATCCTCCGCGTGGAGTACCAGTGGATCATGCGCGGCGCCCAGGCCCGCCGCACCAAAAACAAGGACAGAATTGCCCGCTACGAGGAGCTGAAGGCCCAGACCGGCCCCGAAACCGACGGCACCCTCCAGATGGCGACCCTCTCCAGTCGCCTGGGGCGCAAGACCGTCGAGCTGCACGACGTGAGCAAGGCCTTCGGGGACCACACCGTCCTCAGCCACTTCACCTACGGGGTCGCCAGAGACGACCGCGTGGGCATCGTCGGCCGCAACGGTGCGGGCAAGTCCACCCTGCTCAATTTGATTGCCGGGAAGCTCTTCCCCGACAGCGGCACCATCGACTGGGGCGAAACGGTCCGCATCGGCTACTTCTCCCAGGAGGGCCGGGAGCTGGACCTGGACCAGCGCGTCTTTGACTTCATCCACGAGATCGCCAGCGAGGTCAAGACCAAGGAGGGCAGCTTCTCCGCCAGCCAGATGATGGAGCGCTTCCTCTTCCCCACCCAGCTCCAGGGCCAGCCCATCGGCAAGCTCTCCGGCGGGGAGCGGCGCAGACTCTACCTCCTCTCCGTCCTCATGGAGGCCCCCAACATCCTCCTGCTGGACGAGCCGACCAACGACCTGGACATCACCACCCTGGCGATCTTGGAGGAATACTTAGAGACGTTCCCCGGTGCCGTCCTGGCCGTCTCCCACGACCGCTACTTCCTGGACAAGACCGCCCAGCAGATCTTTGAGGTGGGCGAGGGCGGCGTCATCACCCGCTACACCGGCAACTACTCCGACTACCTGGAAAAGCGCAAGGCCAACGAGGCCCCGGCAGAGAAGGCCGCCAAAAAAGCCCCCTCCGGCAAGCCCGTGCGCCAGAAGAAGCTGAAGTTTTCCTACAAAGAGCAAAAGGAGTTCGACACCATCGAGGACGACATCGCCGCCCTGGAGCAGAAGATCGCCGACCTGGACCCCCAAATGGCCGCCTGCGGCAGCGATTACGTGAAGCTGCAAGACCTGACGAGCGAGCAGGACGCAGCCAAAGCCGCGCTGGACGAAAAGATGGAGCGCTGGATGTATTTAACCGACCTGGCGGAAAAGATCGCCGCGCAGGAGAAATGAATACCGGATAAAACGAGAGAGCATCCCGGCTTGGGATGCTCTCTTTCTCATGGAGTTTTGCTTTGCAAAATGATTTGATTCGTAGTACCACGGGGTAGGGTGTCACCTTAGTACACTACGGACTGCTTGCGCGACGTAGCCCTCATTCGACCCGGCTGACGCCGGCCCACCTTCCCCCCAGGGGAAGGCTTTGGGTGGTACCGTTTATCATAAGAAAGTACAACATTACAAGTTTATACGGCGTTGCGAGAGCCTTCCCCGAGGGGGAAGGTGGCCGCGAAGCGGACGAATGAGGGCTACGCTGCGCAAGGATTCGGTCGTGTACTAAGGCAGAATGGCACCACTCGGAACCACCAATAAAATCCATCTGGCGAAGCCAGACACCATCAAAGCCTCCGCCAAAGGCGGACACCATCACCGCCTCCCCCGCATCCATTCCTTCACCGCGTTCTTCTCCCGCCCCGCCCAAAAGCAGGGATAGCCATTTTCCTTCGTACATTCCCCCGGAGCCACTTCCACCTGCCCCGGTACCTTCTCCAAGCAGCATCCCAACCCCGCCGCCCGGCGGCAGTCGAGGTACTTGGCGCACTCAAAGCGATAGCAAACCCGTAAGTCCTCCATAGTCTCGCTCCTTTCAAGGCTTCAGCTTCTCCGCCAGCTTCGGGTCCGGGTCCACATACGCCGTCTGATAGGTCGTATACACCACCATCCCCGGCCGCGCCCCGGCGGGCTTTTTGACGAATTTGACCGGCGTGTAGTCCACCGGGATCTTCTTCCCCTGGCTGCCCTGGGAGAACCAGGCCGCGAGACACGCCGCCTCGTGCAGGCTCTGCTCGTCCGGCTTCTGGCCGTCGGTCCAGAGGATGACGTGCGCCCCGTGGATCTTCTGGGTGTGGAACCAGTAGTCCCACTTTCCCGCCTGCTTGGTGGTCAGGCGGTCGTTTTGCAGGTTGTTCCGGCCCACGGAGATGCGCAGGCCGCTGGTGGAGCGAAACTCCATGGGCTTGGTCACCGGGCGCTTCATGCGGTCCTTGGCCTTCCCCCGGCGGCGGAGGTAGCCCGTCTCCACCAGCTCCTGGCGGATCTCTTCTAAATCCCGGTCCCCCTGGGCGCGGGAGACGCTGTCGAGCACGCTGTCGAGATATTCCAGCTCCCCCTTCCCCTTTTCCAGCTGGAGCGTGAGCATCTCCTGGGCCGTCTTGGCCTTGGTGTAGCGCTTGTAATACTGCGCCGCGTTCTGCTGGGGGCTTTTGCGGGGGTCGAGGGGGATGTCGAGGGGGGCGCAGTCCGGGTCATAGTAGTTCTCGGCCTGGAGGACCGTCTCGCCCTTTTTCATGCGGTAGAGGTTGGCCGTGATGAGGTCGCCCCGGATGCGGTCCTGCTCCCGGTTGGCGGTGTCGGCCAGCTCCTTCTCTTGCAGGGCCATCTTGCGGACCAGGCGCTCCCTGGCCTGGTTGAGGGATTTTAAGAAATCCTGGCCCTTCTGCTTCACCTGGTCCGCCGTTTCGCGGGCCTGGTAAAAGGCGTCCAGCAGCGCCGTGAACGTCGGGTAGCTGTGGCTCTCAGTCGTGGGGCCGTATTGCAGGATGGAGCGGAAGGAGAAATCCGCCGCCTTTTCCTCCCGGACCAGCATCGTCGGCTGGACCTGCCCCTCGTTCACGTTCGACAGCAGCGCCGCCAGCTTGTCCAGCAGCGCCGTCGGGTCCCGCCCCACGGGGGCGTCCACCTCGCCAAAGGCGTCAAAGGCGACCTCCCGCGCGATGAGGGGCGAGAGGCCCATGAAGTGGTCCAGCAAAAATTTGTCCGCCGGGGTGTCGCACTGCCCCTGGGCCAGCAGCGCCGCCCGGTCCTCTTCCGTCAGCCGGTTCGGGTCCTTCTTCCCCGGCTGGGGGTCCGGCAGGCGGTAGAACATCCCCGGCAGCAGGGGCCGGGCCTGGGTCAGGTCGCCCTCCACCCGGCGCAGGCAGTCCACGATGCGGTCCTCCCCGTCCAGCAGGAGCAGGTTCGTCCGGCGGCCCATCATCTCCAGGATCAAACGGCGGCGGACCTTGTCGCCCATCTCGTTCGTGGCCTCGATGACCAGCTCCGCCAGGCGTTCCGCCGGGGGCTGGCGCAGGTCCAGGATCTTGCCGCCGGAGAGATATTTCCGGAGCAGCATGCAAAACATCGGCGGCTCGGCCGGGTTCTCCCTGGGCAGGGCCGTCAGCTGGATCCTGGCCCGGCTGGGGTTGGCCGAGAGCAGCAGGCGGCAGGGGCCGTTCTTGCCCCGGATATGCAGCAAAATCTCATCCCGGCTGGGCTGGTGGATCTTATCAATGCGCCCGCCGAGTATATTCCGTTCCGTCTCTGCCAGCACGGCGGAGAGACACAAAGCGTCCATGGGCATCCGTCAGACCTCCCCTTCCATCATCGTTTCAAAGAGTGTGTTCAGCCGCTCCGTCTCCCCTTGCAGATACAGCCAGCCGAAGAGGGCCTCCAGCCCCGTGGCGATCTGGTACTCCTGCCGGGTGGCCCCCTTGGGGTAGGTGTGGGGGTTGGCGTTACGGCCCCGCTTAAAGACGGTCGTCTCCGCCTCGGTGAGAAGGGGGCTGAGCTTTTCCATGAGCGCCGCCTGCCGGGGCGCGGCGACGTAGGCCAGGGCCGCCTTGTGCAGGCGGCTGGGGGTCAGCTTCCCGTGCAGACACAGCCACGACCGGACCATGACCTCATACACGGCGTCGCCCAGATAGGCCAGCCCCAGATTGCTCATCTTATGCAGCGCTTGGGCATCCTGCGCTAAGTGAAAATAATCCATAGTATGACTCCAAATCGAAGAGATGAAGCTATTGTACCCCACTTCCCGCCCCTTGGCAAGGGGCACCCTCCCCGGCCCGCCGGCATAGGCTGAAGCAAACCAGAAAATCCATCGCAACAGGAGGTATGCCCTTTGCCAACCATCTATCTCTCTCCCTCCACGCAGGAGTTCAACGAATACGCAGACGGCCTCGGCACCGAAGAGGAATGGATGAACCGCCTGGCCGACGCCATGGAGCCCCAGCTCACCGCCAGCGGCATCCGCTTCACCCGCAACACCCCGGACATGACCGCCGCCTCGTCCATCCAGGCCTCCAACGCAGGCAGCTACGACCTGCACCTGGCCCTGCACACCAACGCCTCCGGGGCGGGCCAGGAGGGCCGCAACCGGGGCATCCTGGCCTTCTACTACCCCGGCAGCCCCCGCAGCCAGCGGGCGGCGGAGTTCTTTGTGGACGGCCTGAAGGCCATCTACCCCCTCCCCGCCCTGGTCCGCACGGAGCCGACCACCACCATCGGGGAGGTCCGCCGCACCCGCGCCCCGGCGGTCCTCTTGGAGCTGGGCTTCCACGACAACCCCGAAGATGCCCAGTGGATCGTCACCCACATCGACGCCATGGCCGAGAGCCTCGTCCTCTCCCTCACGGAGTACTTCGGCCTTCCCTTCTTCCCCGCCAGCACACCCCAGCCGGGAGAAGTCCGGGTGGACCTGGGCGTGCTGGATGTCTACGCCCGCCCCAGCTACGATTCCGCCCTCGTGGCCCAGCTCTACGACGGGGCGCGGGTCACAGTGGTCAACGAGTATTACGGCTGGTATCTCATCCGCTTCGGGGACCAGGTGGGCTATGCAGACGCCCGCTTTCTCGCCGTGGGATGAGCAGATTCGGCATTGTGTCGGGGACGTTCATAAATTGTTCATCTAAAGTTAGTAAATTATCCACTTCTTTTCCGGGGGGGTGTGGTAGGATATGAGTGTGCTAAGGGAAGCACAACAAAACAAACAAAACATTACCTCTCTCTTTTCTCTCTCTTCCTAAATACACTAAAAAGCAAAAGGCCGAGCGCATGAGCGCTCGGTCTTTTGTCATGCGGAGTTTTGCTTCGCAAAAGGATTTTATGCGTGGTTCCATATCGTGCGGTGTCACCTTAGTACACGACGGAGTGCTTACGGTAGGTAGCCCTCATTCGTCTGCTTCGCAGCCACCTTCCCCCCAGGGGAAGGCTTTGAGTGGTATCATGTATCATAGGAAGGTACAACATTACAAGCTTGTACGGCGTTGGCAGAGCCTTCCCCGAGGGGGAAGGTGGGCCGGCGAAGCCGGGTCGGATGAGGGCAACGTCGCGCAAGCACTCCGTCGTGTACCAAGCCAACACCGTACCCAGCGGAACCACTAATAAAATCCTTTGGCAAAGCCAAACACCACACAAAAGCGCCGGAGCTTTCGCTCCGGCGCTTCAGCTTTTGTTCCGTTGTTGTGATGTCCCTCACAGGTGGCGGCGCTTCTGCACCGAGCGTACTCTGCGGAGCATCTTCAGAAGGTAGTATACCAAACCCACGAAGTAGGGCACCCCGAAGTAGGTCAGGGTCGATCTGGTGACGGAGAAGTCCTCGTTGTACATGCACAGGATGCCGATCGCCACGGTGAAGCCGCAGATGATGAACAGTGCAACGTAACGGGGGATCCTCAGGATCTTATACTCCATCGAGGTCTTGTCGCCGATGCTCTTGGCTGCATAGAGATCCATCAGGAGAAGGATCACAATGCTGGCCACGGCGTAAATGATAACCTCTGTCATAATGACCGAGCTGGTCGCGACTTCCTGCATCGCGTTTGCTGCCGTAGATGCTTCGTTCATGGGATACTCCTTTGGTAACGTAATTTCGCTGGGGTTAAGTACATGCTATGCGTTCAGAAAGCAGACGGTTCTTCCGGTTCCCTCTGGTTTTCTGCGGGGCACAAGCATATCTTATCACATCTTGCGCATTTCGTCCAGGTCCAGTTCGCCGAACATGTTCTTCATACGCTCGTGGGGGCTGAGCTGATTTCTCTGGCCGCCGGCGGCGAGGTGGAGAACGATGCCAATGACGATGTAGACCACGAAGATGATCAGAGCCTTGAAACCCACATAGAAGGGGGTGAAGGGCAGCAGCATGCAGACGAAGAACAGGACGCCCACGATGCCAGCCCACCATGCGATGGGGGTAGCCAGCTTGAAGGGACGGTTTGCGTGGGGCATGGTCTTCCGCATCCGCAGCAGGGACAGGGAGGAGATCATCCAGGACAGGACGAAGGCGGTGGCGGAGAAGCAGGTCACGGTGTCGATCATGTTGGCGCCGAGGAAGGGACCGATGAGGGACAGGACCAGGACCAGATACAGGCCGTTGATGGCAACGCCGTTCTTATCCTGCTTGGCGAAGAAGGCGGGGATCATGCGGGAGCGGCCCATAGCCATGAGCAGGTTTGCAGAGGCAGTGAAGAAGCCGTTCCAGGTGGTGAACAGACCGGCGATGGCGCCGATGGTGATCAGCCAGTAGAGGAAAGTACCGGCACCGCCGCTGTAGATGAGCTTGAACATGTTGGCGGCTGCGGGGTTGGACAGCTGATAGAAGTCTTCCCACTTGTAGCCGAAGCCGAAGCAGAAGAGCAGGATGGCGTAGAACACGCAGGCCAGGCCAACGGACAGAACGACGGTCTTACCAACGCTCTTGATGTCGCCGCCGGCTTCCTCGATGCCCTGAGGAATGGTCTCAAAGCCGGCGAGGAAGAAGGCTGCTGCGGTGATGATGGAGAAGGCACCGCCCATGAAGCTCTTATGGGTGACGTCCTTCAGGCTGTTGTCATAAATAGGCTGCAGGTTGGCGGGGTTGCCCTTGACCAGAGCTGCGATGGCGCCGATGATGGCGGAGCCGACCAGGAAGACGCACAGGATCTTCTGGAGGGAAGCAGCGGAGGACAGGCCGCGCTTGTTCAGCAGGAACAACAGGATGGAGAACACGGCACCAATGATGATGGTGGTCAGATAGATATCCGACTCCATGATGGTGTAAAGGGGCTTACCGGCCTTCAAAGCGGGGAACAGATAACCGAGCACGTCGGTGATCTGAATGGCTTCCCACGGAATGATGGCCACGAACGCGCCAAACGCCGCCCAACCGGAGAGGAAGGAGACCTTCTCACCGAACGCTGCGTAAGCAAACGCCGAACCACCGCCAGCGACGGGAAGCATGGGGACCAGCTCAGCATAGACCAGGCCGAAGGGGACCATGATCAGCAAGCAGAGCAAATAACCTACGGCTGCGGGAACAGGACCGCCAGAGTTGACCATCCAGTTGTTGATGGAGACGGCCCAGCCGACTCCGACGATAGCGCCAAACCCGATGCAGAAAAAGTCGAGAGCGCTGACGCCTTTTTTCTCTCCCTGATTACTCATACATTATACCTCGTTTCTTGGTTGAAATCGGTGTCGACCACGGGGAAGTAGGGTGGACCCGTGATCTTTGCAACAAATTTCGCACGCGGTCTCCGGCTCTCTTGTGCCTGGCTCAGGGTAGCACCAGCCGGAATTCTTCTTTGGTTCGGGCGCTCACTCGAATGTCTTCCTTCATTTGAGCAAGCACACCTGCTGGATTATTCCTTCTTTCATGCAAATCGGTTTCCTTCCCGGCCCATCGCATTCCTCCTTCCATCTCATGAGCTAGAGCCTTACTCTGCGGGGTCTTTTGTTCGCTTTGACGAAGCCCCCCGTCTTTTGAGTGATTGTATTATATCACACTGTCCAGAAAAAGGGAAGACAAAATTTGCTTTTTCAGCAAAATACTCAATCCGAGATCGTTGCAGGTGAATTTAATAAGTTTAGAAGCTGACTTTTTTTCCCTTTTTTTCAGGCTTTTTTGCATCTTTCTCTTCAAGTGACTGCAAAAGAGCGGTTTTTTCGTTGGGAATTTCTTCCGCGATCACCCGCTCCAGCAGCCGCCGCAAAGCGGCCCCAACCCCTGGGCCGCAATAGCCCAGGGCCATGACGTCCCTCCCGTTCACGGCCAGGTCGCCCACGGACAAGCAGGGTCTGGCGGCTAAGATGGTCCTTGCCGCCGTTTCCACCGCATTTCGACCGTCTTCCCTTGTGCAATCTGACAAAGAACAGGCCGCAGCGTCCCCCTTCTGGAGGGCCAGGAGCGCAAAAAACCCCTCCTCCCCCAGTTGTTGGAGCCTGCGTCGAATCAGACGCGGCTCTGAGGAGAGGGGCCAGTCGTGGACCTCGACCAGGCGGACCACCTCCTCCCGCAGGCGCTTGGGGGCGCGGAGGCGCAGCAAAATTTGTTCCGCCAGGGCCGCACTGACCTTCGGGTGCCCATAAAAATGCCCCTGGCCGTCCTCGCCCATGGAAAACGTGGCGGGTTTCCCCAGATCATGAAAGAGCGCCGCCAACCGGAGGGTCACCTCCGGCGGCACATGGTCCACGGCCACGGCGGTGTGGGTGTAGACGTCATAGCAGTGGTGGAGATTGTGCTGCGCAAACCCCACCGTCGGCGTCAGCTCCGGGAGCACCACCCCTAAAATATCCGGGTAGGCCCGCAAAATGTTTCCCGCCCCCGGGCCGCAGAGCAATTTGCTCAGCTCCACAAACACCCGCTCGACCGAAATTTTTTGGAGCAGCGGCGCATTTCTCCGGGCGGCGGCGTCCGTCTCCGGGTCCAGCTCGAAGCCCAGCACCGAAGCAAACCGGATCGCCCGCAGGATGCGCAGGGCGTCCTCCTGAAACCGCCGGTCCGCCTCCCCCACTGCGCGGATGACCCCGGCAGACAGATCCGCCTGCCCGCCGAAAAAATCCTGCAAGCCTTCGCCGGGGGCGTAGGCCATGGCGTTGATGGTAAAGTCCCGCCGGGCCGCGTCCTCCCGCAGGCTGCGGGTAAAAGTCACCCCGTCCGGGTGCCGGGCGTCGGTATAGCCGCCGTCCACCCGATAGGTCGTGATCTCCAGCGGCACGCCCTCCAGCACCACCGTCACCGTCCCGTGCTGTAAGCCCGTCTCGATAAGCCTCTCCCCGGCAAAGACGGCCTCCGTCTCCTCCGGCAGGGCCGAGGTCGTGAGGTCATAGTCCGTAGGCGTGCGGCCCAATAAGACATCCCGCACACAGCCCCCCACGATCCAGGCCTCGTGTCCGGCCGCCCGCAGGCGCTCGATCGCCCGGGCCGCCTGGGGAAGCATGGGAAACCCTTTGCTCATACCCCTTCCCCCTCCTGGCTGGGGTGGAACAGGACGCGCACCCGCGTCCCGTGCCCCAGCTGGCTGTCCAGCTGGATGCGGGCGTCGTGGTAGGCGGCGGCGTGCTTCACGATGGAAAGCCCCAGCCCCGTGCCGCCGATCTTTTTGGAGTGGCTCTTATCCACCCGGTAGAACCGCTCAAAGACCCGGTCCGTCTCCCCGGCGGGGATGCCGATGCCGGTGTCCTGCACGGTGAGGACCACAAAGCCGTCCTCCTTGGTGACCGAGACCTTCACGGCCCCGCCGTCCTGATTGTACTTGATGGCGTTGTCGCAGAGGTTGAAGATGATCTCGCTCAGCAGCTTCTCCGCCCCGTCCACGGTGTAATGCCCCCCGGTGAGGGTGAGCGTAATGGCCCGCTGGCGGGCGGCCTCGTCCAGGCTGGCCAAGGCCCGCTGGCAGAGGGCGTAGAGGTCGATGCCCTGGCAGCGCTCCTGCCCCGGTGCCCCCTCGTCCAGGTGGGAGAGGTTGAGGATGTCCTCCACCAGGGTCATGAGCCGCTGGGCCTCCTCGTAGATCTTCCCGGCGAACCGGCTCACGTCCTCGCTCCGCACCATCCCCTCCCGGATGATCTCGGCGTAGCCGGAGATGGAGGTCAGGGGCGTTTTCAGCTCGTGGGAGACGTTGGCGGTGAAATCCCGCCGCATCCGATCCTGCTGCTCGTAGGCCGCTTTCAGTTGGTCCATCTGGTCCTGCACCTGGTTCATCCTCTGCCCCACGGCGGGGCGGAGACGGCGGCGGAGGAGGGCGCTCCCCACCGCCGCCCCGGCGGCGAAGGCAAGCAAGAGCTTTGTGGGTCTGGACATGGTAAACCACCCTTTCCGTGTTTCGTGGCTCCATTATACCAGCCCGCGAAAACCAGGACAACCCCTCACGCACAGGGTAGCTGCTCTGTCCGTGAGGGGTTCTCTTCCGTTGTTCCGTGTTCTGCTTGCTTACTCGGCCTCGATGATCTTGATCTGGTCGGCTTTCAGGCCGGTCTGCTCCATGACGATCTCCCCGATCCGGGCCGCGTCGGCGTCGGTCATTCCGTTGTCCAGGGCGGAGACGACGACGCTGATGCTGTCCTCCCCCAGAAAGGCCACGCAGTCGGTGTAGCCCTTGGCGGTGATGAGGTTCTCGATCTGGGCCTCGGTGACGGTGGCGTCGGCCATGGTCTGGATGGAGGCGTTGGCCTCGTCCACGGCGGTCTGGTCGGCCTTTTCGTCCTTCGCCGCCTCCTGGAGCAGGGAGAGGGCGTTGTCCCGCGCCTGCTGGCGGTTGAGGCGAGCGGTGGAGAAATAGCTCCCGCTCTCGGCGGTGGTGGGGTCGTTGGCCTGGGTGCCGTCCTGGCCTTGGCCGTCCTCGGCTTTCCCGTCCGACTTGCCGTCTGATTTGCCGTCGGCGGCGCCGGGGTCGGGCTGGGTCAGCAGCGGGTCCTCCCGCCCGCCCACCAGGGCGGCCTGACCGAGGTTCCTCCCGGCGGCGGTGTCCTGGGTGTAGCTCCAATTTAAGTAGACCGCCCCGCAGACAAAGAGCACGATGGCGGCGGCGATGAGATTCCGTTTCCAGAGCTTCATAAGACTTCTTCCTCACTTTCCCTCACTGATCGAAATTTTATCGGCCCCCAGCCCCGTCAGGGCGGCGACGGCCTGGGTCAGCTGGAGCCGCACGGTGGGGTCTCCCCCTCCGGGACACACCAGCAGCGCCCCCTGGTACTCCGGCGAGACCTCCTGCACGGCCACGGCCTCCTGTCCCCCGGACCCACGGGAGACGACCACGGTCTCCCGCCGCTCCTGCCCCCGTTCCGCGGCCTGGTCCACGTCCTGGGCCAGGACCTGCCGGGGGCCGCCGGCCAGGGTCAGCACCACCGTCACCTCCCCCGCCCCCCGGATCTGGGACAGGGCCTCGGACAGGCGGGCCTCGGTCGCGGCCAGGTCGAAGGTCTGGGGCGTCTCCGCCGCCGTCTCGGCCTGGTTTTCCTTCCCGGCGGGCCAGGCCAGCAGGAGCAGGCCGACGAGCAGGACCAAGCCCACCCATTTGTACTTCTTCAGCCGACTGGACAGGCCCGACCGACCCGACAGGCGTTTTTGCAGGCGGCCCACTGCTTCTCTTCCGTTCATGGCACTTCCTCATTCCGGTAGATTTGCCCCGACCGGGGGATGGCGAGCTCCTGGGTGACACAGCGGATCATCGCCTCCTTCTGCGCCGGGGTCATGGCCCCGGTGATGGTGGTCCGGGTGGGGATGGGCACCCCGTCCTCCCCCGTCTCGCACACCACCTGGGCCGTGCAGGTCACCCCCAGCTGGGCGCCTTTGTCCACAATGTATGCGCTCAGCTCCCGCTCTATGATGGATTTCATCGGGGCATAGGCCGCGTCTTCTAGATCCTCTTGGGTCACGGCCCCGGCGGTCTGGGCGGGGAGATCGTCCAGCCAGTCGTCATAGTCCAGCTTCACCAAGGGCTGCAGCAGCCCCAGCACTAAGATGAGGCCCCCCGTGAGCTTTCCCACCCGCTTCACCGCCCCGTCGGGCATCAGGGCCTCGGCGGCGGCAATGACCATGGCGCAGGCGGTGACGCTTAAAATCCAAGTGCGAAGCAACGTCATGGAGCATCCCCCCTTCTCATCCCACCGCGGACACCGCCGACACCATCGCCACCGTCAGCAGGACCGCGCAGGAGGCCGTCATGGCCAGGATCAGCCCGAAGGCCGTCCCCAGGGCCTCGATCAGCCCCGTCAGCCGCCCGGACCCCGCCGCCGTGGCCGCCAGCGCCGCCGTGCCCTTGTACAGCAGGTAGTGCGCCCCCAGGTTCAAAAACGGGGCCACGCAGATGCCCAGCACCGCCAGCATCCCGAACACCCCGGCGGCGTTGCGCAGAATGGCCGCGCCCGCCAGCAGCGTCTCCGCCGTGTCCGAGATCACGCCCCCCACCACGGGCACGAGGTTCGAGAGCGTAAACTTCGCCGCCTTCACCGTCGCCGCGTCCGCCCCGCCGGAGATGACCCCGGAGAGATTGAGGTACCCCACGAACACCAGCAGGACGACGGAGAGCACCATCGTGATGAGCCACTTGAGAAAGCCCGCCAGCCGCTTGAGCCCCTCGTTGGCCAGCGCCGCCCACGCGACATTCGCCGCCACGAACGCATAGCAGAGGGGGATGAGCAGGCTGTGGATGAGCCGCAGGAGAAAGTCAGAAAACAAAATGGTCGCCCCGTGCTTCACCACCGCCATGGCCGGGGACCCGCTGGCCGCGGTGGCCATGGACACGGCGGGGAGCAGCACGTCCCCCAGCGTCTCCATGTTGTAAATGGCCTCCTCCCCCAGGGACAGCAGGGAGTGGACGTCCCCCACCGCAACGGCGGTGATGGCCAGCACGGCGGCCAGGGTGATGGCCTCCAGCCCCCCGGACTCCCCCGCCCCGGCCTGCATCCCCTGGGCCAGGCCCCACAGGAGCGTCACGGCCAGGAGCAGCACACAGCTCCGCACGGCGGTTTTGACCACCTGACCCAGGTTGTCCTTGGCCGTCTGCCCGACATGCCGAAAGGCCCCCGGCACGTCCACCCCGCCGGCAATGTCCTCCTGGCCGGTGTAGGCTTCCCCGATGCGTTCCAGGTCATCAAAGCCAAAGGCTTCGCTCTGCGCCTGGGTCGCCTGGGCAGCGCTCTCCTCGTCCAGCGCCAGCGCCGTGGGCGAAACCAAGCCCAGCAGGAGCAGCAGGCAGCAGAGGCACCGCCTCACAGCAATCCCAACATGAGCTGTAAGACCATCCTGAGCAGCGGCAGGGCCACGAGCACCGCCGCCGCGCTCCCGGCCACCTCCACGAAGGCGGCCAGGCTCCCCTCCCCCGCGTCCTTGCACAGGGCCGAGGCCAGCTTGGTCACCAGGGCCAGCCCCACCGTCTGGAGCATGGGCCGCAGCAGCTGGGGCGAGACCTGGGCCAGGTCTGCCAGCTCGTCCAGCACATCCCGGATGGTCTCCAGCAGCGGCAGGGTGTGCCACAGTAAAACCACGCAGGCCGCCAGCGCCAGCGCCAAGGCGATCTCCGGCGCTCTCTGCCGCACCACCACCGCGCATAAAGCCGCCGCCACGCCCGCCGCGGCCACAGGCAGCAAGTCCATCCCGCGCCCTCACAATCCGAACAGGGTCTTGACCAGCTCGAACAGCTCGCTGATCTTCTGCACCACCATCATCAGCACAACGATCAGCCCCGCCAGCGTGGTCATGGTGGCCTGTTCCTCCCGCCCCGACCGGGTGAGCACCTGGTTCAGTACCGACACCAGAATGCCCACCGCCGCGATCTTGAACACCAGCTCCACATCCATGGTTTTTCTCCCTCCTCACAGCAGGATGAGACAAAACAGCCCCGCCGTCACCCCCAGCGTCACGTCCACCCGGACCAGCCGCCGGGCCGTCTGCCGGGCCGTTTCGACCTGCTCCCCCAGCCGGTCCAACAGGGCTTGTAAGGCCCGCTGCTGGCTCTCCCCGTCGTACCGGCCCAGGACCTGGCCGAACTCCGCCAGCAGGCCCCGGTCCTCGTCCGAGAGGGGCAGGTCCGTTTCCCGCAAAACCGTCTCCCAGCTCTCGGCCCAGCTCTCGCCGCCGGAGGCCAGAAAGCACCGGCGGCAGGCCCTCAGGCACTCTCCCGCCGGGCCGGGCCCGGCCACGTCCTCCGCCAGCTCCGGCAGGGGCCGCAGGGAGAAGGTCAGCTCCCGCGCCAAACTGGACAGGATGCGCCGAAACTCCTCCAAACAGGCCACCCGCCGCAGCCGGCCCAGCCCGGTGAGTATTCCCAGGGCTACGCAGCCGCCGAAGAGCAGCCCCTTTCCCGCCAGTGTCGTCATGGGGCCTCCCCTCCCGTCCAGACTTGATAGTGCCGCTTCCCGCCCTGCCGGGTGAGAAAGACGAAGGCCTGAAAAATGCCGGCGTCCAACAGCTCCCGATAGAGGGGACGGCGGCGCAAGTCCTCCAGGCTCCCCCCGTGGGCCGTGGCCAGCAAGGTCACGCCGCACCCGGCGGCCTGCTCCATGGCCCGGATATCCTGCGGGTCGGTAATTTCATCCGCCGCCAGCACCTGGGGGGACATCCCCCGCAGCAGCATCCTGAGCGCCGCCGCCTTGGGGCAGTAGGCCAGCACGTCCACCCGCGGCCCCAAAAAGGCCCGCAGGGACCCGACCCCCAGCTCCCCCCGCTCGTCGGCCACGCCGACCCGTTTGGGGTTGATCCACACCCCTGTGGATAAACAGCGGATGAGGTCCCGCAGGAGCGTGGTCTTCCCCACCCCCGGCGGGGAGAGCAATAAGGTAGAGGGCAGCTCCCGCCCCGGTGCCAGCTGGGGCAGCAGCGGCTCGGCCACCCCGGCCATGGCCCGCGGCACCCGCAAGGCCAGCGACGTGACCTGACGGAAGGACAACAGCCGCCCATCCTCCACAGCACCCACGCCGCAGATCCCGATCCGCACGCCCCCGGCGGCGGTGACGAAGCCGCTGCGCAGCTGGTCTAAGATCGTGTGGACGGAGCCTTGCCCCGCCATTTCCAGCACCCGCTGCAAGTCGCTCTCGGTCAGGATGGCACGCCGCCAACCCTCCGGCACCCATTCCTCCCCGCCCCGCACGGCGGCCATGGGATACCCGGCCCGCAGGCGCAGCTCTTCCAGTTCCTGCCCCACCTCCGGGGGCAGGAGCGCCACCTGCTCCCGCAGGGTGCGCGGCAGCACCTTGTCCCACATACCGGCACCTCCTTTGTTCGTGCTGTCATTCTATGCAGGGGCAGTGCGGGGTATGACTCAAAAAAATGGCTCCCCTGAAAGGGTCTAACTGTCCGGGGGACAGTTAGATTCAGTAAAATCTTCCTTAGACTGCTGGCTGCGAAGCAGACTGAGGGGTTGTCCCCGAAGGGCCATCTGTGGTATCGTAGAAAGCACGAAAGAATAGAAAGGGGTCCTCCCGATGCGCGTTACCACCCTCATCGACAACCGCCCTGCCCCCCAGCTCACCGCCGAGTGGGGCCTGGCCTTCTGGATCGAATACCAAGACAAGCATATTTTATTGGACACCGGCGGCGGGGAGAGCTTCGCCCGCAACGCCGCCGCCCTGGGCATCTATCTCTCCCGCGCCGACTTTGCCGTTCTCTCCCACGCCCACTGGGACCACGCCGACGGCCTGCCCGCCTTTTTCCGCCGCAATCTCACCGCCCCCCTCTACCTCCGCCAGGGCTGCGGCGAGGACTGCTACGACCGGACCGACCGGGGCTGGCGCTACGAGGGCATCCGCAAGGGGACGCTGGCGGAATACGCCGACCGCATCCGCTTCGTCTCCGGTCCCTTCTCCCCCGCCCCCGGCGTCTCTCTGCTCCCCCACACCACGCCGGGCCTGGCCGCCAAGGGCAAGGCGGGGAAGATGTACCGCCTGCGCGATGGCAAGTATACCCCCGATGATTTCTCCCATGAGCAGAGCCTGGTCTTTCAGACAGACCGGGGCCTGATTATTTTCAACAGCTGCTGTCACGCCGGGGCGGATGTCATCGTCCGGGAGACGCAGGAGGCCTTTCCCGGCCAGACGATCCGGGCGCTGGTCGGCGGCTTTCATCTCTTCGAGACGCCGGACGAAGAAGTGTATGCTCTGGGACAGAGGTTAGCCGAGAGCGGGGTGGAGGAGATCGTCACCGGGCATTGTACGGGGGAGCGGGGATTTCAGATCCTAAAAGAGGTTTTGGGGGCGCGGGCCAAGCAGCTCAGGACAGGGCTGGTGCTGACTTTTTGAATGGCTCCCCTGAAAGGGGAGCTGGCAGCGAAGCTGACTGAGGGGTTATAACGGCCTCCCCTCCCCCGAAAACGTCCAGACCACACACACCCGTCCCCCCACCTTCTCCACCTTCCCGAAGCAAAACACCGGCGGCAGGGGAAACGCCTTCCTCGGCTCCCACCCCCACGCCAGGCGAAACGTCCCATCCGCCCGCTGGCAGAGCAGACACGGCCCCGCCGCCCGCACCGCCTGGGCCAGCACCGGGTCGTTGGGAAACCGCGCCGCCGCTTGCTCGCTCTTGTGCCAGCCCTTGGGCGGCTGGTTCATCCCTTGGGCCTGCGGGCGCTGGAAGGCATAGCTCAGCGTCACCCCCGCCCCCGTCACCGGCCAGCACCCCCGCCGCTTCAGCTCGGCGATGGGCAGGCTGCGCTGTAATCTACGCCCGTTCCCCTGGGGCAGGAGGGTGCCTAAGTCGAGCTGCTTCCCGCTCTCGCCCCGGAGATAGGCCCGGTATAAGCCCTCCCCCGGACCGGGAAGGGCCGCCTGCACCTCCAGCCGGTCCCCCACGGGGCGGCAGGTGACGGCCCCATCCTCCACGGGAAAACGCTGCTGTTCCATACGCGCCGCCTCCTTTCCTAGCACTGTATGTGAGAGAATGTAAAAACATCCCGCCCCGGCCTTTTCATCAGCCGGAGCGGGATGTCGTGTTTTTGTTTAGTAGTCGATGGGGTGGTTGAGGTATTCGTGGTAGCTGTCCGCCGTGTAGAGGGCGGAGACGGGGTTGTGCATGAGGACGCGGTCTTTGACGACTAGGGTCGTGGTCACAGCCTTGGCATGTTTGTAAAACAGGCTGTCATGCCCCACGCACAGGCCCATGACGATGTTCAGCTCCGTGCCCTCCCGGTTGAGCAGCTCCGCCTGTAAGATGGGGTTGCAGGCCACAGGGCCGGGGCCTTGGTGGGCCTCGTCGATGCCCAGGTCGGTCTTGTTCAGCTCACCGGTCTTGCAGCCCACACCGAAGACCTCAAAGCCGTTGCCCCGTAGCATCTTCGCCAGGGCGCGGCTCTCCCGCAGCAGGGCCACGCAGGAGGCGATGCCGATCTTGTGGTACCCCATGCGCTTGGCGAAAACGATGGTCTCGTGGACGCGGGGCCACTTGCGGTAGCCGTCGGCCTCGACCCCGGCGGAGACTTGGGCGATCTTCGCGTCCTCCGGGTCGTTCCGATACCGGGCCAGAGACGCCTGCCGTTCCTCCTCGCTGAGGCTTTGGCTGACGCAAAAGGCCGGGTGGGGTTTGTTGGAGGTGTGGTGGTCGCACCTGGTCACGGCGCAGTCGATGCAGGAGCGGCGGATGGTGTCAGCCATGTCACTTTCCCTCCTTCGCCCGGTCGGCCAGGATCAGGCGCTTCACGGCCTCGATGCCCAGCTTCACGGAGAGGGTCACGTCCTCGGATTCCTCCTGGGGCAGGCCGGCCTTCTCCCGCTCCTGGTTCCAGATCACGTGGAACGCCGAGCCGCAGCGCACGTCCAGGGCGGCGGCGGCGGTGAAGAGGGCGGCGGACTCCATCTCGCTGGCCAGGACGCCCAGGCGCTTCCAGGCCTCCCACTTGGCCTCCAGCTCATAGGAGACCGGCATCCGGGCGGGGTCGTGCTGGCCGTAAAAAGAATCCTTGCACTGCACCACGCCCGCGTGCCAGGGCTTGCCCAGGGCCTTCGCGGCCTCGACCAGGGCGGTCAGAACTTCATAGTCCGGCACGGCGGGGAACTCGATGGGCGCATACTCCCGGCTGGCCCCCTCGTGGCGGACGGCCCCGGTGGCGATGACCAGGTCGTTGCTCTTCACGTCCAGCTTGATGCCCCCGCAGGTGCCCGTCCGAACGAAGGTGTCCGCGCCGATGGCGCACAGCTCCTCCAGGGCGATCACTGCGGAAGGCCCGCCGATGCCGGTGGAGCAGACGCTCACCTTCTCCCCCAGCAGGGTGCCGGTGTAGATGTTATACTCCCGGTTCTGGCCGATGTGGACCGGGTTTTCAAAAAAGCTGGCGATCAGCTCACACCGGCCGGGGTCGCCGGGGAGCAGGCAGTAGCGCCCCACGTCTCCCCGGCGGCACTGGATGTGAAACTGGACCTCTCTGCTTTCCTTTTTCATGCTTGCTCCTCCTTCTGTCGCTGGGCCTGGAGGCGTTTCCAGTCCAGAAATCCTTCTAAGATCAGGGTGGCAGCCACGGAGTCGATCTTGTCCTTCCGGTTCTTGGCCCGCACGCCCTGGGCCCCTAAGATGCGGTGGGCGTCCACCGTGGTCCGGCGCTCATCCCAGAGCGTCAGGGGCAGGCCCGTCCGCTCCTTCAGGCGCTCGGCAAAGGCGGCGTATTTCTCCGCCCTGGGGCCTAACGTCCCGTCCATGTTCCTGGGATAGCCCATCACCAGCTCCTCGGCCCCCTGCTTTTGGGCCAGGGCCGCCAGCTCCTCCAGCACCACGTCTTCCTTCCGGCTTTTGATGAGGAAGGTCTGCCCCGCCAAAAACCCGGTGGGGTCAGACAGCGCCACGCCCGTCCGGGCGTCCCCATAGTCGATGGCCATGATCCGCACAGCCGTCACCTCCTGCTTCTGTTTTTGATCATATTATGTCATGATACCCTGACCGCATCCGGTTTGTCAAGGCAGAGACCGCCCTCTTGGAAAAGCGGACAAAACACCCCCATTTTCCGTTGGAAAAACGGACAAAACAGGGGGTAAAACCCTTGGAAAAACGGACAAGCTATGCTATACTACCTTTCAAAAGGGGGAAACGACCATGATCGTCCGAAACATCGAAGCCGAACTCCGGCGTTTTTTCCAGTCCCAGGAGAAAAAAGCCCTGCTCGTCACCGGGGCCAGGCAGGTGGGCAAGACCTACATCATCGAAGCCCTGGGGCGGCAGGCGTTTTCGTCCTTCGTCCGCATCAACTTCATTGAAAGCAAGCAGGCCCGTTCCCTGTTCGAGGGGGCGGAGGACAGCGATGCTCTCCTGCTCCGCTTGTCCGCCCTGGCAGAGGAAGAATTGATCCCCGGCCAGACGCTTATTTTTCTGGATGAGGTGCAGGAGTGTAAGGAGATCGTCACCGCCATCAAGTTCCTGGTGGAGGAGGGCAGCTACCGCTACATCCTCAGCGGCTCCCTGCTGGGCGTCGACTTGAAAGACATCCGTTCCGTCCCCGTGGGCTACATGGACGTGCTGGAGATGTACCCCCTGGACCTGGCCGAATTTGCCCAGGCCAACGGCGTCGCGCCTCGTGTGCTGGACGCCCTGCGGGAGTCCTTCGAGACCAAAACACCCGTGGACCCGGTCATCCACGAGAAGATGATGGAGCTGTTCCGCCTCTACCTCATCGTCGGCGGGATGCCCGCCGCCGTCCAGCGCTATTTGGAGACGAAAAATATCCGGGAGGTCGTGCGGGAGCAGCAGTCCATCCTTACCTTATATAAACGGGACATCGCCAAGTATGACCCGGAGAATAAGCTCTATCTGGAGGATATTTTCGACCTCATCCCCAGCGAACTGAACGCGAAAAACAAGCGTTTCATCCTGAAAGACCTGCACGACAACTTTAAGTTCGACCGCTTCCGCAACAGCTTCCTCTGGCTGAAGGACGCCGGGGTAGCCCTGCCGACGTACAGCGTCAAGGACCCCGTCTCTCCCCTGCTGCTGACAAAGACGGCCAATCTGTTCAAGCTCTTCCTCTCGGATGTGGGCCTGCTCTCTGCCATGTACATGGACGGCATCCAGCTGAAAATTTTGAACCGGGAGCAGGACATCAACTTTGGCTCCGTCTACGAAAACGCCGCCGCCCAAGAGCTGAAGGCCCACGGCTTTGACCTCTACTACTTCAACAGCAAAAAGCAGGGTGAGGTGGACTTCCTCGTGGAGCGGACCGGCCAGGTCCTGCCCCTGGAGATCAAATCCGGAAAGGACTACACAAAGCACGCCGCCCTGAACAATCTCCTGGAGAACCCCGCCTACGCCATCCCCGAAGCCTATGTGTTCCACAACGGCAACGTCAGTGTCAACGGCAAGATCACCTACTACCCCATCTACCTGATGATGTTTCTGGAACACCCCCAGCTGCCGGATGACCTGATCTACGCCCCGGATTTTTCCGCCCTGCAATAAAACCAAGTTCTCCGCCGTAAGACGACAAAAACCCCCGCTGCGTGTTGCAGCGGGGGTTTCGTGTTCAGACAAAATCAGCTGGGGTAAAATTACTTCAGCTCGACCTTTGCGCCGACCTCTTCCAGCTTCTTCTTCAGCTCCTCAGCCTCGTCCTTGGAAACGCCTTCCTTGATGGCCTTAGGAGCAGCCTCGACGACAGCCTTAGCGTCAGCCAGGCCCAGGCCGGTGATCTCACGGACAGCCTTGATGACCTTAATCTTCTCGTCGCCGAAGCTTGCCAGCACGACGTCGAACTCGGTCTTCTCAGCAGCAGCCTCAGCAGCGGGAGCAGCAGCGGCAGCAACAGCAACGGGAGCAGCGGCGGAAACGCCGAACTCGTCTTCCAGGGCGTGAACCAGCTCGGACAGCTCCAGAACGGTCAGGGCCTTAACTTCTTCGATCAGAGCAGTGATCTTCTCGCTTGCCATAGTAGTGTACCTCCAATAATATAGTAGATCAGAATGTTTGATGGGTCAGTGGTACGTTGCCGTACCGGGAGCAGAGGGGATCTTACGCGCCCTTCTGGTCGGCGATGGCCTGCATCACGCGGGCCAGGCCGGAGATGTTGGCGTCCAGAACGGTAGCCAGGCCACGGATGGGGGCAATAAGGGTGCCCAGAACGGTGGCGACCAGGACCTCTCTGCTGGGCAGCTCGGCCAGGGCCTGCACCTCTGCGGGAGAGATGACCTTACCGTCCACGAAACCGGACTTGATGATGAACTTCTCCTGGGCAGCCAGCTTCTTGGAGAACTCGGCCACGACCTTGGCAGCGGCCACGGGGTCGCCCTCACAGACGGCGATGGACGTGGTGCCCTCCAGCACGTCGCACAGGGCGTCCAGGCCGACGTTCTTTGCGGCGAAACGGGCCAGGGTGTTCTTCACGACGAAGTACTCCACGCCGTTGGCACGCATCTGCGCACGCAGCTCGGTGTCCTCGGCCACGGTGATGCCGCGGTAATCCACGATGACGCCGGCAGCAGCGTTCTGAAACTTCTCAGTCAGATCGGCGACGATGGCCTGCTTCTCACTGAGGATCTTTGCGTTAGGCATACGATTGTTTCACCTCCAAAACTAGAATGTGAACCAAAGAAAAAAACGCTCCCGGTCCGCAAGACAGACACGAGAACGTGAGGCAATCATAGATCAGAAATCTAATGAACTGCATCCTCGGCAGGATTTCCTTTTGCACCTGCTGTCTTTGGAACGCTGTGATATTTTATCATCTGGGAAAGGCGCTGTCAAGCACCTTTCCCAGATTTTCTGATAAAATTTTGTGTGATCTCAGCTCAGATCAAGGGGAACTTAGCCCAGCTTGGCGGCGTTGACTTTGATGCCGGGGCCCATGGTGGAAGCCACCACGCAGCTCTTGACATAGGTGCCCTTGGCAGCGGCGGGCTTGGCCTTGATGATAGCGCCCATCAGGGTGGTGAAGTTCTCGCCCAGCTTCTCAGCGCCGAAGGAGACCTTGCCGATGGGGCAGTGGATGATGTTGGTCTTGTCCAGACGATACTCGACCTTACCAGCCTTGGCTTCCTGGACAGCACCGGCGACGTTGGGGGTCACGGTGCCGGCCTTGGGGGAGGGCATGAGGCCCTTGGGGCCCAGGACCTTACCCAGACGGCCCACGACGCTCATCATGTCGGGGGAAGCGATGACGACGTCGAAGTCGAACCAGTTCTCCTGCTGGATCTTCTGCGCCAGATCGGCCTCACCGACGTAATCGGCGCCGGCTTCTTTGGCAGCGTCGGCCTTGTCGCCCTTGGCGAAGACCAGCACGCGGGGCACCTTACCGGTGCCGTGGGGCAGGACGATGGCGCCGCGGACCTGCTGGTCGGCGTGACGGGAGTCAACGCCCAGCTTGACGTGCAGCTCAACGGTCTCGTCGAACTTGGCAGGGGCAGTCTTGACGATCAGATCCATAGCCTCGGCTGCATCATACAGAGTAGCCTTGTCGATCTGCTTTGCGCTGTCCTGATACTTTTTTCCTCTAAACATATCTCTTACCCTCCTGCCTTACTCGCCAACGACAATGCCCATGGAGCGGGCGGTACCAGCGATCATGCTCATGGCAGCCTCGATGCTGGCGGCGTTCAGATCGCGCATCTTGGTCTCGGCGATCTTCTGCACGTCTTCCTTGCTGATGGTGGCAACCTTCTCCTTGTTGGGCACACCGGAAGCCTTCTCGATGTTGCAGGCCTTCTTGATGAGGACGGCAGCAGGAGGAGTCTTGGTGATGAAGGTGAAGGAGCGGTCAGCATAGACGGTGATGACCACGGGGATGATCAGGCCAGCGTCGTTCTTGGTGCGCTCGTTGAATTCCTTGGTGAAGGCAGCGATGTTGACGCCGTGCTGACCCAGAGCAGGGCCAACAGGGGGGGCCGGGGTTGCTTTGCCGGCGGGGATTTGCAGTTTAACGTATCCAGTTACTTTCTGTGCCACTTAGAGCACCTCCATTATGAAAATGTGGTTGGACGGAGCGGCGCACCGCTCCTCCCACGCCCGCGAACCGTTTTTCTCCAAAAACGCGCGGGGTCAGATGGATTCGATTTGATCCAGGTCCAGCTCCACCGGGGTCTCCCGGCCGAACATGGACACGATGACCCGGACCTTCTGCCGTTCCAGGTCGATCTCTTCCACGACGCCCAGGAAAGACTCCAGTGCGCCGTCGGTGATGCGGACGTTGTCGCCGACTGCATAGTTGACGACAACTTCCTTTTTCTCCACGCCCAGGGAGGCGATCTCCGCCTCGGTGAGGGGAATGGGCTTGTTGCCCGAACCGACGAAGCCCGTCACGCCCCGCACGTTGCGGACCAGGTGCCAGGTCTCGTCAGTCATGACCATTTTGACCAATACATAGCCGGGGAAGACCTTCCGCTCTACGGTCTTGGGGCCGTTGTCGGTGACTTCCGTCACGGTCTCCATGGGGATGTTGACCTCCAGGATCAGATCGCCCATGTTGCGGTTTTCCACAGCCTTTTCAATCGTGGCCTTTACGGTGTTTTCATAACCTGAGTAGGTGTGAGCCACATACCATCTTGCTTCCTCAGCCATATTCATTCACCTTTCGCAGTTAGCCGCCGAAGAGGGCGAGGAGCGCGTTGACCACGCCGCTGGCAATGCCATCGAAGATCCAGACGATAACGCCCACGACGATGACGCAGAGGATGACCACGCCGGTCTTCTTCATGGTGTCGGCGCGGGTGGGCCAGGCGACCTTTTTCAGCTCCGCCTTCAGCTCCCGGAAGAAGCGGCCCAGGCGCTTGAAAAAGCCGGGCTTTTTCTCCTTGTCGGATTTGGCCTTGGGTTTGTCTGCCTTGGTCTTCTCGGCCTTGGCGGGCTTGGTCTCCTTACCGGTTTCCTCGGTCCCGTTCTGGCTCATCTTTTCTTTTTCAGACATTCAGTTCCACCCTTCTTTCTTACAGGGAATGTGGGCCATCATCACTTCGTCTCGCTATGAACGGTGTGCTTTCTGCAGAAGGGGCAGTACTTGTTCATCTCTAAGCGGTCGGGAGTATTCTTCTTGTTCTTTGTGGTGTTGTAGTTGCGCTGCTTGCACTCATTGCATCTCAGGGTGATCTTCACCCGTGCACCGGCTTTTGCCATGTTGCGGCACCTCCTTTACAGTGTTCGGCCCTGGGAAAAAACAAACGCCGGCGATCGGCCTTTGCCCGTTCCACAGGCGACTCCGATCCCGGCGAATCTTCCAAAACTCCACCTGCTCCTGGGCAGGGGAAAAGAAACACGGTGTGGATCGGCCTCGGTCTGCCTCCCTATGTCCGATACGGTCCAGGGTTTTGCGTTTGGATACCGTATTCCGCGCACAAAAAATAAGCCCTTTTCATAGGTGTTTCGAGTATAGCACGGCCGATCCCGCCGTGTCAAGCATTTTTCACAATATTTTTCGTTCCCATCCTAATCAAATAGGAATGGCCCGGATCATCAGCCGGTCGCAGACGGCGTCGAGATTCGAGTGGTCCACCTGGGACTGCTCCATCGTCCGCTTGACCTTGTCCACTAAGACCGAATTATGCAGGTCCCGCAGCTCTCCCATGAGGCCCAGGCGACGGCCCAACCGGAATATATCCTGCTGCTCCTGGGGCAGGTCTAAGAAGTAGTCGATGAGGCCCAGCATCTTGTCCTTGTCCTCCGGCAGCTTGCCCTTCAGCTCCAGTAAGATATTTAAGATGTGGTCGCTGTCCACCACGCTGGTGATGCCGTGCAGATTCTCGATAAAGAGCCGGATCTCCTGGATCGTCTCAATATCATTGGGGCGGGTCAGCAGCCCCTTCTCATAATCCTCGTACATCTCCAGGTTTTCCGCCAGGGCCATGGACCGGATGCGGATAAAGTTCGGGTTGACCTGGTTCATCACGTCGGCGGTGTCCAGGGCGCTCTGCCTGGCGTACTCCCGCCCGCCCATGTTGGGCATGTAAAACTCGTTGATCTCAATGCCCGCAGCCATGGCCTTGATGCCCGCCTTGATCTGGTCGGCCTTGGTCACGCCCTTCCGCATGAGCTTTAAAATATCATCATTCCCCGTCTCCAAGCCGATGTGGAAGCGGTTGAGCTTCAGCTGGGCATAGCGCTCCAGCCGCTCCGGCTTGAGGCGGTTGATCGTGTCCGACCGGGCGTAGGTCGTGATGCGCTGGATCTGCGGAAAGGTCGCGTTGAGATATTCCAGCACGTCCGTCAGCTCGTCGGGATTCATCAGCAGGCTGTTCCCGTCCTGGAAAAAGACGGAGCGCATCCCGCTCTGGATCCAATGATAGGCCATGGAGCAGGCCTCGTAATCCGCGTCCGAGCTGGGGTTGCGCGGCACCGCCTTCTGCTGGAACACGTCCACCCAGTATTTCACCAGGTCGATGTCCTTCTTCACGTCCTCCGCCGTCCGAATGCTGAACGGCACGTCCCGGTAAAAGCCGCAGAACCGACATTTGTTCCACCCGCACCCCCGGTTGATGCGCAGCAATAAACTATACGCCTCGCTGGGGGGCCGGATGGGACCCAGCTCGAAGCCGCCATAAGGTTTCGTCGTTGGCACGGTGAGGTCCTCCTTTTATTACTAGAATCGTATGTTTTGGAGGTATGATACCATAGGTGGAAGAAAAGCGCAAGGACAGAACAGCAAGGTATTGATCTATCTATTTGACGTAAAAACGATGAGATGCTATAATCGTTTTAATTCAGGAAAGCAGAGGATGTGCGCGTGAAAGTCATTGGTTACCTTGATAGAGAGAAATATAGATGTGTGAATGAGCATCTCATAACAAACGAGGTCATCATTACCGAGGAACG